>DPYP01000235.1:1861-6446 GCA_003545375.1 Lentisphaeria bacterium
AAACAGCGCGACATGCGCTGTGCGTTCGGCGAGCATCACAACATTGATAACACCCACGGCGCGAGCATCATGCCGGACAACTTCGAGTGAAGCCAGGTTAAAATCAGCTTCGTCACCTGACGCGCCATTGCTCAGAACCCGACATTTTCCGCGCCCTTCAGCGCCAGCATCTGACGTGCTTCAGCTGGTGTAGCAATCTCCAGCGACAACTCCTCGATGATGCGGCGGACCTTCGCAACCTGGTCTGCGTTGCTCTTCGCCAGCACGCCCTTGCCGAGGTACAGGTTGTCTTCGAGACCGACGCGCATGTGCCCGCCCATAATTGCCCCCATCGTCACGAAACTGGTTTGAAACCGACCGGCCGCCAGGATTGACCATTGATAGTCGTCGCCGAAGAGCTTGTTAGCGATACGGCGCATGTGCATGAGATTCTCGGTGTCAGCGCCGATACCGCCGAGGATCCCGAAAATAGTCTGCACGAAGAACGGTGGCTCGATCAGGCCGCGGTCGAGGAAATGGGCCAGTGTGTACAGATGACCGACATCGTAACACTCGAACTCGAAACGCGTGCCGCAGCCTTTGCCGAGGCGTTCCAGAAACATCTCGATATCCTGAAAGGTGTTGCGGAAAATACGGTCACGCGAGCCATCGAGATACGGCACTTCCCAATCATGCTGCCAATCACTGAAACGCTCGAGTGCCCCGTACAATCCGAAGTTCATCGAGCCCATGTTGAGCGAACACATCTCCGGCTGCAGCGACAGTGGCCCGGCCAGCCGTTCCTCGGGCGACATAAAGGGGGCGCCCCCCGTTGTGACATTGATCACCGCGTCGACGCTGTCCTTGATGCGCGGCAGAAATTGTCGAAAAATTTCGGGATCCTGCGTCGGCCTGCCGTCCTCCGGGTTGCGGGCATGCAGATGCAGGATCGCGGCACCAGCTTCGGCCGCGCCGATCGCGCCGGCAGCAATTTCGTCGGGCGTAATTGGCAGGTGCGGCGACATCGTTGGTGTATGGATCGCACCGGTGACGGCGCAGGTGATGATAACTTTGTTCGCCATTTTCAGGACTCCTTGCTGGATTGTTGCAACAGTTTCGCCAGCTTGAGCATAAGCTCGTCGCGCTCGGCTGTGACCGTCTCGATAGATTCATATTCATGAATGCCGCGGCCGGCAGACATACCCGCATCACCGGCCTCGACATGTGCCTTCATAATCGCCGGCACCTCGGCGTCGGCGCGCAGGTCTGGCGCCAGTTTATTGTAAACCGTGGTCCAGATGTCGATGCCGCCGAAGTCGCAGATCTTCAACGGCCCGAACAGCGCCAGCCGGAAGCCGATACTGCCACGGATCGCCGTGTCGATATCCTCGGCACTGGCAATACCGCGCTCGTACAGGTCCCAGACTTCGCGGATCATCGCGCTTTGGACACGATTGACCAGGAAGCCGGGGAGTTCACCATTGATGCGGATAGCCAGTTTACCGATTCGGCGATGCAGCGCCACGCTGGTTTCGGTAACCTCTTCGGTAGTTTGAGGGCCGGGCACGACCTCGACCGTCGGCACGATGTGCGGCGGGTTGAACCAGTGAGTGACTACCGCCCGTTCCGTGTTGCGCATGTTTTCGCCAAACAGCGATACGGTGAACGTCGACGAGTTGCTGGCCAGGATTGTGTCGTCGGTGACGCAGTCCTCAATGCGTTCAAAATAGTCGCGCTTGACTTCGAGATCCTCGGCGATCGCCTCGACAACGAACTGGGAGCCGGCGACGGCATCCGCTTCACTGTCGGCCACGGTGATACGCTGCAGGGTCGGCTCGACTTTATCGGCATTGAGCATGCCGGCGGCAACAAAATCAGCCAGGTTGCTCCGGATACGGGCGGGGACAGTGGCACGCGCTTCGGCGCAGTTGTCAAAGCCACGGACGTCGTAGCCGGCAACGGCGAAGGTCTGTGCAATACCGTGCCCCATGCGCCCGAGGCCAATGACGGTGACTGTTTCGATCTGCTCGAGTTTCATTTCGATCCTTCCACGGTCAGGGATTGTTTTCGACGATGCAGTACAGATTGTCGTGCCCGCGCAGGTACAGTTCGTTGCCGACGGGCACCGGCGATGCCGAGAACACGTCTTCAAGTTGATTGCGTGCGAGTACTTCAAATTTCGGACCGCGCTTCAACACATAGGTAAGCCCACCGCGTCCCATTACGTAAACGCGGCCGGCAGCACCGACCGGCGAGGCATAAATTCGACGTAGCCCAGGCAAGCGCTCCGAACCGTAATGCGTCCGCCCGCTTTTTGCATCGAGACAGGTGATAAATCCCTGGATGTGCCGGATGAAGTACAACTCATCACCGTACAGCAGCGGCGATGGGACGTACGGTGTCTGGGCCCGCCGATGCCAGGCGACGGCGCGCGTGCCAGTGATGTCACCCTTCGCGGTGGCCAGGGGAATCCCGAGCATCGCCTGATGCTCGTAGCTGCTGCCGGCATAGACATAGCCATTGCCCGCGACCGGAGAGGCGACGACGTTGCCGGACAATCCGCCGCAGGCCCAGATATCGTCTCCGGTCTCCAGATCGTAGGCGCGGACCCGGTTGGTCGCGCTGACGATGGCCTGCAGCCGATCCTTATGCACGACAACTATCGGCGTTGACCACGACGTGGGTTCGATGCGTTCCCGCCGCCACAGCTCTTCGCCGGTCCGCTTGTCCAGACAAACGACGAAGGAATCGCCCTCGTGATCCCAGTTGACGATGACGCGGTTACCGTAGAGTGCCGGTGAGCTACCCTCGCCATGCCCGTGCTTGGTCCGCATGTTGCCGAGGTCTTTGTGCCACAGCAGCTCGCCGGCCATGGTCAGGCCGCAAACGCCTGCCGAACCGAAAAATGCTACGATGTGCTCGCCGTCGGTCACCGGGCTGGCAGAGGCCCAACTGCTGCTCCGGTGCGTGGTCTCGTGCGGTTGCTGGGTTGCCGCGAGGCGATCCCAAAGCACCGAACCGTCCCGGCGGTTCACTGCCATCACGAGAAACTCGTGCTTATGGCGCGCTGCCATGTTGTCGTGTGCGCCGGGCGACGGCCCGGGCGAAGTCAACCGCTCACCGATCGGTACGGATGCCGTGACTATGATGCGGTCGTCCCAGACGATTGGCGTCGACACGCCGATACCGGGCAGGGGTGTCTTCCAGCGAACGTTATGATCTTCGGCCCAGGACACCGGGGGCTTGGCTTGCGGCGCTTCACCGGTCGCCAGCGGCCCGCGCCATTGCGGCCACTGTGCAAGCGGATCGGGCGCCGCGATTGCGCAGTTCGCAATCAACAATAGCGTTGTAACAGCAAGTGCCTTCATGCCATGCTCCTCAAGAGCCGCGGTTGGGAGGCCGCCGCTCACACCGAAATGATCTAACGCACTGCGACTTCGCGACCGGTGCGGGCCGAGCGATAAATGCCATCGAGTATCTGCTGCACGGCAAGCCCATCCTCGGCTGGAGCCAGGTTGGGGCCGTTGTGCAGCATATGATCGATAACCCCGCGAATTTTGGTTTCCCAGATGTCAGTTTCGGGGATGAACGACGGCTCGATATTGACCATGTGCCCATAGTCGTCGGTATAGATCTTCAGAGGATCGAGCTGGGCACCGGCCTTCTCACCGCGGATGGTGAAATTCATACCCTCCTCCTCGTGGTGCATGGCAAAGCTGCACTCGAGCGTCATGATCGAACCGTCGCCGAAACGAATCTGACCGATCGCCAGATCCTCGACATCGAAGGCCTCCGTATCCCAGCCCGGCCACTGGCAGGCAACGTTCTTCGCCTTTTTCGGATCGTTGCCGATATGGGCCCAGACATTGCCTGATACCGCAACAGGTTGTGGCCGGCCGACAGTATACCAGCACATTTCGAGGGCGTGCACCCCAATGTCGATCAGGCAGCCACCGCCTTGCTGTGCTTTCTGGCCGAACACGCCCCAGTTCGGGAAACCCCGACGCCGATGATAGTACACGCGGCTCTGCAGAATATTGCCGAAGCGGCCCTCGGCAATTGCCTGGCTGATGAATTGGACGCGGGGCTCGAAGCGGTGCTGGAAGCCGATCGAGATCTTGCGATTGAGTTTGCGACTCTGAGAGATGATGTTCCGGCACTCGCGCGAATTCATCGCCATCGGTTTCTCGATGAAAAGATGTGCGCCCGCCTTCATGGCGTCGAGTGACGGCTTATAATGCAGAAAATTCGGCGTACAGATACTGACCAGATCAGGCTTGACCTCCTGCAGCATTTCCTGGTACGCGGTATATCCAGGTACCTCGAGGGCGTCTTTCCAGTGCTTCAGGCAGTCATCGCTGATGTCGGCAACAGCAGCGATGTTGACATCGTCGTAGCGCGAAAAATAGTCGGCGTGCTGCCGGGCGATGCCGCCGCCGCCGATGAAAGCGAGCTTCAGCACTTTTTTCTTTGCCATAGCAATGTTCTCGGAAGTATAGTTGGTAAATCGCAGTGACAGAATCTAACCGCGGGCTAGGTGGTTACAAAATCGCCGGTGACGTAGCCGGATGGCGGCTGCATTACGGTCCAGCTTTTCTTCAGTAGA
>DPYP01000235.1:6835-8871 GCA_003545375.1 Lentisphaeria bacterium
ATCTCATGCCGACGAATAAATCAACTTTGAAGCGCATGCGCACAAGTGTCAAATCAGGCATGCGCAACAAGGCGCGTAGGTCGTCGCTTTGGACCTATGAAAAGAACTTCCGCCAGGCGATTGAGGAAGGTAATTTCGACGAGGCGCAGCAACTGTTGAACAAGACGTTCTCCTTGTACGACAAGGCGATCAAGACAAACGTCGTTCACAAGAACCGCGCCAACCGCAAGAAAGCCCGCCTGACCGCCGCTCTGACCAGGGCAAAGAACGGCTGAGTGCAACGCGCAGACGCTTTGAAAAAGCCCCGGTTGCTTCGGCAGCCGGGGCTTTTTGTGCTCAGGGCGTGGGACCTCCACGGCAAATCATCCCCAGTGCGCACGGGTAATCCGGCGTCAGACCGGCTCGGGTGAGCGGCGGTGCATGACCTTCCGGTGTACCCATACGTACACGCCGGCAAGCACTGCCAGACCAAGCACGAGCCAGTGCAGATTGGCGCCGATCTGGTGTTTGCAGGTGACAACCAGCTCCTCGTACGACATCTCCGTCGTCTGCTTGCCGAAGTAATACCCCATGCACGCCAACACGATTACCCAGATGCCCGCACCAAGACCGGTGAACAGGGTGAATCGCCCGAAGTGCATCTTCGACAGTCCGGCCGGAATCGAGATGAGCTGGCGGATCGCTGGCAGCAGTCGGCAGACGAACGTCGCCATGTTGCCGTATTCACGGAAGATCTCCTCGGCCCGTTCCAGTGCCGCGGGTTTCAGAAAAAAATACTTGCCATAGGCGTACAGGAACTTGCGCCCAAGCTTCATGGAGAGGTAGTAGTTGATATAAGCCCCTGCCAGTGAACCCACGACACCGGCGGCTATGGCAATGACCAGTGCCGCCATCGGTGTGCCCGGAAACAACTCCAGGCGCGCCGCCATGAACCCGGCCGGAATCATCACGACCTCGCTGGGGAACGGGATGAACGAACTTTCGATCATCATGAAAAAAAAGATCAGCAGCGGTCCCCAAGTTTGCGCGAGCTCCGTAAACGATTCAAGATGTCCAGCCAATAAATGAGTCATTTCAAAGGGCGTTGCGGGTTGGTAAAGCAGAGTAAAGTACGGGCTGTGACGGAGAATCCAATTAACAGCGGCATCCCTATGAACTTTGAAACTGCAGCCATCCATGTGGGGCAGAGTCCCGAGCCGGCCACCGGCGCGATCATCCCGCCGATCTACGCGACGTCAACATATGCCCAGCTGGGGCCCGGCGAGACGCGGGGCTACGACTACACACGTTCCGGCAATCCGAATTTCACCAACCTCGAGCAGACGCTCTGCGCGCTCGAGGGCGCGGAGCACGCCACCGTCTTCGCCACCGGCATGTCTGCAATCACTGCGGTCATCTCGACACTGTCGACCGGCGACCTGGTCATCGCCGAGGAAAACATCTACGGCTGCACATTCCGGATCTACGACGAGGTGTTCGCCAAGTTCGGCGTCAAAATCGAGTACTGTGACCTCACCGATCCCGCCAACTTCGACAGGATCAGGAACAGATCGCCACAACTCGTGTGGATAGAATCGCCGACCAATCCGCTGCTTAAAATCCTCGACATCCAGACGATCGCTGATGAAGCCCACAGCGCCGGAGCCGCCCTCGTGGTCGACAATACATTTGCTTCGCCGTACTTTCAGAAACCCCTGGCGCTCGGCGCCGACATCTCGTTGTCGAGCACGACCAAATACATCAACGGCCACTCTGATTGTCTCGGCGGAGTGGTGCTATGCCGCGACAGCGCCTGGCATGAGAAAATGGTTTTCGCCCAGAAAGCAATCGGCCTGAACCCTTCGCCTTTCGATGCCTGGTTGATCTCGCGCGGCGTCAAGACCCTGGCCGTGCGCATGCAGAAGCACGCCGACAACGCTCTCGCTTTTGCGCACTACCTCGAGCAGCATCCGTCAACGGCTTTTGTGCGCTATCCGCATCTGCCCTCGCATCCGCATCACGAACTGGCCTGCCGCCAGATGAGCGGCGGCTCCGGT
>DPYP01000220.1:0-187 GCA_003545375.1 Lentisphaeria bacterium
TCCAACAGCCGGCATTGCCGGCGATATGCTGGCCGCTGCCCTGCTCGATGCCGGAGCCGACACCCCGGAATTCCATGAGCAACTCGCGCGGATCGAGATGCCGTGTGAAAGCTGGCAGGCAAGCGTCGAAGAAACCGTTCGCCGCGGCATCCGCGCCAAGCAGTTCCAGGTCACCGTCAACGGCGAT
>DPYP01000220.1:481-675 GCA_003545375.1 Lentisphaeria bacterium
TCCAGGTCACCGTCAACGGCGATAGGATGACGCCGGACACCGACCATCGTCATCATGACCACGATCACCATCGTGGGCGGAATCTCGGAGAGATTCTCGACATCATCAATGCGGCACCCATTGCGGCGTCTGCAAAAGTGCGCGCCTGCGGCGTCTTCAACCGTTTGGCCGCGGCCGAAGGCACAGTCCACAAC
>DPYP01000220.1:704-7766 GCA_003545375.1 Lentisphaeria bacterium
GACACGCCGGAATTCCATGAGCAACTAGCGCGGATCGATATGCCGTGCGAAAGCTGGCAGGCAAGTGTCGAAGAAACCGTTCGCCACGGCATCCGCGCCAAGCACTTCCAGGTCACCGTCAACGGCGATACGGTGACGCCGGACACCGACCATCATCATGACCACCATCACCAGAGTGGGCGGAATCTCGGAGATATCCTCGACATCATCAATGCAGCACCGATTGCGGAGTCTGTAAAAGTGCGCGCCTGCGGTGTCTTCAATCGTTTGGCGGCGGCCGAAGGCACAGTCCACAACTGTGCGCCGGCCAAGGTGCACTTCCACGAGATCGGCGCGGTCGATGCGATCGTCGATATTGTCGCGGTCTCTCTGGCGATGGATTTTCTCAGTATAGAGCAGGTGATCTGCGCGCCGGTAGCCGTAGGCTCCGGTACCGTTGAATGCAGTCATGGCGTCATGCCTGTTCCGGCACCGGCCGTGGCCGAGCTCCTGCGCGATGTCCCCACCGTTTTCGGAACGGCCCCCTGCGAACTTACGACACCGACTGGAGCCGCGCTGCTGACGGAACTGTGCCGCGACTTTTCCGGCCGCCACGCCGGACGGATCATCAGTACCGGCTATGGCGCCGGCACTCGTGAACTGGAGACGCAAGCCAATGTCTTGCAGGCGATCATCTGCAAGGGCGACGCTCCGGGCAAAGCGGATATAGTCGTGGTCGAATGCAATATCGACGACATGCCCGGGGAATGGTTTTCCCATGTCGGCCCGAGCCTGTTCGAAGCTGGCGCGCTGGACGTCGCGATGATCCCGTGCACCATGAAGAAAGGGCGGCCCGGCACAATCCTGCAGGTCATGACGACCAACGACGGGCGGGCGGCGCTGATTGATCTGCTGCTGCGTGAGACCACCACCTTCGGCGTACGCTGGTACACGGCCCAACGGCACGTGTTGGAGCGGAAAATTATCAAGGTGGATACCACGTTCGGAGTTATCAGTGTAAAGTTAGGGTTTACACCGGACTCAGGCGCTTTGGTTCGAGTTGCGCCGGAATACGAAAGCTGCCGTCTCGCCGCCAGGGACAGCGACAGCCCATTGGCTGTTGTCTATGAAGCTGCCGCTGCTGCAGCGCGGCGGGCTACAGATTCACAACACACGGATTCGACATGATGCACACCGCGATTACCGACATTCACGGTCGGGAAATTCTGGACTCCCGTGGCAATCCGACCGTTGAAGTGGAGGTGGAACTGGAGAGCGGAGCCACTGGTTTGGCCGCGGTTCCCTCCGGCGCTTCTACGGGGGACAACGAAGCACTTGAACTGCGCGATGGCGACAAGAGTCGATACCGCGGCAAAGGGGTGCTCAAGGCGGTCGGAAATGTCAACGACAGAATTGCTCCGCGCCTGCTCGAATACGACGCCACCGATCAGATCGGGATCGACCGTCTGATGATAGAACTCGACGGGACCGAAAACAAAGCCGAACTCGGCGCCAACGCCATTCTCGGTGTTTCTCTGGCCGTTGCCCGCGCCGCTGCCGAGTCGTTGGGCTTGCCGCTTTACCGCTATATCGGCGGCAGCAACGCCAACGTTTTGCCGGTGCCTATGATGAATATCATCAACGGCGGGGCCCACTCTGATGCACCTATCGACTTCCAGGAGTTCATGGTGCGGCCGATCGGTGCCCCCACCTTCCATGAAGGTCTGCGCATGGGTGCCGAAGTTTTTCACGCGCTCAAGGACGTGCTGCACGGCCGTGGCCTCAGCACTGCGGTCGGTGACGAAGGCGGTTTTGCACCGGCGCTTGATGGTGTCGAGGATGCCATCGAAGTCATCTTAACCGCCATCCGCGATGCCGGTTACAAGCCGGGGCTGAAGGCCCAGGGCGGCGATGTCTCTATCGCCCTTGATGTCGCCTCTTCGGAGTTCTACGAGAACGGCGAGTATGTCTTTGCCAAGGCCGCCGGGGGCGGTGAGCCGGTGCGGAAGAGTGCTGAAGCAATGACTGACTACCTGGCCGAACTCGTCAACAACTACCCGATCGACTCCATCGAGGACGGCATGGACCAGGGGGACTGGGACGGCTGGCGGTTGCTCACGGAGAAGATCGGCGACCGCTGCCAGCTCGTCGGCGACGATCTCTTCGTCACCAACGTCAAGTATCTGCAGCGTGGGATTGATGAGAAGTGCGGCAATTCGATCCTCATCAAGGTCAACCAGATCGGCACGCTTACGGAAACCCTCGACGCTATCGAAATGGCGCACAAGGCAGGGTTCACGGCAGTCGTCTCCCATCGCTCCGGCGAAACCGAAGACAGTACGATTGCGGACATTGCCGTGGCGACCAACGCGGGCCAGATAAAAACCGGCTCGCTCAGCCGCAGCGACCGCATCGCCAAGTACAACCGGCTACTGCGCATCGAGGGCGCATTACTCGGTGATGCACGGTACGGCCAAGGCTGAGGAATACAGAAGATTCGTGGACGACAGGAATCAACCGGACTGGAATAACAGCGAGCAGTGGAACGAGTTCCAGTGGGAACAGGCGCTCAAGTACAGCGACCATTCCGCCGCCCGTTATTTTCGCATGCTCGACAGATTCGGTGATCTTCCCGATGCCGAAGAACTGATCGCGGCCAGTCTCGGTGACCTCGGTTTTTTCGAATTCGACGATGAATTCAGCGAGGACTGGACGGAGGAAGACGAGTTCGGCGACGGTGCTGAAACCGAAGGCAGCGACGAAGGTAGCGATCCAATCGTCCCAGGTGATGCCATGTTTTTCGAGGCCAGCCCCTTGTACAAGCGTGCCCGCCAGATATCCCTCGGTTGGTGTAATATCGAAGCATCGGTGCTGGCCAAGGAAGATCATATGTGGGGCCTGATCATTCTGTTGCACCTGGGCCGCCTGCTCTCCTACTTGTCGCTGAGCATTGGTGACGGCACGTTCGTCCGCGCCGTTGCCAACATCGCCTTTGGCAAGCGCTCGCTGTCGCAGATCAATACCATCCTTGGCGAACTCCAGACCAAATCCCAGGAGTGCCCGAAGTACGCCGGCATGTTCAACCTTGTCAGCGAACACTTGCTCGAAACCCACGACATGCTCATCCTTCATGTCGAAGAATGCCGCCGTCACAACGAGGACGACGAAGTAGCGTAAGTTGTGGGTGTGAATTCAGTTGCTGAACACTGGACACCGTGTATATGTCAGCTTACATCATCGATACAGGCCTGATCACACCGCTGGGCATCGGTGTTCAGACGGCGTATGACGGTATGCTGGCTGGTGCATGCGCCGTCCGCGAACTGACGCGGTTCGATACCGGTGAACTCGAGCAGGTACGCGGCGGACAGCTTGCCGAAGACGACGAAGAGATGTTGTACAGCTATAACCAGGGCGATGAGAATGTCGCCCTGGCGATGATCCTGCATGTTGCAGGACAAGCGCTGGATGGTTTGGACGATGGGCCTGCCCCGGCCCTCGTGCTCGCCACCAACTTCGGGCTCATGGAGACGCTCGAATGGTGCTGGTGCGAACGCCATGAGACCGGCTGCCTCGATCCAAACAGCTTCCGCATGCAGCAGGACGTCGTGGACACGATCGTCCAACGCCTGGACCTGAGCCGGCCAGCTGCTCAGGTATCGCTCTCCTGCGCCTCCGGAGCGGCTGCTGCGGGAATCGGACTCGATTGGCTGCGTAACGGCCGCGCCGAACGGGTACTCGTTGTCGCTTACGATACGCTGACACAGTTCTGCTGGTCCGGGCTCGCGAATATGCGGACGATCAGTACGGACAGAGTTCGCCCGTTTGACAGCGCTCGCAGCGGCACAATTTTCAGTGACGGCGCCGCTGCCGTTCTGTTCTCAAACCGGCCGGAGGATGCGGCTTCCGCAATTGGCGTACTGCATGGCACCGCCACCAATAACAACGCTTTCCACCTCACCGCCCCGGCCAAGGGTGGCGACGGTTCGCGCCGTGTCATGGCTGCCGCTCTGCAGGATGCCAGCCTGACTGCTGCCGACATCGGCCTGGTCTCTGCCCACGCGACTTCTACGGTGGCTAATGACGTGACTGAAAGCGTTGCCATCAATGCGGTGCTGGGTGAGCATGCGGCGGATGTTCCGGTGGCAGCGTTCAAGTCGAACCTCGGTCACCTGTTCGGCGCCGCCTCCCTCGCGGAAATGATTCTTGCACTGCACAGCGTCCGGGCTGGCAAGGTACCGCCAATTCTCAATCTCGAGGATCAGGATGACGCCTGCAACATCAACGCCATACGCCAGACGGCGGTGATTGGCTCCGATACGGTCGCCTTGATCAATTCCGCCGGGATCGGTGGCAACAACGCGGCTGCAATTGTCAGCGCGCGGACTGGGCAGCTGCCTCCCATGCCGGCGCGCAGCGGCCGGGTGCGGATGGTTTCAGCGGGCTGGGTCCTGGCCGGCAGTGCGGGTGCGGACACTGCACTGCCGCCGGATGGGGGATGGATGAAAGGCAATGGGCTGGATGACTACAAACCGCAACTCGAATCAGTCAAAGGCTATCTTGACCCGTCTTGCCGCTTCGCCCTTGGGGCCGCACAACTTTGCTTGAGCAAAGCCGCAGCGGACACGCCGGCTTCGGAGTCCTTCGGCATTGTCGCGGCTACCGAGTACGGGGCGCCCCAAACCGGTTACGCATTTTATCAGGGGCTGCTTGACAAAGGTCCGCGTGCTGCCAGTCCCATGCTGTTTCCATACAGCTACCCGAACACCGTCGCCAACCTCGTCGCCATCGAGTTCGGACTGGCCGGCTCGCATATGGTCTTCAGCAGTCTTGCCGATTGCAGCGAAGCCGTCCATTTTGCGGAGTCCGCACTGCGCAGCGGCGCAGCTGACCACATGCTGGTCATTGCATACGAGGCAGTCAATGAGCAGGTGATCCCCGATGAGTGGGTCGTCGACAATGGCGCTGTCTGCCTGTGGCTCACGATCGATCAAGACGGAGATGGTGCGTGGCGCTGGGACGAGGAGAAAAAAGCAGCGGCGCACGGCGGTACCGTGCGTGATTTGCTGGAGCGCGTCGGGCGATGATGGATTTCGACAAAGTGCCGAAAGTGTCGTGGTTTCCCGGGCACATGAACAAGGCCTTGCGCCAACTCCGTGAGAAGCTGTCGCTGATCGACATCGTGATCGAAGTGCTCGATGCGCGCCTGCCGCTGTCGACCTGCAACCACGAACTCGGCGATATCATACAGCACAAGGCCCGCATGCCGTTGCTATTTAAGGCCGACCTGGCCAATCGCGATACAACTGCTGCATGGCGTGACCTGTTCAAGGGCGATGGGTACCCGGTCATCGCGACGCATTACCGCGCCCGCGATATTGTGCCGCGACTCCTGAAACAGATCGAAAAGGCAGAAGCCCAGGCACGGGCAGCGCGCGGTACCAAGTATCCACGGACCCGGGCGATTCGTGCCATGATCGTCGGGTTGCCGAACGTCGGCAAATCGTCGCTCATAAACTTGCTGGTTTCGCGCAACCAGGCGAAGACGGGGCCCAGGCCGGGCGTCACACGGCATCAGCAATGGATCAAGATTGGTGAGGACGTGGAGTTGATGGATACGCCAGGGATCATGTATCCGCACATTGAGACGGCGGAGACAGCGCTGAAACTCGGAGTGATCGCCGCAATCAAGCCGGAATTGGTCGGTGTGGAACTGCTGGCGGAATATCTTTTGCACGTCTTCAACGATCAACAGTGCCTGGACTTCAAGAAATTCTATGGCCTGGACTTCTACCCCGATTTCGTGGATGATCTGCTCGACGGCATCGGGCGGCGTCGCGGCATGCTGCTGCCGGGCGACGAGGTTGACAGGACACTGGCGGCGAGCACCTTCCTGAACGACTTTCGCGAGGGCAATATTGGAACGATCAGTCTGGAAATGCCGTAGTAACTCGTGCTTTAGTGAAGCCGCTCGTAATCTGTTACAGTACTAAAATTCCCTCGCCCTTGATTCCTTTTCGCGGTCCTACTCCTCGGTCTCGTATCGTTCGCTGGCGGATTCCAGCAGCGCGCGCTCGCGTTCGTTCAGACTTTCAACGCCTTTGGTCGCGACTTTCTCGAGTATCCGGTCGATCTCCTCATCGAAGGCACCTGTCAGTTTCTTCTGCGCCACCCCGGCCAGCGTTGGTTTCGAAGCGGGTGCCTCGGGGGCATTCGCGACCCGCCGCCGCGGCTGCACTTTGCGTCCGTGTCGTTTCATGCGCAACCAGCCGGTCAGCCACTGCCAGTGATACTCCAGTCGCCATTTGTATAGCCAGTAGCAGAACCCGAAGGCGAGTCCGCCAACATGTGCGGCGTGCGCCACGCCGTCGTTCATGCCCGTGCTGCCGAGCATCCTAAGCACCGGATACAAATCTTGTATGACAAACAGCAGAGCAATCCACCGCACCTCTATCGGGATCAGGAAGAACAACAGGATTCGCTCACGCGGGTAGAGCATGGCGAACAGTATGACGACCGCCATCACCGAGCCGGAAGCGCCGACCATCGGACGCACCTGGTCAAAGACGGAGTGCAGGAGGCAGTACAGTACGCTCGCACACAGGGCCGCCACCAGATAGAACAACAGGAACTCGCGGCTGCCATACTTCAGTTCGATCCGCCGCCCGAACATCCACAGGAACCACATATTGAAAACGATGTGGAACAGTTCTAAGGGGCTGTGACAGAAGGCATAGGTCAGCAGTCGCCAGACCTGGACGTGGGTGATCGTGTCTGGCGTCACCGCGAGCCACTGAGTGACATAGGAGACGCGGCCGTCGGAGATGACGATTTGTGCGACGTACACCGCGATCGTAACGATCAGGATGCGCGTGCACGTCGGTGTGGCGTTGGCCCTTCTTCCGCCATAGGAACTGCCGGAGCTGCTGCGTTCCTGGTACCAATCTCTGTTGTGTATGGGCATGGGTCGTTCGTTGCGGCGCGGTTCAACTGTCCGTTATCGGATGGAATGGGCCAGCATGGCTGCAGGCGATCTCCGTTTTTGACCATGCCGTGGTTGCCGAAGTTCGGCAGCCTGCGGCA
>DPYP01000220.1:8095-15502 GCA_003545375.1 Lentisphaeria bacterium
AAGCGTCGATAGCCTACTTTACGCAAAATTCACCACAATCCCACAGGGAACCGGTACGAATAGGTATGCGGGCTGACATCTGGCGCTGGACGATGAGTTCTGCCGTCGCTACGGCGCCCCGTCGATCTGGAGACGGTCGGCGACGTCATTGTTCTGCGCCTCCGGATTGCCCAGGGCTCCGGTCAGCGGTGTGTCGATCATCGTGAAGAAACGCCCCATGCCGCCAAGCAAAAACTCCTGCTGAAACTCGAAAAAATCGGTATCGAATCCGGTCCGTTCACCGCTGTGCCCGTCGATTTCGATGTAAAGATGTCGCGGCACATCGGGAAACTGGGACTGCGCTCGCTGTAGTAGTTCGAACAACTTGGTCGCAGCATCATCGAACGACTGATCCGGACCGATACACAGCAGGATAGCCGCGTGCCCGTCCTGGGTCAGGGTTATTCCGGGTTGTTCTGGTTTCACAGGTGACAGCCGTAGTGTTGCAGTAACGGGATTCTCTGGCACGGTCTTTCCAGGCCGTGAATACGAAGCGTAAAGTACTGTGTCGGGATCCAGGTGTCAGGTGCAGGTGTTTCTTTATATCGCACGCGATGTTTAATCTTCGTCATGCTGGCCCTGGCGGCTGCGCACCGTGCACATCCACCATAGTAGCGGGGAATCCATCTATCGCCCCTGCATCTCCGTCAGGTCGTAATACAGCCCGCGCCTTTCCATCAGTTCGGTGTGTGTGCCGCTCTCGATGATACGTCCCTGATCGAGCACCATGATCAGATCGGCATCACGCACGGTTGCGAGCCGGTGAGTGATGATGAAGGCTGTGCGACCATCGAGGATGCGCTCGAGGTTGTTGTGAATGAGTCGTTCCGATTCGATATCCATGGCCCCGGTGGCTTCGTCGAAGATGAATACAGACGGCTCCTGGTAGACAACACGGGCAATGGCAATACACTGTTTCTGGCCGCTCGACAGGACATAGCCCCCCTCCCCGATCACCGTGCCAAACCCTTGCGGCAACTGTGAAATAAGGTTGTGACAACTCGCTACCTCGGCAGCCCGCATGGCGCGCGCCGGGTCAGGTGTCGGATCGCCGAAGGCAATGTTCTCGAGCACGGTGCCAACGAACATATGGTTTTCCTGAAACACCACCCCGAGCTGACGCCGCAGCGAAGTCATGTCATAGTCGGTGGCGGGTATGCCATCGTACAGCACAGTGCCCTCCCCTGGTGTCAGCAGTCCGCCGAGACAGCGCACCAGCGTCGTCTTACCCGAGCCACTGCGGCCGATGACCGCAACCAGGCAACCCGGGGTCGCGGAGAGATTGACGTTGCGCAGGATTAGCGGGGCATCCGGCGTCCCGTAGCGCACACTCACGTGTCGGAGCTCGACGGCACCCTGCAGCGTGTCAACCGTCTGCAGTGTCTCGTCGCCGGCAGTGCGTGTGGGTTCCGGAGCTGTTTCGATGATGTCACCAAGTCGCTGGACGCAGGCTCGGGTCTGCTGCAGGTCCTCCCAGAGTTTGATCAACATGAGGATGGGCGGATAACTCAGGGCAACAAGCATTTGGAAGGCGACAAACGCCCCCAGGCTCAGATTGTCTCCCATGACCAGGCGGGTGCCGATCCACAGGAACAGCACGGTAGATAGAAAGCCGAGCGCTTGAATGGTTCCTTCAAAGCAGTAAACATTGAAGTTGTTCTCGCTCTGGCGCCGCGAGATACGTCGAAAGTCAGACAGCAACCGACGGTGGAAGTGCGGTTCGGCAGCGGCGGTCTTGACGGTGTCGATGCCGTTGACCACGTCCTCCTCCAGTGCCCGCAACTGGTGCTCATCCTCCTGCAGTTCATGGAATGCAGGCCGCAGCAGTTTTCCCGAAAAAAACATCAAGCCGAAATAAATCGGCGCCATCACCAGGTAAATGAGCGTCATCGGTGGACTCAGCCACGCCATCAACGCAAGAAAGGCAGTCACCTGTACCAGGGCGACAACACCACCGACACCGCTCTGAACGACAAACTCCCGAAGCCCGCGGACCGTTTCCAGGCGCCGCTGTATGTCTCCCGGGCGGTGGCGGTGAAAGTACATGGGCGGCAGTGCCAGCAACCGGCCCATGATAAAATCGATCAAGGATTCGTCCAGATTCACGGCGATGACACTGAGAATCCGCCGCTGAAACAGCGTCAGCAGGAGTGTCAACGCGATCGTGGTGCCGAGTGCCAGGACGATGGTGTTGAGCAGTTGAAAGTCGCGGATTGCCAGAACGTCGTCGACGATAACCATGGTCAGATACGGCGTCAGCAATTGCAGGCCGCAGATGAACAGGGTAAGCAGGACAATCTTTGACAGCGACCACCACAGTGGCGTGAAGACAGGCCAAAGCCACGACCAGTCACGCCGCGGCCGTGCCAGATCATGCTGGGAGACTGTTGCTCCGAAAACGATCGTGTGCCCTGTCCAACGCTCGATAAATCTGTCGGGTGTAAGCGACTCGGGGCCGGTGGCTGGGTCAACGATGCGAATACGTTTGCCGCGACGGCTGCTGACAACGACCCAATGGTCGTCGGCGAAATGGGCGATGGCCGGCATCGAAAGGCGATCGAGGTTGTCGCTGGAGAGCTTCACAGCCTTGCCTTGCAACCCGAACTCCCGGGCTGCGTGTGCCAAGTCGCTCAACGTCGAGCCGTCGCGACTGCGAACCAGTTCACGAATGCGCGTGCGGCCGATTCCCAGGCCGTAACCGGCGCATACCATGGCGAGCGCAGTGGCGCCGCAATCCATCTCATCGATCTGTCGGATCGATGGGATGTCAATCGCCCGACGGTCGTCGACGTTGAGTTCGCGGGTGTCAGGCGTTGATCGGCTGCCGCTGATGCCGGAACTGTTCAGGGGGACGTCGGAGAACTGGATGTCGCAGCCTGCTACCCGTTCCAGCATTTCCGTGTGCAGATCGGGATTGGCTGAGGCAAAAACAGCAAAGTCTTCAGTCGCCAGACGCCAGAGTACGACGTCGCTGCTGGCGCGCAAAGTAACGGCTCGGGTCGCCGGATACAGCAGTCCGAGCTCACCGAACGTACTGCCGGCCTCGAGCACGGCCAATGCTTCCTCGTCCTCTCCTCCGAATTTGCGCACTACGCGAACACGACCGGAAGCGATAATGAAGTAGGACGATGCCGTGTCGTCACGCGTCGTGATCACATCACCAAAGCGAAACTCGCAGCACTCGAACAGTGCGGTCAAACCGGAAAACTGCTCTGGAGACGAGTTGCGAAAAAGCGACTGTTGTTCAAGCAATTTTTGCATAAAAAGAGAAAGAGGCGGTTGGAAGGCGATGTGGAACTTTTCTCATTCCGTTACCGGTCCTCCATTTATTGAAGGTCGATCAGGTATTCGACGTGTGTGTCGATAAGCGGTGCCAGGCGATTATGGACCAGCCGGTCACGAATTTGACAAAGCACGACCGGATCGTCGGGAACCGGTTCAATTTTCTCGAGGACCTCCACGGCCTGATATCCATCCGCAGCGGCGATCGGTCCCACGTACTCTCCCGGCATGGCAGAAAGCAGTCGCTGTGCGTCGCCCACGGCAAGTTCGTCGGCGCGGGCTGTAAATTCCGTGTAGCGGCCGTTGCTGCGTTCACATACTGCCGACAGCGATTCGCCATCGGCAGTGGTGCATAGCAGCGCTTCGCGCGCTGCCTCGCGACGGGGAAACGTTGCCCCGGCCAGTCTGAATGACATAAAATGGCGGCGCAGTCCTGGCAAATGGCGGCGACATTCGGCGTCGTCTGCGGTGGCCATGGCGCACTGCCTATAACCTGCATCGAGTCGAGCATACTTGTC
This sequence comes from Lentisphaeria bacterium, assembly GCA_003545375.1. Classification (GTDB taxonomy): domain Bacteria; phylum Verrucomicrobiota; class Lentisphaeria; order JABSQK01; family CAJWLW01; genus CAJWLW01. The sequence continues at coordinate 11,935 of DPYP01000220.1, forward strand.
AACCGTATCGGCGGTGAGGAACCGGGCATCGGAAAAGTCCGGCGGCAACGAAGTGCCAGGTGTTGGTTCGGTGCGTGTACAGGCCAGAACGCGATAGATGAGTGCGATGGTGTAGTTTGCCAAGTCACCACTGAAGACCGCATGCGGCCAGAGCAAGGGCAGCACATCGTCGGCAACAGTCGGTGCGGGTGCGTGGGGGGCAGGGGCCAGTTCGCGGCAGGCTTGATGCAGAATGTAGGTGGTCAGGTCTTCGAGGTCGACGAATCGGGCGGCAAGCCAACTTGCAGTCTCCTCGGCAGTAACCAGGTTCCAGGCGTAGCGCCAGTCGTGTGAGCGCTCCTGCACCTGGGCATCGTTCGGCACGCAGTCATTTTCGGCCGCGACTGCTTCCGCGGCGCATCCCGCGGCGATCTCGTCAAGGAACGGTTGGAGGGTGCCGGTGTACTCGACCATCGCCAGGACGTCGCGCCAACACCACCGTTGGCCAGCCGCAACGAAGATTTCGTGACTGAGGGAATCGGATTCACGAAGTCCAGGTTTCACTGGGGGAGTGCTCGGCTGAAATAAGCCACGAAAGCTCGGAACGGTGGAAGATCACTGGTTTGCCTGAAGACGGCCCAATGAGGTGACTGCGGTGTTGACACGTGCGTTGAGCGTCTGCAGTTCCGAGTGAATCTCGTCCGTGCTGATTTTGTTGATACCATCCGGTTCGCTGACCCGTGCCTGCAGCATCTCGATATCTTTCTGGACGACGGCGAGATCCTGCTCGAGTGCCGCAGCGGAGTGTGCAAAGGTGTTGAACAAGGTTTCCATTTTTTCGTAGTTTTGCCACTTGACGATTGTGGCTGTGAGAATCTGGGTCAGCATCTGCAGCGTCGGTCGACAATGTTTCGGCAGCTCCCCGGTCGGCATGGGACTGTCGCAGTAGATGACGCCCATGACACGCTTTTTGCCGGTGCGATGATTGAAAGTGACCAAAGGCAGGCAGACGACCGAGATCAGTTTGAACTTGAGCATGGTGTCGGTCCTGACCTGCTGGGCACCGGCGTCCTCGATGACAATGGGTTCGTCACCCGATACGACCTGGCTGATGATCGACTGACTGATCGTGTAACCGGAGGGGTCCTCGTCGGCCAGAGCCTTGCCGCCGGTTCGTCGGGCTGCAACCTCGACCAACTCCATCTCGCCATCGGCTCTTACATCAACGAGGAAAGCGTAACCGCGTTTCGTATGGGTCAGGCGCACAACTGCGTCGACAGCGTTATTGAACACTTCCTGAAGGTTCAGTGACGTGTGGAACTCCGAGATAACTCCGAGCATCAACTGCAGATGGTTGGCGAGCGGATCCACGCGGGGCACCTCTCGCGCATCGGCACCGGACCAGTTGAAGAGAAATTCCTCCACACCGACTTTGATCGTGTCACCGTCACGCAGTTTGGTCGCGTCATTGATCGTTCGACCACCGACGGTGCAGCGGCTCTTCTGTTCGACGTCGAGCAGTGAAAACCCCTTGCCCTGATAGACGAAACGCAACTGTTCGCCAGCAATGAGATTGCTTGGGATGACAAAATCATTGGCAATATTGCGCCCCAGGCTGAGGTCGCCGGGGCGCATTTCCCAGACGAACCCCTTCGGCAGAACACCGATGCCGAGGCTGGTAAGTTTGCCGACGAGCAAGCTGCTATCGCAGTCGTTACAGCTATCGGCATCTGGTTGGTTCAAAGTCTTGCACTGTGGGCAAGTAATATCATCCATCGTCACGACCTCACCTTTTTTGTCTGCCGAACAGGCTTTTTACGTTCAAAAATTGATTGGCGCTTTCGCTTCGTCAGGCGGCCTGGTTTTCCAGCGCTTGTGCATCCAGATCCACTGGGCCGGCCGTTCCCGGATCATCCGCTCGAGTTCCAGGGTAAAGCGTGCGGTGTTGGCGTGGGCGTTCGCGTTGCGGTCCTCCCCTCCACTCTCCAGTTCAATCGGTGCGCCGAACCGCATATGATGGTGCCAGTCGTTCGCGTCCCGGTAACAACACACTGGCAGGACGGCGGCACCTGATCTTTCTGCCAGCACCGCCAACCCCGGCATAGTACAGGCAGGCATCCCGAAGAAATCGACGAACACGCCCTCGTCTGCAGTCATGTTCTGATCGAGGACGAATCCGACCATCGCATTCTTCTTGAGCGCCTTGAGGACACCCCGAGCTGCACCATGTCGTAAAATTCCATGCACACCTCGATCATCACGGATCATTCGGCGAAATGTTTCCCCTGCGGCATGCTTAAGCTCTTTGTAGACGACGTACATTTCCGGGCCATGGCGATTGACCATCGGCAGAGGCAACTCCCAATTCCCCATGTGACCAGACAATGCCAAGACTCCCCGACCGCGCTCGAGCGCCTTTTCGAGGTGTTCGAGCCCGTCAAATTTTATCAATTCCTCCAGCTTCTCGTCCGCAAGCGCAGCTTGCCGCAGTAATTCGATCGCTGTCAGCCCAATGTGCCTGTAAACTGCCGGTTCGATCGCCGACGCCGTTTCGGGTCCCAGCGCCGTTTGCATTTGCTGCCGGATGACGTTGCGGCGAAATCTCACCACCCGCCGCAGTCCCCAGCCGAGCAGACACCCCAGAGCAATCTGCAAACTCGCGGGCAGACAGCCGACCAGCCAACTGACACACCGAATAAACAATGCCATGGGCAGCTATCTTACCAATCGTCTTCGACTTCTTCCTCGATAAGGATTGGCTTGGGTTTTGGTTTCACCACAGCCGGCAGGACGGCCTGAACAGGTTCCGGCTTTTCTTCTACAACGGCAGCGGGCGCCTCTACGGGCGCCGGTTGTGTGTCGGGTGATGTTTCCGGTGTGTGGGCAGCTCCGGCATCATCCTCTTCTACGGTGCCGTCGCTGTTCAGGGTGACGGTCTCATTCGTGTCGAGCAGCGCGATGTTCAACGAAAAGGGGGCGTCGACTTGTTTGACTTTGTAAAGCAGGTGCACGATTTCCACATCTGCCGCCTGTCTCTGTTCCCAGGTCTCCGGCCGGAAGGGGCCGTCGTCGATGGCCATTGCCAGGCACCTGGTGCCCGCAAGGTCGTAGTCATACTTGCCGATACTGCGGCCGGGGGCGAGCCTGACTGAAAGAATGGCGTATTTTTCACCCGCTCCGAGAGAGGGGCGCGCCTCGAAATCGATCGTATTCCACTCCAGCACCGGGACAGCTTGGCCAACCAGCCGAAATCGGTCGATCTCGCCGAATCGTATGGCCGTTGCGGGGCCACAAGCTATCAGGAGAAGTGCGAGAATCGGGACAGCGCACCGATGCGGACACGGAGGTTTGGCGACGGTATTCACGGAGTTCGTCCAGTTAAATCCCAGTTTGTCAACGATGTGGTAAACCATACACACGGTATAAACTATTGAAAGTTAGCCTATTTTCAAGTGACGTCGGCACGGCCGGTTCTGCCGGTGTCGCGACCCGTCAAAAGAGAATTTTTGTGCTCCGGACTGAATTGCTTCCTTTTCGACGTGCTTTCGTGGTGAAAACCCTATCACGGTATGGCGAGTTACCACGAAGA
>DPYP01000320.1:0-2888 GCA_003545375.1 Lentisphaeria bacterium
GGGGACTGCCAAAGAACCAATGCGTGTTGCCGCCGAGATCGGTGCTGAACAGCGGCGCCAGCGGCATGCCGTTATCAGCATTGGAGTTCTCGACCGTGAGGTATTCCAGTGCCACCACGTTCGCAGTCGTCACCTCGAAAACATGCGGCACCGCTTCGATACTGCCGATCAACAGTTCACCCTCGGTCGATCCGGACAGGGACAGATCGCCGCCGGCTACCTGAATACCGGCAGGACCGAAGCGCAGGACGAACCCCGGGCCAAAGACATTAAACTCACCCGTGAGCACCACGACAGCGTCATGGAAATTCACGTCGCTGTTGAATACCGTGAACTCGCCGGAGACAGCCAGCCCACCCAGGAAGTCGACGGGTTCGCCGATCGATCGCTCGGGCAGCACTGTCGACGGACCTATATGCAGCCCGCCCATCTCGATAAAGGTGTCGCCGCCGATACTGGCGCCAGCACCGATGTTCATTACGCCGCCGTTGACGAGGTGCAGATCCCCGGTCAAGGTCAGGGGCTGCAGTTCCGTCTCGACCTGACCGCTGTCCACCTCCATGTCACGAACCAGCAGCGGCGTTGCCAGGGATATGTGGCCGGTGACCAGTGTGACACCGAGATTGGCGCCCAACAGGTCCGAGATGACCAGTGGAAGCTCCGGCAGGCCCCCGAAAAAGTCGATAGCGCCGCTGCTCATAAAGCCGTTGACAGTAGGCCCGATCAGCAGATTGCCGCCGATGCGGAGCGTACCGCCGAGGTTGAATGTTCCACCATTGATCGTCGTGACGGTCTCGACCGTCAGGATGCCGTTGGGGCCGATGTCGAACACACCGCCGAAATCACCGGTCAGCGTCAGACGATGCAGTTCGAAGGTGTCATCGACGATCGGTCCGGCAACACCGCCGTCGAATACTACGGAGTCGGTGTTGTCCGGTACACCGGGGGGATTCCAGTTGGCCGGGTTCGCCCAGTTGCGGTCGCCTATGCTGTTTGTCCAATGCCGCGACAGCGCAGCGGGTGTGACCTCGACTTGCGTTGTAGCCGTGGCTGTTCCGCCGTTGTGGTCGGTGACAGTGACGCCGATCGTGTAGGTGCCGTCGGTGCCGAAAAGGTGCGATGCGAGCACGACGTCGTTTTCCTGGTCGACTGCCACCGGCTGGACCAAGCCGTCGCCCCAGTCGATGAGGGCCGTGTGGGTGTCCTGCGGGCTGAGATCGTTGAACTGGGCGTGGAATTCGCCCGACACGCTGCTCGGGTTCGGCCCGAAGAGCAGTGTCGAGCCTTCCAAGATCACATTGCCGGCACTCGACGGCGTGATGACAACATCCGGGTCATGGTTCTGCACAGTGACCATCGACGTGGCAGTGCGGGACTCGCCGCCGATATCTGTTACGGTCAATGACAACGAAAAGATGCCGAGTTGATCGTATGCGTGCGTGACGTCCGGCAGGAAGATCGGACCGGTCAACGTCCCGCTGTCCGGCGATGTGCTGTCACCCCAATCGACACTGAAAGTATGCCTGCCCTTGTCGAGCGACACGTCATCGATGGTGGCGGTCATATTCGGCGATGACACGGTGACATTGTCGCCGTCGAAAACACTCAGGCTCAGCGGCAGCGTGACCAGCGGTTGCTGGTTGTGGATGGTCAGCGAGAACGAGTCGGCATGCATCGCGCCGCCCTCGTCGGTGACCGTGAGCTGGCCGCTGTACTGCCCGGGATCGCATATGCCGGCAGCCACCAGCATGGCCCAGTCGAGAATCGGCGCCGGGTCCAGCGAGGCCAGCGGGAGGCTATTACCGTCAATTGTCCATTCGAAGGTCAGCATGCCATTTTCTGGATCGGTGCTGCCGCTGCCGTCAAGAACTACGGGCGTTCCCTCGTCGAACTGGTACGGACCGCCGGCTCTCGCGGTCGGCGGGTCATTGGTGCCGGTGGTCAGCTGCGTGGAGTCGATGCCGAAGGCGTTGCTATCGTCGAAAACACGCAGCCGAACGGTACGCGTCTCGCCATCACCCCATCCCAGGGCCATCAGTTGATTCCAAGTGAGCACCGGATTCGCGTTGCTGGAATCGACGAACTGGCCGTTGCCATTGAGGTCCCACTCGTATATGACGATGCCGTCGCCGCACGGCTCGTCCGGCTCGCTGCTTTGCGAGCCGTCGAACGTGATGGTACCACCGAAGTCAACGTCATACGGGCCGCCGGCATGCGCCAGCGGGTCGCGATTGCTGCCGGCCAGGTCAAGTGGTTGGATCTCGATTCCCTGGCGCGGCGGCATGTTGTCGTCGGTGACACGCAGTGCCACGTCATGCAGGCCGAAGTCGTTATACACATGCTCTGTGATTGGGCCTGTAGCATCGATGTTGAAGGTCTCGCCGTCGTAGTCGAAGTCCCACTCCCACTGGACGATCATGCGATCCGGACGTCCGTGAAACGAACCGGTACCGTCGAAGATCACTGGCGTGTCGCAGTGCAGCGCATCGGCAATGAAGTCCGGAAACGGATTGTTGTCGAAGATCCGCAGGTTGGTGGTGTCGATCTGCGTGGCACCGAAGGTGTCCGTGACGCGCAGCCCGATAAAGTTCTCCGGCAGCCCCGCGCCCGGGTCGTCAACCACGTTCAATGTGAGATCGATAAAGTCCTGCGGCTGCAGCGTTACCTGCGAGCCGGTAGCGTCGTCGAATTCGCCATCATTGTCAAGATCCCACTCGAACAGGACGATCTCGTCGGTACATGGTTCATCCGGATCTGAACTGCTCAAACCGGAGAGGGTCAAGCTGAGATCCGTGTCGGTCTCGTATGGATCGCCGGCATCGGCAACAGGCGGTTGGTTGCCCAGATTGACATCGACATCGAGAGTCGTCTGGCCCATGCGCGACGGC
>DPYP01000459.1:0-5854 GCA_003545375.1 Lentisphaeria bacterium
GCGGGACAGTCTGCCTCGACCGTCGGGTTGAGCAATTGCAGCTTGGTCAGGTCGGCGGGTTCGACGCGATCGGCGTGGGCGATATTGATGTGCACCGTACTGTCGTTGGCGCGCACCGCGTCGACAAGACCCTGATCGACCTCGGCAATCGTCAACGACGAAAAGTTGCCGGAGCACTGTGCCTCATAAACGATCAGCGCTGACTGGATCGGGCCAAACCCGAAACCGACGAAGTTCTTGCCCATGCGATTTCCGATGTTGGACTATGCCGAAGCTGTCTTCAGCAATTCAGCCTCCGCTTCCGAGCACCACTGGCCGTCGTGGAGTTTGGCGGCGACCGTCGGGAAATGCTCGGCCAGCTGGCTCAGCGGAATCAGGCCGATGTCGTGGAGCTGCGGATAGACGATAATCTTGCCGGCCATCGTCCGGTTCTTGACCGCATCGATGCCGCCGGTGGCACCGGCCATGCCGGAGATGGCGTCTACGGAGGTGTTGGTGTTGAGCTGGCCGTCAGTGACTTTCTGCAGCACGATCTTCATGTCGCTAATGGTCGAGCCGCTGGTGCCGAACATGTACAGGCCGTTGCCGATGTAGGTGTCCAGGTCGAGATCGTGTTTTACCGGTGCCGGGATGCCGGCGAAAATATTGATCAGGGCGTTCGGTTTGCTGCCGGCGATTGCCTGTTCGACGAGCACCGAAATCGGCGCCATCAACGCCCAGTAACTGAAGGTGTTGTCGAGCTGTTCGCTTTTCGTGTTGACCATGCGAAACGTGACGTTGTTGGCGGCTGCAATTGCCTCGCATTTGCGCGCCAGGGCCCGCAGCCGCGTGTCATCGAGGTCGGTGGCTGTCACTGAAAGGTCGCTGCGCCCGGAGCAGATGTTGCGGATCACGTGCATCTGCCCCATCGGCCCGCCGGCACCGATCACAACGACACTGTCGCCGTCGCGTACCTCCGGATGCTCCGGAACCCGCTTGTACCCCTCGGAGGCGTCGCTGGCTGTCGTGCCGACCCAGCGTGTAAAGCCGTAGTGCACCCGACCAACGCCGACGTGGACCAGTTCACCGATGGTTTCGCCGCCCAGCACGATGTTGATGATGCCGCGTACGGCCAGCTTGTCGTTCAGTGCATCAAGGTCGGCTTTGCTGCTGCCGAAGTAGATGATGTCGTCGAAGCCTTCGTTGGCAACGTCTGCAACGCTGTCTGTGAAAGTCACATTGCCGAGTGCCGAGACAGAGTCGTGTTGCGACTCGTCCGTGATCGCCGTGATCGTTGCCGGCGGAGCATTGCCGTAACTGGCTTCGACACCTTGGATCTCATGGCCTGCCGCCGCGACGATCAAAAGACGGCCGCCGGGCAGGACCGTGGCCCGCTCGACGACGACGTATGAGTCTTCGACGCAGGCCCACGGCTCGACGAGCGCTGCCTGCGAGGCGCCGAGATGTTCGGCGACTGGGATCAGAAAACGCTCGCCGTCGTGGTCGATGACGACGCGTTCGTCCAGCAACACATACTCCTGCAACGCCCCTTCGAAATTGTAACCGAACGCTGCGTTCGAGCCGGCCGTCGGCAACTGCCGGAAATCCGCCTGGATCAGGCATCGTTCGCCGATCTCGTGGTGCTTGACCTGGTCGCCGATCTCGATGATACGGCACACCACTTCATGCCCGGGTACGGTCGGCTCGTCGTTGGGCACGTAGCTCGGAATCTCGTCGAGAATCTCCTTGGCGAGACCGCCGACGATTTCGCTCTTGCGTGCGTGCCCGGAAAACTGGTTCAGCAGTTTGAGATCCGAGAAACACAGGCCGACACACTCGATCTTCGCGAGAATCTGATGCGGCCCCGGATGCAAGACGGGCTTCGATGTGTTCAATGTCAGTTCGTCCGGTCCGACCAGCTGGACGGCGTACTGTGTTGCGGGTATGGCCATTTTGGGAATTCAGGTTTCAGGTTTACAGAAAGTGGGAGACGGAATCCGGACGGCGACCTCCGGGCCACTCCTATGACAACATGACCTGGCCGCCGGTGATTGGTAGAGCCTGGCCGGTTTCATAGCGTTGCTCGACCAGATACAGAATGCCGCGCACGACATCCTCTACAGTACAGCCGCGGCCCATCGGGACTTTCGCTTCGTATGACCGGCGTACGTCCTCGGTAGTTTTCGCGCCGGCTACCTTGCCGGCATTCAGATACTGCACGAACAAACCCTTTTCCGGATCGGCCCACAGCGGGCCGTCGAAGAAGTTGCCGGGACAGATAGCATTGACCTTGATGCCCGAGGTCACCAGTTCCAGCGCGAAAGACTGGGTCAGACCGATGCCGCCGAATTTGCTGCCGGCGTATGCACCGTTGCGGTCAGACCCTATGAGGCCGGACTTGGAATTGATCTGGATAACGTCACTGAGATAGTCGCTGGAGGCGCTGTGCTGTGTCGCCAGGATCGGCGCCACTGCCTGGACACAAATGAAGTAGCCGTTGTAGTTGACATCGGTCACGAAAGCGAAGTCTTCGGGGCTTAGATCGATGACGCTGCCGGCCCTCAGAACCCCGGCATTCGACACGAACAGATCGATGCCGCCATACGTTCGCACGGTTTCGTGGATCGCATCAGCCATCGCCACGGGGCTGGATACGTCGGTACCAATGCCGATCGCGCGGCCGGCACCGTGGCGCAGTGCCAGCTCCTGGGCTGCCTGCGACACACCCTCGACGTTGACGTCCATGAGCACGACATGCGCCCCTTCCTCAGCGAGTGCCCCCGCAATGCCATTCCCGAAGCCCTGCGCCGCGCCGGTCACGACGACGATGCGCCGGGCCATGCGCCCCCGCGGTCCCTCTGCGGCGGCGACTTTCCGACGAAACTGCTCTACTTCCCAGCCGTCGATGAACTCCCGATCGCGCTGCGACAGGAAGTGGATATTGCCGAGGGTGCGGGCCGTGAGCATGATCTTGATGGCGTCGGTGTACATCAGACGTGTCGTTTTGGTAGCCTTGCAATCATCACCGACCGAGAACAGCCCCAGGTTTTTCACCAGCACGATTTTCGGCGGGAATCCGGTCGTTTCGGTATGAGCGGCGATGGCGGCTATCAGGGTCTCCGTCAACTGGTTGTCGGTGATTGCAGGATCGATGTCGAGCCATAGTGGAAAGGATTTGCAGTAGACGATCTGATCCGGATTCAGCGGGCCGCTCCTGGCCATGGTTTCGCCGTTGGGATCGCAAACAAACTCCTGGACCACCGGGGCGTCGCAGAAGTTGACGATCTTCGGGATGCCGTCTTCGGCCAGCAGCAAGCGCAGCGCCGGCGCAACTCGGTTTATCACCGACACAGCCCCTTCCGCAGGCATGAAGGTGAACCGCTGCGAAATCACCGTGGAGGAATGATCGGTGTGTTCCGCTATACCGGCGAGCAGCCAGTCGGTATCCTCGCGGATCTGATCGGGTTCGTCGGCCATCACGATGATGCCGTGATTCTGCAACAGGATCGCCCGCGGCTTGTCGCGGCCGGTGGCTTGGGTGTACTCGCCTATCGCTTTGTGGATGACTTTCGACAGAATGTACCCGGGATCGACAAACGGGATCCAGATGATGTTGTCTTTGCCGTATAGCTGTTGCGCGATACCCTCGCCGGCTTCGGAGCAGGTCAGCTTGTTCATCTGGGTCGAATGCGTGTGGACCACATAGCGCCCCGGAATCGCATGGTGCATGAGTGATTCGACCGAGCCGCGCTGGCCGCGTTCCGGATAAATCCGGGCGGCGTTCAAGGCGTCCTTGTATTGTGCTTCGCGCGTGGTCGGATCGTCGTCGAAGTCCTGTAGAAACGTTTCTGCCAGTGCGGCGCGATCGAGCTCGACAAAACCCTCCGGCGACACCGTCGCCAACGACGTGCCGCTGGCTTTGACCCAGAGATGTTCATCGTTTTTGCACGATGTGTTGCCGCCGCCGGCAATGACAAACTCGACGCCGTCACCGTAGAAGTGCGAGATTTTTATGATGATGTCGAGAGGTTCGTCGCTTGGATCGAAAGTTGGCCAGTGCATCATTCGAGAATGAGTGGGTGGAGTGAGTTGACGGAACTTAAATTGTTGAATTCATGGGTTGCGGTAGGCCTCGATCACGGCAGCGCCGAGTCGGGCGAAGGCGTCGATGCGTTCATCGGCGGTTGCGTAGCTGGGATTCGGCACGCCGTTGCTGTCGACAAATCCGGGTTCGCCGATGTACCCGAGATATTGATGTGCCGCGACGACACAGGCGCCCTCCCAGAATATCGCTTTGACTGCCTCCGGTATCGGCGTGCCGCCGACGCAGGTTGGCTCGATGCCGATCAGGTCCAGCGTGTTGTGCTCGGTACCCGCAGTGACGATGAGACCCGCCGTGCGCATCGCGGTGACATACTCGGTAAGCACAGGTGCGCTGTTGCGGATCGGAATGTATTCGACGGCGTGGAAATCGTAGTTGCGCAGGTGCTCCAGCAGTTTGTCGGGCGGATCTTCGAATGCACAGATCGGTGATATTCCGTCGGCCAGCGTTGGATAGCTCGGGATACCGCCCAGTTCGAGGATCAGTTCCGTTGCTTCGGGCAGGGTGATAAAGGTCTCCTCGGCGAAAGCTGGTTTGCCGGCCTTCATCAGGTGCGACCGAATTTCACCCTGAATGCCGACATGGTCATTTGCGTCCTTGGCGTCCTGGCCGAGGATCGCCGCGACAATTGCCGGACGCTCTCCTGAATCGGCCTGGTCGAACACTGCCTCCTGAAAGGCCTGGGCGATGTGACGCTCCTGAATATAAACGGTCTCCCGCAGCGAACCGTGACGGTTGACGATCATGTCAACGACACCCTGCTCGTTGAGCCCCGTGTCGAAGCCACGGTCACTGCAGACGGCCCCGAGCTTTTCGATCATCACTGCCATGCGGCCGCGATCGGCGTCGCGGATTTGTTGCAGCAGTGCCGAGGCGCGGTCAGACATGTCGACGAACTTCGTGATGCCCTTGCCGCATACATAGGTCTTGCCGGGGTTGCCGGGATCGTTGACCTTGATGCCGCTATCGCGAAGGTCGTCGATCATCACGATGATCTCGAGACCGTACATCGGAAAAATTCTTTGAGCTGCAACCTGTTCCGTGAACGGACCGTAGACGCTGTAGTCGTAGTAGTTGCTGACGCCGAGCACGCCGACGGCCTGGGCGGCTGCCAGATCCGTTGCCTGTGCGACGCTGTCGAAGGCGGAGAAATTCGGCGGCAGATGGATATGTGAGTTTACCGGGACCCGTGCCGCGGCAACGTCGATGGCTGCGGCGCGGTTGCGCAGGGCGTCGATTCCCGGCAGTCGGGCGAATGCGATAGAAAGCGGATCGGTCATCGTGGCTGCAGAATTTGAGGTTGAATCCGGTCGTGATTGCAGCGTGCCAATCTATACGGGAAGCTCGGATATTCAATGGGCAGGACCGCCGTCCTTGGCTGTTTGTGCGGTGCTCCCGGTCGCGTGAACACACGTCGGCCTGCCAAGCCTAAATCCCTTGTCGCACTGCGTTTCACCCAGTCCGCGACACACGTACAGCCTTCGCTGCATGGGCTGTGAGCTTGGTGAGCGCCATGGTGATGTCAATACAGATCGCAGATCATGCACGGCATTATATATTTCCATGGCAGCGTCGCTCGCATTTGTGCTGTACAACTCAAATCAAATGGCCGAGCCGACTGTTCCACAGTTATAGGCCGGGATTTTGCATTCCGGAGAAAATGCAACTACCGTAAGCCTTTGCTACGGATTATCCGGGCGTTTAGTTCAGTTGGCTAGAACGCTACCTTCACACGGTAGAGGTCACAGGTTCGAGTCCTGTAACGCCCACCAG
>DPYP01000549.1:0-3139 GCA_003545375.1 Lentisphaeria bacterium
AGGAACACCTGGAAACACCCCACTTCAAGGAATGGCTTGCCGCGGCAAACCCCATATTCGCGGGCCCGAGATCGAAGGTGATCATGAACACGGTCTTCCCCTCCGACGCCGGCTTGGAAAAACAGAAGCCGGGTCTGCTCGACTGGTAAACGCCGCTACTCGCCCGCCACCAGCTCGATCTTCGGCATCAGACCAGGATTGCCTACGGCACCCCCGCCAGAACCTCAATCTCAGTCAAACAGGAAGAAAATCCGTCGCCGCAGATCCCCTGTCCGGCAGCAGCAGTGGTGAGTTGCGCCTCGATCTCGGCAATGATTTGATTGATATTCGTGTATGGCGCGCCGGCACAGAGTCCGTCGAGCACGGCGGTATGCAGGTCAACGCAATCGATGCACGGCGCCGTGCCGGTGATCTGGGCAACGCCGATCTTGTTGGTCAAGAAAAACAGCGGGATATTGGACAGCAACGAACCACCGCCAACACCGAAAATCTCGACGCCCTGAAAAGAACGGGCGGCGTACACACGCGAGTTGTTGGAGGTGACGGCGATGCCGGCGCCAGGGGTCCCCTGGGCTGTGCTGCCGGTAAATCCTCCAACAATCGTGGCGGTCGCGGTGTCGATGATCTCTACGGGAATACCGTTGCTGTGGGAAACGTAAAGCCTGGTGCCCGCAGGGTTGAGTGCGACCCCGGTCGGGCCGGTGGCCACCGGAATCGTCGAGACGTTCCCCGTATTGATATCGATCACCACGACGTCGCCGTTGTTTTGGTGGACGGTATAGAGCCTGTTGCCGTCCGGGGTGATCTCGAGCGCGCCATTGCCGTCCTGCAACGTCGCCGGAATCGATCCGGTAACAGCGTTGGTGGCGGTGTCGATAACAGTGATCGCGTTCGTGGTAATCGCATGTGACACATAGAGTGTCGAGTCATCCGGTGAAATCGCGATACCGGTGGGATTAACCGGCACGGTGATTGACTGGGTGACCGTGTTCGTCGCAGTGTCGATCACATAAACGAGGTCTGTCCCGTTGGCATCGAACGTCGCGTACACCACACTGCCGTCGGACTTGAAGGCGAAATCCGAAACCGCTCCGTTTGACGATGCGAATGACGTGGTGAGCGTATTCGTCGTGCCGTTGATTGCCGAAATGGCACCCGCGAGTTCCGGGCCGACATAGACCTTCGTGCCGTCAGGCGATACGCCGACGCCACGATTGCTGTTGGCCGCAGAAATAGTAGTCACCAGAGTGTCGGTTGCGGTGTCGATCACGTCCACTTGCGACGACGTCTGATCTGTCACATACGCGAAGGGTGCTGCGAAACCGAGTCTGACGACAGCAAAAAAAGTGCAGACCAAGACATACATGCCAAAGCTGCGTGCCACCGGGCGGGTTGGGGGCATGATAAGTCCTTGTAGACAGCTGGGTTGGGCTGGATAAAAGGATGGTAGACCATCCAATTGCCACTGTTATCTGATAATTGGCACGAAATTGCAAGCAAAAATCCCTGACCAAGAAAATCTGTTATCAGGCGGCAGGCATATCTACACCTTCCAGTTATATTGCCGGTCCACAGGCCCCCGGTAACCGTGCACCCAACGCCCCATCGATCTGCGAGGAACGAAAAATGAAAATGTATGTCGCCGGCGAATGGGTCGGTGCGGACGAGACCACCTCGATCACCTCGCCATTCGATGGCACCGTGGTCGACGAAATTCCTGCCGCCAACGAGGCCCAGGTCGAAACCGCCCTCGCAGCCGCTGTCGAAGGTGCCCGCCAGATGAAGGCATTGACAGCATATGAGCGCCAAGGGATCCTCAATCGCGCTGCCGAGCTCGTTGCTGAGCAGGCAGAAGACCTTGCCGAGACCATGAGTCGCGAGATGGGCAAGCCTATCAAGGAAGCCCGCGGCGAGGTCGGACGAATGCCCGACCTGCTGCGCCTGTGCGGCTTCGAGGGCGCCCAGCTGCGCGGCGAGACACTACCGATCGATGCCCAGGCCGGTGCTGCCGGAAAGTTCGGGTTCACGCTGCGCGTGCCCTGCGGCGTTGTCCTCGCCATCACGCCGTTCAATTACCCCGTCCTGCTGGTCCTGCACAAGCTGGGCCCCGCACTGGCCGCCGGCAATGCGGTCATCCTGAAACCAGCCGGCTACACGGCCCTGACCGGCCTGAAATTGACCAAGCTGCTGGTGCAGGCAGGCCTGCCGCCGCTGGCGCTGCAATGCGTCACCGGCCCGGGAAGCGCCGTCGGCAGTCAACTGTGTGCCGACGAGCGGGTACGCAAGATCAGTTTCACCGGCAGCGCCCCGGTCGGCGAACACATCACCAGAGTCGCCGGTATCAAGAAGCTGTCGCTCGAACTGGGCTCGAATGCGCCGATGATCGTGATGCGCGACGCCGACCTCGACCAGGTCGCCAAAGCCACGGCGGTCGGCGGCTTTGTCAACGCCGGGCAGGTGTGCATTTCGACCCAGCGCGTCCTGGTCGATCGCGCCGTGTACGGCGACTTTCTCGACGCAACCAAAGCAGAAGTCGAGGGCATCGTCAGTGGTGATCCATTGGACGAAAACACCGGACTGGGCCCGCTGGTCCAGGAGACCGAGGCAGTGCGTGTCGACGAATGGGTCCGGGAAGCTGTCACCGGCGGCGCCCGCCTGGTCACCGGCGGCGAACGCGACGGGGCACGCTACGCCCCGACAATCCTGGCCGACGTCGATCCCGGCATGCGGGTATCCTGTGAGGAACTGTTCGGACCGGCAATCGCGGTGACGCCCGTAGACGACATCGACACGGCAATCAGCTTGGCGAACGACAGCAAGTTCGGTCTCGGCACCGGCATCTTCACGAACGACATCGGCAACGCCATGCGCTACGCCCGCGAAGCGGAGTGCGGCAACGTGATGATCAACTGGACACCCCTGTGGCGGGCCGATTTTCAACCGTACGGCGGCTTCAAGCAAAGCGGCATCGGCAAGGAAGGCCCGCGCTATGCCATTGATGAGATGACCGAGATCAAGACCGTCGTCGTGCACGGACTGGATTGACGTGGATTAAGTAGAACGGTTCGCTGCATCCGGCACTACTTTGAGAATTCTATCGTGAATTCAGGCACGGTGCCGTCTTCCACATCCATGCCGA
>DPYP01000588.1:0-8555 GCA_003545375.1 Lentisphaeria bacterium
GTTGCAGGTAATCAGATTTGTTTGCGGCCCGTCAACCACCTGAGCGGGAATCACTATCAAGTAGAGCAGTACTATGGTGAGACATCGAAAGGGGTTCACGCTCATCGAGCTGCTGGTCGTCATCGCCATCATCGCCATCCTGGCGTCGATGCTGCTGCCTGCGTTAAATCAGGCCAAGGGTAAAGCGCGCCAGATTTATTGCGCAAACAACCAGAAGCAGTTGGGTCTGGGATGGATCATGTATGCGGATGACAATGAAGGCTGGTGCCTGAACTCACAGCTCATCTGGGGCGACAACTATTCGTTTTATCCGCGTTTCCTCAACCCGTACTTCAACGGTGGACATCCGACTATTCCCGGCGGGCAGGTGCTGAACCCGGACAGCCCCTGGAAATGCCCCTCGGACAACGAATACTTCAACTGGAATTATTATAGCAGTGGTGATTCGCTCAATCCGAGCGACAACCCGTCCTATGGCTACAACTACTGGAACCTCGGCGAGTTCGCAGTTTGGTTGAAAGTCAACGAAGTGACTGAGCCTACGGCGACGATTTGTTTCATTGATTCCCTGCACCGCCTCGAGTCTCCAGACTCGGCAAGCTCTGCCAAGTCACGTGGCGACCCGCCGGGGGCGCCAATAGTCATCCAGAACATGGGGGACAGGCATTCCGGCAGTTGCAATGTCCTGTGGATTGACGGGCACGTCTCCTACGCACCCCCGCCTTTGCGGGCGATTTTCCACTTGGATTTCGCCTGGAGCTCATATTGGCAGGCGGTACGATGATTCCGTCAAATCGACGTCGATCATGAACGCGCCCTCAGTGCCGGTTTGCATATTCGCGTGTACTGGTGAAAGCGTGTCGGTGTAGCTGTGCCGACGCCTGTTTCAGAACTGCCGCATTACCGCGTTGCCAGGAAATCCACCCAACTCTGCACGCCGGTGCGGACCTCTTCAACGGTGCAGCTCGCTTGGTAGTTTTCGTACTCGATTGCAAACGCACCGTCATAGCCAATGTCGTTGAGCGCGTTCAACACCCAGTCGAAATCAACTGCGCCGCCGTCGGGATCGGCCCAGGCGATCGCCTTCGCACCGCCGCCGAGGTCAACACTCTTCAGATGAACATGCACGATCCGGTCGGCAAATGCTTGTGGGATTTTCCTGTATAGCGCATTCGCTGCCAAGTTGCCGGGATCATACAACAGGCCGACATTGTCCCGTGCGACACCATCGAGGATCAACTGTATCGATTCGGTCTGCATGATCGGGCCGCTACCGTGGGTTTCGAAAACCAGCTTGATCCCTCTTGTTGCGGCGTAGTCGGCCAACACCTGCATCGATTCGACCAGGCTATCGAGCTCATCGAGGCGTTCACCGGGACCCGGCAGGCAACGCATGATCGGCGAGGCCAGGCGACTGCACAGATCGATAGTCGCTTTGCCCCAGGCGATATCCGCTTGACGCTCGTCCTCGCTGGCCCCACGGAATTTCATGCCCGGATACGAGGCAAGATGGATCAGGTGCAGATCACGGTCGCCGAGCAGCGTTTTGACCCGGTCAACGTCACTCGCTGGTGCATCCGAGGCCACGTGCCCGTGGTTGTCGTAGTACGGGGAAACCTGCCAGAGGTCGACACCGGTACAACCGAGCGCCTTGATTTCGTCCAGTGCAGGTTCCAGCTCCAACATGCGAAAGCTCAGCGTACAAACACCGATTCTGTTGCGGTTCATTGTGATTTCCCGGCTTGTATGATTTCAGGGGTCATCATCTTGCCCGGCGTACGCCACTTCGACTGCCGTTACCCGGGGTGTACTCAGGGCATTCATGGCGCCGAGCGCCAATCGGTATTGCAGCCAATAACCGGCGAAGGCCGTGGCGTCCACGGCATCGCCGTTGTCGAACCAGCTCGATGCACCTGCCGGTCCAAGCCAATCGGCGGCAGCCAGAGCTTCGCGGGTTTCGGCGAAGCGCAATTGTGCCTTCACCCAGGTTTTGGATGGAACCTCTGCCTGCCACGAGATGCCGCCGGCGGTGGCGCCGTCGGGCAACTTGAAAACACTTGATTCGTAGGTCTCCTCCGGCCCACGATCAAGGATGTTCCCCGGTTCAATGGAAGTCATCCCGTGCGGCCCGGAAGTCGGTAGGCGCGTTGTACGGCGCGCGTCGAATCCGTCGGGACCATTCCACCACACTTCGGAATACCCCTGGTGACTGCCCCAGAGCTTGTGATTCGCCACGGCCAGATCGATCCAACCGTCCTCGTTGAAGTCTGCCGCAACGCAGCCCGACGCCGAGTGGGTGAACAGCCGCTTTCGATCGGCCGCGGAAAAACCTGTGCCCGGGCGGTTCCAGTAGATATACGAATCGAGATCTCGGTTCTTGCCGTCGGCGTACGAGCCGACATACAGATCGAGACTGCCGTTGTTGTTGAAATCCGCGATCGCCATACTGTTGATCCCGTTGCCGGGCAGCATGCAGCGTCGATCTTCACTCAAGCCCTCGGGCCCGTTCCAATAAATGTATACGAAGGAATCATGGGGCAGTCCGCGCGATGGAACGTGCCCGCCGAGTATCAGATCCGGATAACCGTTGCCGGTGAGATCCGCGGAGCGGGCGCATGCTGGGCGCTCTACCGAGAGCGTCTGACAACGGTCCATGCTGAATCCCTCCGGACCGCCCCGGAGAATAAAACTCCGATCGCTAAGAACCTGCGGCACCACCAGGTCGAGCCAGCCATCATTATTGAGATCAACAAGATGAATCCAGCGCGGATTGTTGTAGGTGACACCGTCCTGTGTCATTTCAATCCGATCGGGATTTTCCGTATCGAAACCCTGGGCGTTGCCGTAAAAAATCAGCAACTCCGGGTTGTCACAACCGCCGAAGATCAGATCGAGATAGCCGTCGCGATTGAGGTCCGCGCAACATGCGCCGTGTGCCTGCGATGTCGGCAGTGTCCAACTGGGTTCCTGTGAAAAACCATCCTCGCCATTCAGAAAGACGAAAGACCCGGGATCGAGACTGGCGGAGTTTTCGGCACAATTCGCAAGGACAATATCTGCGTAACCGTCGTCATTGATGTCGCAACCCATCGCCTCGACTGCGCCCCATCCGGATAGGTCACGCCGACGATCCGCGACATAGCCGTCGGGACCGCCAAAGTACAGAGCCGGGCTGATATTGCCCAACTTATTGCCGCCGAAGTGATTGACAAAGAACACCTGTGGCGGTTCTCCCGTCGGCGTGTTGATCAGAAAGACTCTACGGGCATCCTCGGTCGGCAGCTCGATCGGGGTCTTCCGCGCGCCTTCGGGAGAGCCGCGATAAAGCAGGGAGGGCGCGCTGAACGATTCATAGGTGTGAAATTGGCAGATCACAATGTCATCGCAGCCGTCGCCATTGATATCTCCGACCGCTACATCGCAGGCGCGATCAGTCGGCAGCGCAGTTCGATGTTCGGCATCGAAGCCGTTTTCGCCGCCCCAATAGATCCAGGAACACTCACTGCCCCCAACGCTGTCGCGACACGCAACAACGAGATCCTCGGACCCGTTGCCCTTGATGTCACCGACTGCCACGGACATCGTCTGCCGGCACGCCAGGGCCCAGGATGGGCCGAAGCTGCGATCCTTGCGGATCGGAAGGAATATCACGGAGTTCGGCAGTGGTGCAACTAGATGATAACCATCGCACAGAGAGATGACCTGTGTGAGTGGATCCGGCTCCGCAACGTACTCGGCAGATGCCGCTTCATGATCGTCAGCCGCGACAGATTCGCCGCCGGATTCGACGGGAACCTCAATGCTCCGCTTCGGATCCAGGCCGTCGTCGGCACCCCAATAGATACGTGTACTGCCATCCGCTGAGCCCACGACCAGGTCGGCATAGCCATCGACATCCAGATCGACGGCCGTGATTTGACTGCCCTCGATCTGCAGGTCAACAAAGCGCTTCGGTTCGAACCCTATGGACGACTGATAAAACACCCGAAGACCGTGCGTGCACAGAAAAGCAAGGTCCGGTTTGCCGTCGCCGTTAAAATCACCGGCCGCCACAGAGTAGCATTCCGGTGCCGGCAGATGTTGCTGATAGTTCTCGCTGTAACCCGCCGGGGACCCGAAGTAAATGATGGCGTTCAAGTCGAATCGATTGCCATTGTAGAACATGCCCAGGACGAGGTCATTGTACCCGTTGCCATTCAGGTCGACGACGGCTCCCGATCTGGCCCCGTCAGATGGTAATGTCATCGGCGTCTGATCGTTCAGCGGGTCGCTGTACAGGTAAGCCGGCGCCGTCTCGAGGTGGTTCTGGCTGTTGCAGAACAGCAGATCCATGTAGCCATTTTTGTTGAAGTCATATTGATGGATACGTTGCAGTACACCGGCACGCGACACATAGATGTTATGTCCGGCGTTGCCGAACGTGCCGTCCGCAAAATCCGCGAACCCTTTTTCCTGCCAGACTTTGGACATGCTGCCCTGGTACCTATGGCTGTTCGACAACAATAACTTCGTAGTCACGCAACTCGGGTAGATTCACGATCGCCGCATTGCCGTGCACCTCGTACCTGCATACCTGATCGGCAACCAGCGCCCGCGGCGCTTCGATTGCGCCGGCGTCCGGCAATACGAGCTGCAAGCCGCGTTGCGGCGCGATCGCTGTAAACGGCCGCGGCGGCAGACCCGCATAGTTGACGAGATGAATCAGCAGCCGCTTGTGCTGCCGGCGCACACTCACCTCGACATTGCCGATGGCGCCCTGCAACGACACGCTTTTCTCAGAGAAATAGGCGACGGCATTTTTTAGCAACTGTTGGTACTCCGGCGGCGCGTAGTGCGCGCACATCTCACCGAAAGTGCCGGCCAGATAGAGGCTGTGCCCGCTGCCGAATCGATTGTGAATGATCGCCGGCCGCGCCGGCTCGGTCAGCGGCACATATCGGCCCGCTTGCACAGCGTGAAATTTTGCCAGCACATTTGCGGACTCCGCCGGCGTCACGTCGACCACCGATTCCGGTGCCGGCAACAGCGGAATATCGATGTGATCCACTAAGGGATGCTCGCTGCAGATCGAGAAATAATTGAAGTTCTTGTACGGCATTATGCGTCCTGCATACCTTGCCCCAAAAACGTCTGCCAGAGCGAAATCCGTGCGGGCCTCACCGCTTTCTGTATACAGCGAGGTGTCATGGCTCGAGACAATGGCACCGCCATTTTTCACGTACTCCCGAATCGCATCGACGGATTCGTCCGACAGACAGGCGCAGGTGGGCAGCAGCAGACAATCGTACCCGGCCAGCCGGTCGGCGGTCAGATCCAGATCGGTGGCCAAGTCGTAGGGGATGCCCGAGCGTGAGAGTACATCGCAGAAGCCGTGTAATGCTTCTGTGAAGTTGCCGCTGTACAACTCGCTCTTCTCCGCCGCGTCTCCATAGAAATCGGACGTCTCGCTGCTGACCCGATATTGATAATCCGTGGCGTAGGCATAGAGCACGGCAACCCGGGCCGCTGAGCGTGTCGCGACATAGTACGATTCGTGTGTCGCCAGGAAGCGCATCAGCTCGGTAGCAGCCTTGCCGCCCGGGGTATCCAACAAGCTGCTGTCGCCATGCAGCCCGTACCAGATGTTGGCGCCGTTGGCAACCGTCGATGCAATGCACAGCCTGGTTTCCGCCGGGGTGTGGATGTACCAGGACCAGGGTTTCTGGTCGGCTGCCATGAAGTTCACCCGCGGTTTGTCCGGTGCCAGTGCCTCCAGTAATTTGACAGTTATGCTGCTGCGCCAGAGATAGGCATCCCGTGGCGGCTCATAAAACATGAAACCGCCTTCATTGCCGACAAGATCGTTGTACGGCAACTGATCCACCGGTGACAGATACTTCGCCTGCGAAGCAGTGATCGGCAGGTTGATGTAAAAAATGCTGTCCGGCTTGTGTTGTTTGAACCGGCTGTAGGATTCACGGAGAAACTCGTGCAGGCTCTCCCCGATGAATTTCGATTGATGCTCGCCATCGACAAGGTCACCGCCATACTTGGACGTATACCGTGCCTGGCAGTGCGGACAGAAACAGCCGCCGGAGATTACAATCGGACCATCGAGGAACACTCCATCGATGTCGAAAGTTGCCAATGAGTCGATGACCGAAAAAAAGTGATCGCGCCACGGACTGTTGACGCAGCAGACGTAATAGGTTTCGTACTGCTTGGGACAGGAACCGTCGACCGCGCGCTGGGCCCAGTCTTCCCAATGGGATGCAAGCGTCGGGCCGAGGATATGCACGTTCAGATAGAGGATGATGCGCAGATTATTCTGCTGCGCCCGCGCCAGGTAATCCGACAGGATTTCAGCGTGGTGCTCGATGTCGAACAGCGCCGAGTAGGAGTCCGCCATCGGATGGAACAGTTGCTCCACATTGAAACCGGCGCCGGCCCATTTATCCGCCACTTCAAGCGTCTGTCCCGCTTCGAAATCGCATTGCAGGGCAGCGATTCGTAAAGGTCTGTCGTACCAGTGTTCGCTCATGGATGCTTTGGGTACAGGGGTCCCGTTTCCTGATTGCGACGTCGATGCGGCAGTGATGAGGAATTGCAGATCGGCATGGTCTGGAGTATACTGAACGTCGCGACGATCACAAGCCCGAGCCGAATAATTATGCAACAACCAGAAGCTGCAAACGGCCGACTCACGGTAGTCGAACTCTCAACGGTTCCGCGGCTGCTTTGTCGAGCATGCTTCACGCTTATCGAACTGCTGGTCGTGATCGCCATCATCGCCATCCTGGCGGCGATGCTGCTGCCGGCCTTAAATCAGGCCAAAGATAAAGCGCGGCAGATCGCTTGCACCAACAACCAGAAGCAACTGGGCCTGGGATGGCTCATGTACACGGATGACAATGAAGGTTTTGTCGTAAACTCGCACTGGGATACAAGCGACAACGGGGCGCGTTACATGCGCTACCTGTCGCCGTATTTCAACGGCAGACACCCGACGCTGCCAATCGGCAAGGAAGCCTGCCTGAATCCGGACAGCCCGTGGAGATGCCCCTCGGACACCGAGGAGTTCAATGGCAATTGGAAGCACTATGCCGAATGCAACAATGGTAGCGACAACCCTTCCTGTGGATACAACTACTGGGAACTGGGCATCGGCTATAATTTTTATGTGAAACTTGGCGGCATCACGAACCCCAGCGCCACGATCACTTTCATTGATACACAGCATCGGCTCGAGTCCGGTGACGGCTCAAGTTCAAGCATGACGCGGGGCGACGGGTCGGGTGACCCGCTGGGAGCAATCAACAACTACGGCGACCGGCACAATGGCGGCTTGAATCTACTCTGGGCCGATGGACATTCATCGTATGGCAATGCCGTATTCAGAGCCCAGCTGGGGTTGCCGCCGGCCTACCAGCAGTACTGGGAAGTTGTGCGATAGGCCGGCCGCATGATCGGAATCAGCGACGGCTTGGACCCGGCATGATGCCGATGATCCCGGGCGATGTCCATGAGTTACGAAGTTCTTCATACCACCGAGCTCGAAGTTGTCGTCGGTGACAACGACGCCGGCGATGCCGCGCATCCAAGTCATCGCGCCGACCTCAATGGCATCTGGTCATTGACCAGTGTCCACGAGAAACGCAACTGTTTTGTCCCACGCTATGCCGGTCTCAATCTGGAACACCTGATGGACGGGCTGTTCGCTACCGACCAGGAAGGCGATACGTTCGAACCCAGGCACCATCCAATGCAGGTGGAACGTATTTCCGACCGTGCAGTACGACTCGCTCAGTCGCGGACACCGCAGACACATGTCGAGTCGACGACAATTTTCGAGGTCAAGGAACCCAATATCATTGACTTCCATTTCACGGCGAAACTGCATCAACCGCCAAGGGCCGGAAAACAGTTCGGATTCTTCTGGGCGAGCTACATCAATGCGCCGGATTTTCCGTGCCTCTTCTTTCTCAACCCGGATGGATTCTGGAATTGCCTGAGCCCGGATATGCACGGCACGGGGAGTACCGTGTGTCATTCGACAATCGATGAACCACGGTTCGGCCTCGCCGATCGTTCCTACAACGTGCGGAGTCTGGCCCATGCATTCAGCGATCGCCGATTCGATCTGCCGCTGGTGTTCGGGAGACCGCACGACGGAAACATGCTGTACCTGCAGATGTTCGATCAGACATCGCCGGTTCGACTCACCATGTCACCGACCGGCGGTGATCACAACGACGAAAAGCGGGTCTATAATCCGGCTTGGGATTACCAGTTTGTTATCGACGATGTCGAAACAGGCAAAGAATATCACCTGCGCAGCCGCCTGGTTTACAAAGCCTATAGCAGCAGGGAGGAAGTGATCGACCTGTTTTCACAGTGGAAAGACGAAATCGGTGAATGACGCTGCTGGACCGTGGGGGAGGGGAGAATAACAGGAGGCAAGAGATTATGAGCAAGATCAGTTACAGCACCGTGGGGTTCAGCGACCGGGATGTCGATGCCGCGCTCGATGGCATCGCCGTCGCCGGGTTTGACCAGGCGGAAATCCTCGGCCAGGC
>DPYP01000588.1:8930-12567 GCA_003545375.1 Lentisphaeria bacterium
CTGGAATCCCGCGGGCTGGCTGGCGGGACCGTCCACGCGCCGCTCACCCGCAATGTCCTCGGCGCCCCGGAGGAGGATTGGCGTCGTGAAAAAGTGGGCGTTCTTACCGCGTACCTTCGCTTTGCAGCTGCAATCGACGCTACCGATATTATCATTCATCCCGTGCCAAACCCACGCTTTGTACCCGCAGCGGATCATCCGGATACCCCACAGCTTATTGCGGATGCCGTACATCGTTCCCTGGATGATCTGGTTCCGGTAGCTGCCGAGGTCGGGGTGCGCATACTTCTGGAAAACTTACCCTACCATTGCCTGTACCCGTTTCTTACGATGAAGGAACTGCGCCCGCTCGTGGATCCTTACCCGGCAGATGCACTCGGACTGGTCATCGACACCGGACATGCGTGGACCTCAAAACACGAACCGGTCGCCGAGATTATCGCAGCCGGTTCGCGCCTGGCCGGTACGCATCTTCAGGATGTCGACTACGACGATCCTCAAGACGACCACTGGCCGCCCACCCACGGCGGACTCAACTGGGACGACATCCGTGCCGCCTTCGTCGAGATCGGGTACACGGGGCCCTGGACGTTTGAGGTAGGGCATGGCCGCAATGACGAGACGCCCGAAGAACTCGCCCGCATTACACGTGATGTGGCGAATCACTGGGGACTTTAGGCATGTCGGCGGGGGCGCCGGGCAGCCAGGTGTCCGTTCGAATGCCCTTTTTCTTGAACTTGGACCATTCACGAAGTTTTGCCGCAAGAGTGCCGAGCATGCGTTATCTGGGTGCGCGAGCATAAAATTTGTGAATAATTCAAGTTGGGCATGTGATCAGGCATATGGCCAGTTTGCGACTATATTCCGCTCTTCGGCGCAAACAATGAATGGGAGATCATCATGGGTTCTGGGTATTTCATAAACGCGATTTGCACGCCGCTCACAGAGGACGAGAGCGTTCATTCCGAAGGGCTGGCAGCGCATATCGCGGACCAATTTGAACACGGGATCGAAGGTGTTCTGGTGGGCGGCACGATGGGGATGATGCAGTTGCTGCGCGACAGCACCTATCGCGAGTTGGTGCAGCAGTCGGTCGAGCTGTCTGCCGGCAAGGGCGAGGTGCTTGTCGGCGTCGGCGATACGTCGTACAGCCGGACAAAGGAACGCATCGAGTTCGTCAATCAATTCGACATAGATGGTGTCGTGGTTCTCGCGCCTTTCTTTATTTTACCGACAGCGACGCAGCTCGTGGATTATTACAAGGCTGTGGCAGACCTTGCCAAGGCTCCGATTTACCTGTATGACCTGCCGGCTATTACCCGTGTCGACTTCAGCATGGACACCTATCTGCAGCTGCAGGAACATCCGAACATCCATGGCGCCAAGATCTCGGGGCGCTTCCCTTTCACTCGCCAGGTAAGGGACCAGTTGGACCCTGAGTTCCGCGTGATCATCGCGGAACCCGAAATCACCGATGTGCTTCTGCACGCCGGTTTCCAGGAATTGCTCGACGGCATTTACTCGATCGCGCCGCATTGGCTCCAGGCATTGCGAGACGCTGCTGCGGCCGAGGATTGGGACGTCGCGGCCGAACACCAGCAGCGGATTACCCGATTGCGCACGATGCTGGCGCAGTTCGGCAATGTAATGGCAACGTGCAGTGCGCTGCTGAATATTCACGGCATCCCCGGCAAGACGCACTTCAGCCCGTCGCCGGCGCTGACCGATTCGCAGGTTGCTGAACTACTGCAGGACCCCGTGGGCGAGGCGTTTGCCGCCAGCTCCATCAAGAATGATTAACCGCGGCACTATGAATTTCGATTCCATAACTACCCGAGGGCATGGTACTATGACGATCCAACGAGGAGGAGTAAGATGAAATTGCAAGGCAAGAACGCTGTCGTCACCGGTGCTGCCAGCGGCATCGGCAAAGCCATTGCGAACAGCTTCGCCGCTGAAGGCGCCAACATTGCTATTCTCGATACCAATCTCGAAACAGCCGAGCAAGTCGCCGCCGGTATTCGCCAGGTCGGCCGTTCAGCCTGTGCCGTCCAGTGTGATGTTGGTATGTCCAGGGAGGTGAGCACGGCGATGGACCGGGTAGTGAACGAGCTCGGCGGCGTCGATATCATGGTGTGCAATGCCGGTATCATCCGCCAGAGCAACATTGTTGACATGGCTGAAGACGAGTGGGATCTGATCATTCGCAACAATCTCAAGAGTGTGTTTCTGTGTTCGCAGGCCGGGGCGCAGCAGATGATCAGGCAGGGCAACGGTGGGCGGATCATCGCGATCTCCAGCATCCACGCCGTGCTCAGTGAACCCAGTTGCGGCCACTACACCGCGGCGAAGGGCGGTATCGAAGCGTTCTGCCGGACGCTTGCTACGGAAGTGGCACCGCACAAGATCACCGTCAACTTCATCCGGCCAGGGGCGACCTACACGGAATTGACCAACCCGATGTACACCGAGCAGGTCGTCAAATCACTGTACGAACGGGTCCCGGCGAAAGAGATTGCCAAGGCGGAATGGATCGCCGCCGGCGCTGTCTTCCTGGCCAGTGATGACGCCTGTTACATGACCGGTCAGGACTTGACGATTGACGGCGGCTACGTCATGGACGGCAGCCTGCCCGGAGCGGCATACTGGGACTAAACCCCCGAGATTAATCGTCGCTCACCGAACACACCACCGTGATCGTGGTGTTGACGCTGGCTGTGGCAATCTGCTTCTTCTTCGTGTATGGCCAGGAGATCTCGATCTCGACATCTTCTTCGTGTTCGCCGAGCCCGAAGTGAAGCGTCATGTCGTTCGTGTTGCTGTGGCCGGTACTGCTCTCGACATGACGGGTGATTGTCTTCTCGCCCACCTTGATTCGTGCAATGGCGCCGAGCGCGGCCCGATTGACTTTGCCGCCTGCTGCTGAGCCGGCCGAAGCGTTGCCCTGCAGTCGTACCTTCAGCCAGTTGTTGCCGGTGCCGGAATTGCGATACAACCGGCCGCCGGTCGCTAGATCCAGATCGCCGTCATTGTCGAAATCACCCCAGGCCCCCTGAGAAGTCGGCGGCATGCCGCCGAGTCCGGCCGGACCGGTGATCTC
The DNA here is from genome assembly GCA_003545375.1 of Lentisphaeria bacterium. Taxonomy (GTDB): domain Bacteria; phylum Verrucomicrobiota; class Lentisphaeria; order JABSQK01; family CAJWLW01; genus CAJWLW01. Next base: position 12,031 of record DPYP01000588.1, read on the forward strand.
GGCAAAGCCCCAATTGCCGTCGCTCTTGAAAAGTTTGGAATGGTTGTGCCCGTACACTGTCGTGAAGTACAGGTCGAGGTCGCCGTCGTTGTCAAAGTCGCCGAGCGCCGGCGAGGCATAGGACTCCTGATAAACAACGCCGCACGTTCCCTTGTTCTCGAATGTATAGCCGTGCTCCGGGCCACGGTTGCGCAGGCACTGGGACTGCGGCTGGCCGCCGTGTGCGAAGTTGCCGGCGAACAGGTCGATGTAGCCGTCGCTGTCGAGGTCACCGAAACTGGCGCCGATGCTGTGGCCGCCGCCCTGGTTGCCCGGACCGCCCATGGCCCCGGCTTCGATAGATGCGAAGACGATCCCCGGTGCTTTGAGGCTGCCGTCATTCTTCCAAAGAAGGTTGCCGCACAGCCGATAGTCCGAGACATAGATGTCTGTGGCGCCATCATTGTTGTAGTCGGCCGCCGTCGTGCCGCGACCGGGAAACACGGGTGGCTCCTGCGTCCAGACAAGTTCGAAGGTTCGGTCGCCTTTGTTGTGGAA
>DPYP01000109.1:0-3808 GCA_003545375.1 Lentisphaeria bacterium
CCAATGCTGAACAACTATGTCCTGCCACGGATCTGCGAAAGATTTCCGCCGCGGGTGCGCCGCATTAATATCGGAATCAGTGGTATTGGGGAGTCCTCGATCGAGGCTTGTGTAGCAACGGTATTGCCCGATTTCCCGGATCTTGATGTCGCCTATTGTGTGCGGCGCGACAAAGTCGACGTCCGTCTCACTGCTGCTATCGATCGGATAGACACCCTTGAGAGTGCTGCCGTTGCCGTCCGGGACGTGCTGAAGGAATATCTCGTCGATCCCGAGCACGGCGTTGTCGGGTCGGTTTGTGACGAAGTGCGCCGGCGGTCGTGGAGCCTGGGCACGGCAGAATCCTGTACGGGTGGGGAAATCGCCAAGCGTATTACGGATCTGGCTGGCGTCTCGGACATTTTCAAAGGTGCCTTGGTGACCTACGTCAACGAGGCGAAATCAGAGCTGCTGGGCGTGCGGCCGGAGACGGTTGCAACGCACGGTGCCGTGAGTGCCGAGACTGCCGATGAAATGGCCGTAGGTCTGGCGCGGCGACTGCAAGTCGACGCGGGCGTAGCTGTGACCGGCATTGCGGGACCTGACGGCGGCACGCCTGACAAGCCAGTTGGCCTCGCCTTCATATCCACGATCGTGCAGGGCGATGTCCGTACGCAACGCTACGTTCATCCCGGTGACCGCCGACGCATGCGTGACCGCACGACTTTGGCAGCACTCAACCAGTTGTTGCGGCATTTGCGGGAATCATGAATCATTCAGCCAGGAGGTTTCATGGCTGCCAGGAAAAACGTATCGCGGCTGCCGAGGCCAATGACGCGGGTGCAGATCGAATCTTTTTTTTCGATATTGTCAGAGCGCATCACGCCCGAGTCCGAGCTGGTCTGGGAGACACCCCTGGACCTGACTATTGCGGTCGTGTTGTCAGCCCAGTGTACTGACAAGGCTGTGAACAAGGCGACCGGCCCGTTGTTCCGCGAATGCCGTGAGCCTGCAGATTATCTCGCCCTTGGCGAAGAGCAAGTGCGCCGGCGCATCAGGTCGATTGGCCTTTATCGGAACAAGGCTCGTGCCATCATCGGCATTTGCGAGGCTGTACGCGATCGTTTCGCAGGCAGCATACCGGACAACCGTGAAGATCTGCAATCGATGCCGGGCATAGGTCGCAAGACGGCAAACGTTATTTTGAACGTCGTCTTTGGCCAGTCCACGTTAGCTGTGGACACGCACATCTTTCGGGTCGCCAATCGGATTGGCCTGGCACGTGCGGCCACGCCCGAGGCAGTAGAACGGGCATTGCTCAAGAAAATTCCGCCAACCTATCTCAAGGATGCCCATCACTATTTAATCCTGCATGGTCGCTACACCTGCAAAGCCCGGAAACCCCTTTGCGCCGACTGTGCCGTCTATGAGTTCTGTAATTTCCCAGCCAAGCGCGACAAGTAATTACCAAAAATTTCCATCCCCAAATTCAGACAAATTAGGGTCATCCTTATGTCAACATCAGCTCTACGAGCATTTAGGAAGCCTGGAGCGATTTCAGGGAGCGGAATTGTCCGGCAATTCATCGATCAACTCGTGAAGATACATGAACCGGAGCTCCGCATTCAATGCGTAAGTGGTGTCGGGATAGGCGTTTTCGATTCGTTCGTATAACCGGGCGATACGGTGCAGATGCGGCGCCAGGTCGGCCTCAGTAATATCCTGATCGAACTGGGCCAGTTTCGCCAGTTCGGCCTCCAACCATTCAAACTGCTGCTCGGCTTCGAGATATTTCACCCATGCGGCGTGGCCGTGATTCGGGCGAGCGTCGGCGAATTCAATCAAAATCCCCATGGCGCGGTTTCGCAGTTGCCGTTTTTCGGGGTCGCCACCAGCATGCTCATGCATCGATTGTCCGAGAACAAGGAGCAAATCCTGGCCCCAATCAGGCAGAACCTCAAAACGCTGTCTGAGTCGAGCCAGAAGTGCCGTGGCATCGTCGAATCGCGCCAACCGGCAATATATGTGTAGCAGATATTCGTATATTTCAGGGTCGCTTTCTGGCAGCAGGGCTTTAATCAACAATTGTTCAAAATGTCCTGCGGCAGACTCGAACTTTTCCTGCTGATAGTTGATGATGCCTTGATAGTACCGGATGATCGCGACCTGATCCGCGAAGTGCTCTTTGATGATATCCAGATGCTGTTGAGAAAATTCGACTTCGCCGTTCTGCAGGTAGACAGCAACGTACTCGATCTCAGTAGCCAGCAAGACGCTCCTGTGGCTGTCGTCGCTGCGACCGACGACGGATGGTATGAGCAGCAGAAAAAGAACCCATGTCCGCAACATATTCACCGGCGTTCCACAACCTTTATGGCGATATCCCGCCTGAACGCGGGCACCCGCACCCGTGACACGTGTCCGGCGATGTTGATCGACAAAGGTTCTTTCTTTATGATGATTCCCTGCCGGCAATCCCAGAATTCAACCCAGTATTCACCGGCTTCGAGGTCTTGTACATCGATGGTGATGTCCCGGTGGACAGCGGCGGGCATGCTGAGGTTCCCTGAGAAGTAAAAGGATCGGTCATAGAGCCAAAACCAATTCGCGCGATCCGTAGCCATGCGGCACATTCCAAGAGAATCGGTGTATCCATCAACGGTTGTGCAGCGGGCGTTCCGCGTGTCATCACCGTCACTGAAATTGGCGATCGCGCGATATTCGTAATACAGGTCGTATTCTTCGACCAGCGGAAACCACCAGAAGAATGGGGTGATGCCCATGTTGCCGAAATACCCACGCCAAAGACCCAGATGATGCTCATTCAGTATGTGCCCGATCGTGTCACCCCACGGGTTTCCCCCGTATTCTGTGATCGCAACCGGTTTTTTCATCTTTTCGGCAAACGCTATTGTTTCACTCACCAATTCGAATAACCGGCCGGCTCCTTCATTCTTGTCGTAGTAGGCATCTACGGTTAGCATGTCAAGTTGCGGTAAAAGTGCGAGCGGTTCATTGACGATAGAATAATTCGTTGCCCAGTGCGTGGTCACGAGATGCGGGTTCGGGTCCACCCTCTTGAAGTAATCGCCAACCTCCCGATGCCAGTCTGTCACGGCTTGATTTCGATACCATCTGCGGCCGCCATCGGATTTTTCGCCAGTCAGGTCGATCTCGCTGAACAGCTTCCATGCCAGGAGGTTCGATGAATATCCCCAGCGGGCAGTGGCGTATTCAACGAACTGCCGAACGGCTTTCTTGGCAACATCTCTGTGAAAATATTCGCGGGGCGAATTCAAAGGCCCACCATTGGCTTTGTTGAAAGGGTTGTCGGGCCATTCCATATCAACCCAGCCACTGAATTTACCGTGGTTGTTGATGACCAGAATGATGTAAATGTCATGTGCCTCAGCCATGTCCAGCAGACGATCGAGTTTCCATGCTCTCCACTGATTCATGTGCCCGACACCGTGATTGCCAATCGCGTTCGGAATCCACTCAAGTGCCAGCCACCAGGAAGACATCCATATTTCCAAAACGTTTATTCCGGAGGCCTGATACTTGGGAAACAGGCGTTCGTAAATGTTCATGTCCTCATAGGCCCAATCGGAGAACGGAAATGAGGTGATGTATCGTGTGTCAAACGGTGATCGGACATTCAGCCCGAAGGCGTTGAACACCGAGGCATCCCCACTGAACTCGAGTCTACGGGGATCATCGTGCGACACCGTTACGAATCCTTTCCAAGGTTTCGCAGGAGGGGCTACCTCGAACTTCAGCAGCGGCAAATGCAACGGGTGACCCGTGATTGTGCCGCTGATTTGGACAT
>DPYP01000109.1:3967-17349 GCA_003545375.1 Lentisphaeria bacterium
TGGCGGTGACATTGACGTCTTCACGAGAAAACGGTCGATTCAGCGGTATCGTTGTGGAGAATCCAATCTCAACCTTGCTGCCGACCGTCGGTTTTTCGGTGAGGATGCGCAGATCCTGCACAGTGAGCGGCAGATCGGCATCCCCGGGTTTATCCGCCTTGATCAAGCGTACGCTCAGCAAATACGCCGAGGTGGCAATGCGTGTGGAATCACCGGGACTGCTGTTGATCTGCACCCCGAATNNTGATTGTGCCGCTGATTTGGACATGGTAAATTCCGGGTACACGTGGCAGATAGCGGATTCTCAATTCCGGTTTTCCCCATGGTGTCAGCGTACCCTGGGCATCACTTATGTCGGCAAGAAACCCTTCGTAATAGAATGCATGGGCATCAGCGACGATCCCCATGGGACCTGACACCCTGGCGGTGACATTGACGTCTTCACGGGAAAACGGTCGCTTCAGCGGTATCGTTGTGGAGAATCCAATCTCAACCTTGCTGCCGACCGTCGGTTTTTCGGTGAGGATCCGCAGATCCTGCACAGCAGGCGGCAGATCGGCATCCTCGGGCTTATCCGCCTTGATCAGGCCTGCGTTCAGCAAATACGCCGAGGTGGCAAGGCGTGTGGAATTGCCCGGGCTGCTGTTGATCTGCACCCCGAATTCCAGAATCTGCCCAGGTGTGAGCTGATGCCATGGACGTTGATGTCCATTGGGTTTCCAAGCGGTACGGGCGGCGCGACCGGCGATTGGAACGGAAAACTTCTGTGGCACTGGCGCATTGGCTGGATTCCAATCCAACCTGTGCTGGTACCACAGGATGTCCCAATCCTTAACGAACAGATACACTTGCGAATCAGCGGGCAGATCATCCGGCAGGACAAGTTCGGCCGTGAGGTGATCGAAGCCCTGCCACTGGTCTGGCACACGTACAACAAACTGATTGTCACCAGGAAAAAAGACGGGCAATTCAAGCGGCCTATCGTCGGTCATCCATTGTACCGATTGGCGCGACAACGCCACACGGTCTTCCCAAGGTGACCAGGTAACGTCCCTCGCATTCGGCGGAGGCACAGGTGATTCTCGCCATGCCCGCTTGAACCAGCCATTGAGGCTGATCGAATCTGCGTGCCCGAATTGGACGAGTATGGCGAAGAGAAATAGGGAAGTCAGCCGCATGCGGCCTAATATGTCGCTATACTGCAGATGCCTCAAGCGCAATATGATTGATTCTTCTGACCGCGCTGAAATTTCCAGATTATCCGGCATATTTGACGCTTGGTGCTGCGGATTGGATTTGTAACGAAAGAGGTGACTCTGGGCTCACGAGCATTTGGCGAACAAATCGCCGATATGAATACCGCCGGCAGCTCGGCGATCGGCGACGGCGCGCCCCGGTGGAAGCATGGGCCTTGGATGAGACTTGCGCACTGCGCAGGGACAAGAAGTGGATGGGTCAGCTGTCCGATTGAATAGGTCGTGGTCGCCACGCAGCGTATAGTTTGGGAATGAGAAACTTCAGGACAGACGCAGTGGGGACAGCGAAAACAACACCCGGCAGCCCGGCGACAAGACCGCCCACCAAAACGACGATGATAGTCTCCAGCACACTCAGCCCTAAGGCTTCACCAACCAGTGCGGGATAGAGAAACAACTGTTCGATGACGCCGTTCATGATGACAAAAGACAAGACGATCATTAACACGACCGCTACACTCGGCTCACCGACGGCGTAGTACACAGTGACAGTGAGCAGAGCACTCACGATCGGCCCGATGAATGGCAGCAGGATGGTAAGACCGGCAAAAAAGCCAAGCACGAAAAAATACGGCACACCGAGAATCCGGAAAACGATTATATAAATCAGCGCCTCGATGATTATGATCCACATGTAGCCTTTGACCCAAATTTGCAGCTTGGTGATAATCTCGTCGACAATATCCCGAGCCTCGACGAGAGTGGCTGGGGCGGCCTCGGGCAGCCAGCGGCTTTTGAAGATGCTCTCGACCAGATACTGCCCAGTGCTCTTGCGTTGCGCACCGCGCGAGTCGAACACAGCTATCTTTTGCAGGAAAAAAGAGAAGAAAAAGATTGTCAGCATCAAGTTCAACAGGAAACTGGCAATATTGGCGATGAAGTTGGTGGTCACAGTGAAGAACCCACCAGACTTGCTCAAGATCAATGCCATCAGATTTCGACGATTTTCATCGTCTTGCAGATAGTTTTCGACTGTCTCTCGCGCCCACACAAAACCCGGCAGTTCTTGGATCTTCGGCTGATACTTCTCGAGTTTTCTTGTCATGCGGCGTACGAATAGCTGCCAACCTTCTTTTTCGATTTCTTCGGGGTCAGCAGTCACGTCTTCGACAGCTTCATCATTGCCGGCAACTGGATCACCAGACAGGCTCGCGTCGGGTATGGGGACAGTTGCCGTATGTGAAGTTTCGGTGATGTCCTCCTGGGTACTGAACCACTCTGTGGCGGAGTCGAGGGTCTTTCCGAGATATGACGCAGAAACGCCAGTCAATCCGAGAAAAATGATGGCAACTACCAGAAGCATTGTAGCCAGCGTCGCATGGCAGGCTCGACTGACGCTCTTCAGATGCTGTCGGCGAGCCACCTCCGGATTGTCATCTCCAGGCGCGGTGTCTGCAACTTTCGATTTCGCAAATTTTCGTTTAACGCTTCTAACGAACCGGCGGGGCGGTGCCATGACGGCGTGACAGATCCCGAGCAGCGCCTTGCCCAGCTGACTCGGAAAGAACGTGTGCTGATACCACCGTTGCAGCGGCAAACAAAAATACGCCAATATGAGGCCGAAAAGGACTGACTTCAGGAACGTAGCGGTGAGGATGAAAATGACGATTACAATCAGCGCGACCAGGAGCCCAGCTCCGGAACGCACGACTGTCTGCCGGACAATACGCTGGTTCCTGGCAGCCTCACAAGCCTCTTCGACGATATCGCTATCTACCCCCAAAATCGTCGCGATTTCGTCGATCATTTCGCGTTCGGCAGCACAGAACTCATTGTCTGCGTAGGCGATTTCAACAAGGCTGACGATTATCTCGCGCTTTCCCTCGTAATTGAGTGTTTCCAGATTTTGGCACTCGGACTGGATATCTACATGCTCTCGATGCACCAACTCTGTCTTGAGATTGGCGACCTCCTCCGGTTCGACGTAGAGATCGAGAACCTCGTCTAACTGTCTTTGCTCAGCGTCACTGATCACGCCGTCAGCACGAACAACAGCAAAAAACAATGCAGCGATACTGCGGTTGAAATCCCGACGTTGATCTCCAGTCAACCCGGCCAGGTCAGCGACTTCAGACAATCGACCAAAAGCCCAGCGAATCGGAGTTTTGGAATCTGAGAGTTTTGGGTGACGTGCCATAACACACCGGGGCGATAGGACTTCTATTCAAAAACATGTACCTGCATCGACACTTTAACTTGCCGTCAACTTGCGTGCAATGTCGCTCGCGTCTGCACATCAACGAGACAACACAATCAGGGCTATCCGGAACATGCCTTTTGGGAATCGGAGTTCAGTTGGTTCAAGAGTCACGCTGAAAGAAAGAAGCTCAGCCGAAGTCGTCGAAGCGGATCATGTCTTGCTCGACACCAAGATCGTCGAGCATGCTCTGGACAGCGCTCAGCATCATGGGGGGACCGCAGAGGTAATACTCGACGTCCTCCGGGGCCAGATGCTTGCCCAGGTAGTTGTCCAGGACGACGCTGTGGATGAAGCCGGTGTGCCCGTCCCAGTTGTCCTCGGGCAACGGATCCGACAAGGCAACGTGGAATTTGAAGTTCGGAAACTCAGCCTCGATCTTGCGGAACTGATCCTCGTAAAACATCTCGCGCAAAGACCGCGCGCCATACCAATAAGAAACCTTGCGGCCAGTCTTGAGCGTGTGAAAAAGATGGAAAATGTGCGACCGTAAGGGTGCCATTCCGGCGCCACCTCCGATATAACACATCTCACGCTCGGTTTCCTGAATGAAAAATTCACCGTACGGTCCGGAGACGGTCGCCTTGTCTCCCGGCTTGAGATCAAAAGCAAAGGACGATGCAATGCCCGGGGGGACATTCATGAATCCACCCTTGGCGCGATCCGGCGGTGGCGAAGCAATGCGGATGTTGAGCATGACGATGTTGCCCTCGGCAGGATGGTTGGCCATCGAATAGGCCCGAACCACAGTCTCGCCGTTCTTGGCTTTCAAATCCCACAGGTTGAACCGGTCCCAGTCGCCGCGGTACTCTTCCTCGACGTCGAAACTGTTGTAGTCGATCTCGTACTTGGGTACCTCGATCTGGATGTAGCCGCCGGATTCAAAATCCAGGTTCTCACCCTCGGGAAGCTTCAGTACCAGTTCTTTGATGAACGTCGCGACATTGTCGTTCGCAACGACTTCGCATTCCCACTTGTTGATGGAAAAAATTTCGGCCGGCACCTGGATCCGCATGTCCTGCTTGACCTTGACCTGGCAGGACAGGCGCCAGTGGTCCTTGCCCTCTTTACGGGAGATATGGCCTTCCTCAGTCGGCAACAGATCACCGCCGCCGTCGAGCACCTGACAACGACAGACTCCACAAGTCCCACCACCACCACAGGCGGAAGGCAGCAGAAGCCCGTTGCTTGACAATGTGTTCAGAAGCGTGGACCCAGCCTCGACCTCGAGCGATTTGCTCTCGTCGTCGTTGATGACAACCGTGACCTTGCCGGTGCTGACCAGTTTGTTGCTGGCAGCCAGTAACGCCAAAACCAGTACCAGAATGACTCCCAGCATGACCACGGTGCCGGCGAGGATGATGAAAACGTGATCCATGATTTCCAGCAGCAGGCCGGAAGCCCGCGATAGAGGTTAGAGGCTGATACCTGAAAAGGCCATGAAGGCCATGGCAATCAACCCCGTGACAAGCATGGTGATGCCAAGGCCGCGCAGGCCGTCGGGAATATTGGAGTACCGTAACTTCTGGCGGATCGCAGCCATCGAGACAATTGCCAGGAACCAGCCAATACCCGAAGCGCTGCCGAACACGACAGATTCCGCCAGGTCGTATTCACGCTCTACCAGAAACAGCGCCCCACCAAGGATCGAACAATTCACTGTGATCAGCGGCAGAAAAATGCCAAGCTGGTTGTACAGCGTGTCGGACACCTTTTCGATGAACATCTCGACGATCTGCACCATCGCGGCGATTACCGCGATAAACGAGATGAGCTTGAGGAAGCTCAGATCCATGGCGGCGAGTTTGGCGTTGCCCGTCCAGTGCATGGCGCCGGGCTTCAGGAAGTACTCATAGATGAACCAGTTCACCGGGCTGGTAATCGTCAGCACGAAAATCACTGCGAGCCCCAGACCGATGGCGGTCGGTACTTTCTTCGACACGGCCAGGTATGAGCACATCCCGAGGAAGTAGGCCAGCAGGATGTTCTCAACGAAAATCGCCTTGATCGCTAGATTGATGTATTCCATCGCTTAATCCTCCACGTGCCCGGACACGGTGCGCTGCACCCAGATCAATAACCCGAGAATGATGAAAGCGCCAGGCGCCAGTACCATGAGGCCGTTGTTCGTATAGCCCAGGTTGTCGTACAGTGCCTGCGGCACGACCTTGAAACCAAGCACCTGGCCGGATCCCATCAATTCGCGGAAGAATCCCACAATGGCAATGACTGCCGCGTAGCTCAGGCCGTTGCCGAGACCGTCGAGGAAGGACGGCCACACCTTGTTGCCCATGGCAAACGCCTCGAGACGACCGAGCACAATACAGTTGGTGATGATCAGGCCGACGAACAGCGACAACTGTTTCGAGACTTCGAAGGCGTAAGCTCTGAGCACCTGGTCGACCAGAATTACGAGCGTCGCCACAACGGTCATCTCGACAATGATGCGCACGCGCCCGGGAATGAACTTGCGCATCACCGAAATCGTGATATTGGCGCCGGCCACTACGAACACCACCGCGATGCCCATAACGAGCGACGGTTTGAGTTGCGCGGTGACGGCCAGGGCCGAACAGATTCCAAGCACCTGCAGGGTGATCGGGTTGTTCACCATGAACGGGTCTTTGAATGTCTTGCGGTTTTTCGCTGAAAACAGCGGTTCCCCAGTTTCAGTGGCATCTGCCATGGCTCAGTTGGCCTCCAGTTTCTTGAAATACGGCACATACTTCGTGAGATCTTCGTGCAGCATCTTGGTTACGCCGCGACTGGTGATCGTGGCGCCGCTGATGCCGTCGACGGCATGAGAGAGTTTTTCTTCGTTGCCGGCATAAGCGTCGACGGCCCTGCCTTTGACCACTTCGATTGAAACGAAAGTGCCTGTCTGGTCGTTGATCGTCTTGCCCAGGAAATTGTCCTGGAACCAATCCTTCTCGATCTCGGCGCCCAGCCCCGGCGTCTCTCCGTGCTTGTAGAACGTGATACCCTTGACGGTGTTCAGGTCCGACTCCAGCGAAAGATAGCCGTACAGTTTCGACCACAGGCCTCTGCCGATAATCGGCACGCAATAGATAACCTCGTTTTCTATGGTGCAGCGGTAAATCGGATATCGCCGGGACGAGGCTTCCGTTTTTTTGTCCTCGGCTTCCATATCGAGCTGTGCGGCATCGACCTCGGCATCGATGTTGCCTTCGAGGTCTATTGCAAAAAGTTCGACGTGGTCAGTAAAAAACATATCGATCGCCGCGCCATCCATCTTTTTGGTGACGCCGAACGCTTTGAGGATGTTCTCCTTTTTGCTGAGCGCCTCGTTTTGATCCTGCCGGTCCCGCAGCAATGTAGCAGCAGTGGACAGCAGCAGCGAACAGACGATCGCGATGGCGCTCACGAAAACAACGGTGTAGGGGCCGCTACGCATAAGCCTGACTCTCCTTCGACCGCCGCATTCGTTTCTTCATGTGCGCGGCAATGACGAAATAATCGATCAGCGGTGCAAATGCATTCATGAACAGGATGGCCAACATCATTCCTTCGGGGTAAGCCGGATTGATCGTCCGTATGAGGATGGCGAGGAACCCTACGAGGAATCCGTAAATCCATTTGCCTATCGCGGTCTGCGACGCGGACACCGGATCGGTCGCCATATAGACCAACCCGAACATGAAGCCGCCGTAGACCAGGTGCTGCTTCACCGGTATCGCCAACATGCTCGTCGGGTCCTTGATCGAAATTGCATTCAGCAGCGAAGCCATGCACAACGCGCCAATCAGTACGCCGATCATGATCCGGGCACTGCCGATACCGGTGATCAGCAGGATAGCCGCACCGATCAGGCAGCAGAGTGCCGAGGTCTCGCCGATCGATCCGGGAATCAGTCCAACGAACGACTGGACCCATGAGAAATCGGCATACCCCGTCGCCTGGCCGAACTCAGTCAATCGCTCGGTGACAGCCATGGTATCCGTCGTTGATGCAACCAGCAGTGGCGTGGCGCCGGAGAATCCGTCGACGATCGTGCCGTCGACCGCCCCGAAGGTGGTGTTTTCGACGACGCGCCAGCATTTGTCCCCGGAGATCGCGGCCGGGTAGGCAAAGAATATGAAAGCCCTGGCCGTCAATGCCGGATTGAACACATTCATGCCGGTACCGCCGAACACTTCCTTACCGATGACGACGCCGAAACTGACTCCGACGGCGACCATCCACAGCGGTATCGTGGGTGGCAGTGTCAAGGGAACGAGCAGGCCGGTGACTAGAAATCCTTCGTTGAGCTCGTGCTTGCGGACGACCGCGAAGATCAACTCCCAGATACCGCCAACGGCGTAGCTGACGATGATGATCGGCATGACATGCCAGGCCCCTTTGATGACACACTGCATCAGTGCCGGATCGGCGACACCATAGGCGCGGAAATGCTGGTACCCGACGTTGTAGATGCCGAACAGCATGCATGGAATCAGCGCGACGATGACGGTCGACATCATACGTTTGGTGTCGAGCGCGTCGCGGATGTGGGCGCCGCTCTTTGTCCGGTCGCGGGTCACGAACGTGAAGGATTCCTTGGCCTCGAAAAGCGGGTAGAGCTTTTCGAACTTGCCCCCCTTCTCGAAGTCGGGCCGCATCTTATCGAAAATGTTTTGTAGGAACTTCATTTAACCATCGTATTCCACCAGGTCCAAGCCGTCACGGATGATCTGCTGGACATTAACTTTCGACGGACAGGCGTACTCGCACAGTGCGAATTCCTCTTCCGTCACTTCTAGAATGCCTAACCCTTCCATTTCGTCAAAGTCCTGTGCCAGGATGCTCTTGAGCAGGTACATCGGGTAAATGTCCATCGGCAGCACCTGCTCATAGTAACCGGTCGCTACAAAGGCGCGGTGGCCGCCGTTCAGCTTGGTATCGGGCGCAAACTTCTTGCCGCCAAGGACGGCCGATGGATAGGTGCGATACTTGCTGAGACGTCCGAATCCGGGCAGAGCCCAGCCGAGAAACTCCGACTCTGTCGCTTCGGGAATCACCGTCAGCGTCGACGGCTTCATATTCAAGTGCCCGTCCGGCGTCGATGTTGTGCCGGTAAGCACGTCACCGCTGATGTAGCGCAGCTCGCCATGCTCGACGTTGCCGTTGGTAATGCTTGCGATATTGGCGCCGACAACAGTGCGGTAGTGCTGCGGCGCTGTTACCGCGGAACCCGACAGTGCGATCGTGATGTCCGGGACGTACCGGCCCTCGAGGAAAAGCCGGCCAATGAGGATGAGGCCCTGCACAGTTGTTGTCCAGACGACATCACGTCGATGCTTGATCGGGTCGATGTGGTGAATCTGCACACCGACGCAGCCGGCTGGATGCGGTCCGGAAAAACGGTGCAGCTCGACATTATTTGCTTCGGAAAAGGCTTTCGGCAGATCGAAACGGCGGCCGTCGACGGACAGATGCACCTTGCCGCTGGCGAGCCGGGAGGCAACATCGAGACCAGCCTGAAATGCCGCCTCGTTGCCCCGGACGATGAGCGCCGTATCAGCCGCCAGCGGGGCGGTGTCGAAAGCGGAGACAAAGATTGAACGTGGCGTGACACCGGGATCGGCGACGTTGCCAAAGGGCCGTTGCTGAAAAACATTGAACAGTCCGGACTTCAACAACTGCTCGAGGACGACGTCACGTGACAGGCCGCTGATCGCAACCGCATCGTGCTGCCTGAATGAGACGGCGTCCGATGCTTCGTCGGGCTTGATGACGATCTCCATCAGCGTGCGTCTGGCACCACGCACGACCGCCTTCACTGTGCCGGCCATCGGTGCGGTGAAGACCTGCTGCTCACGGTTTTTGACACAACCTAAGGGGGAGCCAGCCTTGACAACGTCACCTTCGTCGACGAGCAAACGGATTTTGACACCGCGGAATTCGCTCGGTTTCAGCGCTAGGGTAGACGGGCGCGGTGCTGCGGAAACCGAGTCTGCAGGCTCGCCGATCAACGGAATGTCATATCCTTCCTTGAGTCTGAAATCAGCCATGTGTCAAATGCCGGTTCGCCCAACTTCGATCATTCTCCCCCGTTGACCGAGGTCGGTTCACTTGGGCATTTTTCATCCGGTTCCTTACCGCAGACGGGACAATCCCCTTCGCGCTTTTGAAACGGGTTATTGGTGCTACAGGTGCCGCGGAATTCTCCGCCCGGCACACAGATGATACGGATCGCGATCAGAACGATCGTGATCAGCAATACCACGACGGTTACGATGAACGTTTCAAACATTACGGGTCTCCGGATCCAGGGGCTGCTAAGCCCGAAATCAAAACAAGTAGTATAAGCCTGTCCCGTGTCAGATCAAAGCAAATAATTTCGGCAGTTGTGTCCGAAGACGGTATGAGAGTCAGCCTCGGCGGCTGCAGAAAACGCTACTTCTTCTCCGGCGGTACGTCATTCGCCGTGGCATGCTGGCTGCGTTGCAAGGCACGAACGTACGCCACGATGGCCCAGCGATCCCGGACGCGCACCTGGTGCCTGTACGAACCCATCAGCGTACTTTGGGAACCGTTCGTGATGACATCGAAGAGATACCCGTCCGCCTGCTTGCGCAATGCGTCGGTGTGATACGAAACCGGTATCAGATCAGGACTGCGCTTCGTGACTATGCCCTGTCCGTAACCGGCGTCGTCATGGCAAACGGCACAATAAATGGTGTAGCGCTCCCGGCCGCGCTGGAGCAGGTCCATGGTGATCTTCTCGGGATTCTTCTCCACCCACTCGCCATTCGCCTTCTTGCCGGTGAAATAAATGGTGTCGGCACGCAGGTAGCCGCGCGGGATCGTGTGTTCGGGCGGCACGCGCATGGCGGAACCGTTCTTGAAGAACTTGGCTTTGTCCTGGGCTTTGTACTTCGGTTGCGCGTCCATATTCGGCACCACGTGCAGCGGCGGTTTGGACGAGGGCTTGCCGCGATAGCAGCCGACCAGCAGAATCACTGCGGTCAAGACCGTCGCCAGTGTCATCAGATTGAGGCGCTTCCGGATCATAATCAGCCGTCCGCAACGAGCAGTTCGATATTGCTGCCGCCAATGGATTCGAGGAATTCCACGGTCTTTTCCTTGTCAAATTTCGTGTCGGTAGCTTCGACGCTGACAAAAAAACCGTCGTCCATGTGCTTGGCAACGAAGTTTTCGGAATTGAACACCGGGTGGTTATAGCGTGGAAGCATGTTGAAGGCCAGCATGCCGATCACCGCAGCAAAGGCAGCGGCGAGGACGCTGAGCTCGAACATGACCGGGACCCAGGCGGGGATGCTGTTGAACGGCTTGCCGGAGATGACGACAGGGTAGTCCACCGCGCTTGTCCACCACTGCAGCAAATAGGCGACGGTGGTACCGCAGAATGCGAATAAGGCAACCATCCAGCCCAGCTTGGTGCGCGGGGTGCCCATCGCATCGTCCATTCCGTGCACGGGAAACGGCGAGTGCGTGTCCCAGTTGCGGAATCCCTCGTCCCGCATTTTCTGCGCAGCTTTGATCAGCGTCGCCGGGTTTTCGAACTGGGCTACTGCCCCTTCGATTTTTTCTGTCTGGACCATCAGTGTTTCTCTTCGTAGAAATGCGGATCCGCTTGCGGCAACACGCCTTTGATCTCGGCGATCGCCACCATCGGCAGGAACCGCAGGAACAGCAGGAACAGGGTAAGGAAGAGGCCGAACGACCCGATGAGGATCGAGAAATCGAAGAAGGTCGGCGTGAAGTAGTCCCAGGCACTGGGCATGAAGTCGTTGGCCAGTGTCGTGACGATGATGACGAAGCGCTCGAACCACATGCCAATATTGACGGTGATCGAGAGCACGAACATCACCAGAATGCTGCGGCGCATCTTGCGGAACCAGAAAATCTGCGGGAAGATCACGTTGCACGAGATCATTGTCCAATAAGCCCAGGCATAATCCCCGGTCGCGCGGTTGACGAAAGCGAAGCGCTCGTAGTCATTGCCGCTGTACCAGGAGATGAAGAACTCGCAGCCATACGCGTAACCAACCATCGTGCCGGTGAGCAGGATGATCTTGTTCATGTTCTCCAGGTGCTTCATGGTGATGAAATCTTCCATCTTGTAGACGGTCCGCGCGACCACCGCCAGGGTCATCACCATTGCGAAGCCGGAGAAGATGGCGCCGGCCACGAAGTACGGCGGGAAAATAGTCGTGTGCCAGCCCGGAACCAGGGACACGGCAAAGTCGAAACTGACAACCGAGTGTACGGACAGCACCAGCGGCGTCGAGATGCCGGCGAGAATGAGGTAGGCCTTCTCGTAGTTCTGCCACTGTTTGCCGCTGCCTCGGAAACCGAGGGCCATGACGCCTAGGCTGACCTTGCGGATCTTGTTCTTTGCGCGGTCGCGCATCGTCGCCAGGTCAGGTATCATGCCAGTGTACCAGAACAGCAGCGACACGGTGAAATATGTGCCCACAGCGAACATGTCCCACAGCAGCGGGCTGCGGAAGTTCGGCCATATGCCCATCTGGTTCGGATACGGCGCCATCCACCACGCCACCCACGGGCGGCCGACGTGGATGCCCGGAAACATACCGGCACAGATGACCGCAAAAATCGTCATGGCCTCGGCGAAGCGGTTGATCGACGTGCGCCAGCGCTGGCGCAGCAGGAACAAGACCGCCGAGATCAGAGTGCCGGCGTGACCGATACCGACCCAGAACACGAAATTGACGATCGCCCAGCCCCAGCCGACCGGATTTTGCACGCCCCAGATGCCGACACCTTCCCAGAACAAATACGCGATCGACGCCCCGAGGTTGGCCAGTGCCAACAGCGAAATCACCATGAGCACCCACCACAGCTTCGGGGTCCCTTGAATGCGGGCCTCCGTTACCTCGCTGATCCGCTGTGAAACCGAGTGAAAGCTCTGGGTTCCGGTGATCAGTGGCGGTTCGCTTGTTTCAGTGTGTGCGCTCATGAGTCCTTATCAATGCTCTTCGGGGCTGCGGCTGTCCGATGCCGCGACAGCCGGCGCCAGCGTGGCGTTCGGGTTACGAATCTTGCCCAGGTAGGTCGTACGCGGCCGCGTGTTGAGTTCCTGCAACATTTTGTAGTTGCGGTCCGATCCCTTCACATGCATCACGCGCGTGTCTGTCGGGTTCCATTCCTTGTCATTATTGATATCGCCAAAGACGATGGCACCGACCGGACAGGCCTGCTGACAGGCTGTCACGACCTCGCCGTCCCGCACCCGGCGGTCCTCCAGTTTAGCGTCGATCTTGGCGTGATTGATGCGCTGAATGCAGAAGCTGCACTTCTCCATGACACCCCGCGACCGCACTGTGACTTCGGGATTTTGCAACATCTTGTGAACTTCAGGCTTGCCCTTGGTGAAGTTGAAGAAATTGAACCGTCGCACCTTGTACGGACAGTTGTTGGCGCAATAGCGCGTGCCGATGCAGCGGTTGTACACCATGACATTCAATCCCTGCGCATCGTGTACCGTCGCAGAGACCGGGCAGACCTGCTCGCACGGCGCGTTTTCGCAATGCTGGCAAGGCACCGGCTGGTGCATCATCTGCGGATTGTCGGGGTCGCCCTTGAAGTAGCGGTCGATACGGATCCAGGACATCTCGCGGCCTTTCTCGGTCTGCACCTTGCCGACCACCGGGATATTGTTCTCGCTCTGGCAGGCAATGGTGCAGGCGTTGCAGCCGTTACACAGGTTCAGATCGATCGCCATACCCCATTGATACCCACTGGCGTAGCTGTGCGACCCGTACAGCTGTAAATTCTCGTCCATCTCGTGCATCGCCGGCAGCAGTTCGTGATTCTTGGTGCTCTTCTTGTAGCCCACTAAAGTGTTTTCGCGAAACAGCGGGCGGCCCTCCATGCTTTGGTGGTCCTGCGTTGTTGCCAGCAGATGTGTGCCCTCCACGAGCGTAACCGAGACATCGCTG
>DPYP01000324.1:0-1715 GCA_003545375.1 Lentisphaeria bacterium
GCGAAGATCTCGAAGCTGCCGAAGCGCGTGAACGAGGGCGATACGCGGCAGACCACAGCGCCGGGTTCCTGCTTTGGGTGGCCGTCGTAGAACATGTCGCGCAGGACCTGCTCGCCGGTCAGCACCAGGCTGAGAGCACGTGTCGTCGGAATGCCAAGGTGAAAGATCGCCTCGCTGCAGACAAACTCGCGCAGGGACGAACGCAGCACGGCAAGACCGTCTGCTGTGCGGGAGTATGGGGTTGGTCCGGAACCTTTGAGCTGCAGTACCCATCGCTCCCCATGGCTATTGACGGTTTCGCCCAGGTTGATGGCGCGCCCGTCGCCAAGCTGTCCGGCCCAGTTCCCGAATTGGTGGCCGCCGTAGCACATGGCAAACGGATCCATGCCGGGCATCTGCGCATTGCCGGCAAAGACGTCGGCGAATGACTGGGACTCGCAGTATGCCGTCGGCAATTCCAGGAGTTCGGCTACTTCACGGGCGTATGCCAACAGTTGCGGCTGGGCAACCGGTGTTGATTGTACCCGTGAGTAGCAGGCGCCGTGCACCTGCCGCCGGAAATTGGCTGATTCCGGATCGCCGGGCAGTTCAGCGAGGAAACGATTGTCGAATGGAATCAAGTGAGGAGGAGGGTGTCAGGCGTCTGTGAAACAAACTTATTCTCAAACATAATTTCCAGGATGGTCATGCTATGCCGGCCGTTTTTTATTCGACCTGTCGGCGTCAATCCACTGTTCCGTGGATCACGCTTTTCACGGCTTCGACGGCGCCGGTGATGTCTTCTATGCCCCAGATGTTGCGTCCGACCGTAGCGCCGCGTCCGCCGGCGGCGACAACTCCGGCCAGGGCTTTCAGTGCATCGTCCAAGCTCGGCGCCTGCGGGCCGCCGGCAGCGACAACAGGGACCGGGCAGGCGTCGATGATCTGACGAAAACTTTCGACATCGCCGGTATATGGCGTCTTGATTATGTCAACCCCGGTTTCGATCCCGCAGCGCACGGCCCATTCGACACCCTCCGGATGATGCCCCAGCGTTACAGTGCCGTCGTCGTGGAAGATGCGCGGGTAGATATGCAGGATCACCGGCATTTCGAGTTTGTGCGCTTCCCGCACGGTGTCCGCGGTGCGTTTTAATTGGGCAGCTTGTGTGTCGCCGTAGGCGAACACGACCGTGGCGATGGCGTCGGCACCGAGTCGCACGGCGTCTTCCGGCGTTGCTATTTGGTGGCTGGCGCTGTCATCCGGTCGGATGACGATACTCTGCATGATCAGGGGCAGCTTGCCGGCATATGCTTCCCAGCAGCCCAGCGCCACACCTTTGTTCATGGTCACGGCGTCGGGTGAACCGGCTACTATCTTTGCAATCGTCGCGGGCAAGTCCTTGAGGCCTTCGGGCAGCCCGGTCTGGTAACCAAGGAAGTGATCGACCGCAATGCTGCACATGCGACCGGAGGAATGCGAGAAGATGCGGTTCAACCGAACTGTTTTGCCAAGACCCATGATAACTCCGTAGAAGCTCGAAGGGTGACGCGTGAAAGGGCGTGATTTCGTCGAACCGCAGAAATTAACGCAACTGCACCGGATTGCCATGCCACGTGCTTGTCACCGCTAACTTACCCTCCTACATTCGACCTTTCTGCTTGTGGGGTTGATGAGCGCTGGACCGACAGGTCACTGTCCTGTGCATATCGATGAAAAATGTGTAACTGCCGAGG
>DPYP01000324.1:2043-3622 GCA_003545375.1 Lentisphaeria bacterium
CAATGTTTGACGGTCTGCAATGCAATATCTCGAATCTTTCCCAACTCTCGAAGGCAAAGACACGCTCTATCTGTGCCGAGAACCGCAGTGGTGACAAGGGCGGCGGCGGCCGTGCCGAAGTACCGCTTGATGACGATGGCCAGCCGACCGGTCCGGCGCAGGCGCTTGGCCGTGGCTGGAAGGTCAAGCCCAGCGACACAATCGCTGCGGGCACGACGCTGGAGCTGGCGAATATCGAGGGGCCCGGTTGTATTCAACACATCTGGATGACGTCGACCGGTGTCTATCGCAATCTCATTCTGCGGTTCTACTGGGACGGCCAGGAGCAGCCCTCCGTGGCGTGCGCTGTCGGAGATTTTTTTGCCTCGGCGTTCACCAGTTGCGAAGTCTTCGCACAGATCAGTTCGCAGGCGGTCTGCGTCAATCCCGGCAACGCCTTCAACTGCTACTGGCCGATGCCGTTCCGAAAGCGTTGTCGTGTGACTGTGTCGAACATCGGTGATGCCGATGCCACGCTCTACTATCAGATTAACTATGCTCTCAACGACGTGCCTGAGGAGACAGCATACTTCCATGCCCAGTTCCGCCGTATTAATCCGCTGCCGTACGGCAAGGTCTACACGATTCTCGATGGTGTCCGTGGCCATGGCCACTATGTCGGGACGTACATGGCCTGGGGTATGAACAATTGCGGCTGGTGGGGCGAGGGTGAGATCAAGTTTTACATCGACGGCGATATTCCGGACGGCAAGAGCGTTGACGAGTCCGTGGCGGAGTACGGCGGCGACTGTTTTCCGACGATCAACGGCACTGGCACGGAGGATTATTTCTGCGGCTCCTACGGCTTTGTCGACGGCCAGGCGAAACAGTACAAGGAGTACACTACGGCATATGCCGGCGTGCCGCATATCGTGCGCCCGGACGGCTTATATCAGTCACAGACCAGATTCAGCATGTACCGCTGGCATATTACCGATCCAATTCGCTTCGAGCAGGATTTGGCGGTGACGATTCAGGCGCTTGGCTGGCGAGAAGATGGATTCCTCCTGTTGCAGGACGATATCGCATCAGTTGCCTACTGGTACCAGACCCTGCCTACCGCGATATTCCCTGAGTTGCCGGAGAAGAAATATCTGGAGATTATCTGAAACCGTGATTACCTCATGCAGCGTGAATCTTTCCCAGAATCCGACACCGGAGGGTTGAAATAGTGAACAACTCCTTGATTCTCGAAAGCGAACAGATGTCGGTGGAGATTGATCGTGGCTCCGGCGCTGTACTGGCTTTGATTGATCGGACGACGGATGTGAACCTGGTTTCGGACCCGCGACTGGCCGAGAACTTTCGGTTGCTGCTGCCGCTGCCGGACCTGCGCTCGAACTACCTGTACGGAATGGAGCAGACGTTGACCGGTGCCAAGGACACGGGAAACGGTATCGAGTTGCGCTGGGATGGGCCGCTGAAGAATGACAACGGTGCCTTCGATCTGGATGTCGTTCTGCACATCGATCTGGTCGGTGAGCAGCTGCAATGGCGGTGTCGGGTCGATAACCGTACCGAACATGAGCTCACGGAAGTC
>DPYP01000005.1:0-11455 GCA_003545375.1 Lentisphaeria bacterium
GCGTCGCTGCCGCCACGGAATATCGGATGACGTTACCGTCCACACCTGCAGTGCCGGGAGCAGTGATCTCGCCGCACTTGCCGAACGCCACGATCCGGTCGTTGATGCTGCACCAAGCGTCCCCGTCGAGGACGTGCAAGGCCAGATCGAAGGGGCCACGCGGCGGCGCCTCGACAGTTACGGACTCCGCCGCCGCGCCGCCGACGCCGACCTGCAGATTGCCCGCCGCGTCGGCTTTCAATGTCGCCGTGATCGCGTCGCCGAGGTCGTTGCGGCGCGCGTACAGACTCACCCCGTCGCCGATCGACTCGACCCGGGCCGTCACCGAGACATTGGCCAGCACCAAAGCGCGCAGCGCCGGATCGTTTTGCGCAGCATCCATATCCAGACGCGTCACCGGCCGCACGGACGCATCGTCGAACCTGACAGAACCGGCGTGCTTGGTCGAAACGCCGACAGCGCCGCCGATCAACGGCACCGGGTCGACGACTGACATGAGCGGCATGTCATCGTGCCAGACATTGAGATGTCCGTGAAACTGCGAAACCCGTAACACTGTCCACTGATTGGCGATGCCGGTGACGTCGACGTGGCCGAGCACGGTGATCTGTTCGCCGTCGCGCCGTGTGAGGGTTAGCGTGTCGATGCTTGTACCCGGTTCAAACTCAAGCCGGTACTCAGCCGCCTCGGTATAGCAGAGCAGCAGCCCGAATGACACGACACCCTCTGTGTGCACGGCACAAGAAAACTCGTAGTTGCGCCAGAACGGGTAGCCTGCGGTGATGACGCCTTGTGCTGCTTTGCTGGTGAGCGAGAAAGGATTGGCACTGCGCGTCGGATTGTTCAGCGCAACCACGCCCCAGCGACCCTCGCGGACAGTCCACTCACCGAGGTCGTTCTCGGTGTGCATGAAGTCTTCGTCGAAGAATACGGGACCGGTTTTCTGAAAAGTCGTCTCGCCGACCAAGGCTGGTGAGTCCTGCTGCTGCTGGCCCCATGACCAGCTGCCCGAACGCCATTTCTGCAACGGCAACGGTGCGACGATGAGCCGTTGGCCGTCAACGAAAATCGATAGCAGCCCGGTTTCCACGGTCGCCGATATCGTGGTGCCCGCAGTCAGGGAGATTGCGGACTCCACAAGTTTTTCGCGCTGATCCTTGCCGGTGATCAGCCAGACATTACAGCGGCCGGATTCGATCGATGTATCAACCAGCGCGGTGGTGCCGGCGAGGCGGAACCTGAGCGCCTCGTCGTCGCTGGCATTGCGTGCGATTTGCGTGGACCAAATGAAACTGTTTGGCAGCCGCTCGCGCGCGTCGAGCGCTTGCCAGGACATCGCAGCATTGTTTTTTGGGGCTCGGCCGCAGCCCGCAGCGAACAGGATCAGTACAAGAGCGGCGAGTGTGGGCTTAATAGTGATGCGATACCGGTACGGCGTCGACCACGATGCCGCTGGTTTTGTGGACGATGGTGACATGAACCTGCTGGGCTTGGACGGGTTTCTCGAGAGTGACCGTGTGCGAGTCGCTGGCCGGGATTTTGACATACATCCCGTGCTCGATGCGTTCGCCACTGCGCGTGACGACAACTACGGAGCGCAAGCGGATATACCTGCTGTAGCCACCCTTGTTGGTGACGCGTACCTGGGCGATCTGCCATGGCACATCGACAATGAATTGGGCGGTCTCCGATTCCATGAAATCGGTTTCGCCGATGTGAATGCGTTCCGGGGGCTCAATCAGAACCTGCTCGACTTGCTCCACTATCGCTTCACGGCGTCGAGGTCGCTGAATCAACCCGGCACGCCGCAGCGTCCAGCTCATCTGCCGTATAGAGTCCGACAAGTCGCCCAGGTCTGCTTCGACATCGCCGGCAATGCCCCAGTTACATTGGTTCTGTGCTGCTGTGGCGAGACTGTCGTCGACGGTTTTGAAGTTGCCCACAACTTCGCCAAAAGCAGCTGGTATGGCGTTGCGTGCCGTGTCGACCGCGCCGCTGGCGATAGTTGCCAGTGTGGCGGTAGAGGCGGCCAGACGCTGGATTTCGAACAGCGTGCCGATTTCGTCCTCGAGGTCCGGACGGTCGTCCCAGTACCCGGCAGGCGCGCGATAGATGCAGCGGTCTACTGCATCGGAGAGATTGGCACCATAGTGCTCGATCGTGCGTGCCTGGTCGCGGAGATCCCGGTCGTGATCGGCCCGTGCAGCCACCGTCAGAGACATCATGACAATAGCCAGACTCAGCATGCAGCGCTTCATAATATTGCTTCCACGTAAGTTTGGATATTGTTGCCCGGGTCAGTTCCCCGGCGGCAGGATCTGATACTCTTTTACAACTTCTTCGCAGCGCCGCATTAGCGCCTCAGTTTTACCGACAAAGAAATGGTGGCTCAGCAGCAGCGGGATCGCGACAATCAGACCGAAGCAGGTGGTCAGCAGCGCCTTGCCGATACCGCGCGCCAGCTCGGATGTGTTGACGCCCATCGACGACTGGCCAGCGACCACTTCGAACGCTTCGATAATGCCGATGACTGTGCCGAGCAACCCCAGCAGCGGTGTGACGCTGGCGATGATGCCCAGAGGCCGCGCCGCCTGTTTGAGCCGCCACAGACTGTCGTCGACCTCCTCGGCGATGGCGTCGCGGATTTCATCGGTCGTGCCGTTGCGCCAGACATGGCCAGCCTTCAACGCGCGGTTGACGACGACGCGTTTGTTCTCGATGAGGTCGTTGAGCGGCAGGTCTTTGTCATGCGCGACGAGCTGTGCCTCAATGCGCCGTGGCAGAATGGCGCTGCGCCGGGTACGGAAGGCGACATCGAGCATGAACATAAGGCCGACAATCGATGCACCGAGGATGACATACATCACGGTGCCGCCCTTCTCGATAGTTTCCCACACCGAGTTCCCAAGCACGCCGCTGGTGGACGCCGTCTCGGGATCCTGCGCCATCAGCATGAGCGGATACATGCTGCCGATCAGGAGCGCCGCGGTCAGGAAACGAAAATTTCCGGCGGGATGTGTCACGGGTTTGTAATCTCGGGTTTCGCGAACAAGGCTTCGGCTTTCTGCCGCCATGAACTGTCGCCGTAACTGGTGCGCATTTTCTTCATATAGGTATCGGCCCGGGCGACATTGTTGTCGCCGGCCTTGATGAAGGCGTCGATGGCGTGATACAGCGATTTCGGCGACAGGTCGCCATAGTCGTACAGGGTTTCGACGCGGAGAAAGGCGTTGCCGGCCTTTTTGAATGCGCCCTGGGAGTAATGGATGGTGCCGATGTTGAACAGCGAACGTGCCGCCTCGATCGTGTCGGTCATGCCCTTGGTCTTTTTGAACTGCTCGAGGGCTTTATCGTAGACGCCGGCACCTTTGTAGGCCAGGCCCAGGCGGAACGGCACGAGGTACGCCTTCTGTGACTTCGGGTATCTTATCTCCATTTGCTGACACATCTCGATGAGCGGCTGCCAGTCACTGATCTCGATGAGCACGGTGCAATAGAGATGCATGAGCTCCTCGGCGAGGGTCGGGTCAGCACCTTCGACAGCGCTTTGAAGAATCTCGCGTGCCTCGGCCTGCTTCCCCTGGCGATGCAGCGCTTCACCGAGACGGATGGCAGAGTCGGTGACGAATTCGCTGATCGGGAAACGGTCGATCACGGCTTTGAAATGCGGTGCACTGCCGTCGATGTCGTCAAGGCGCCGGTGGCACCAGCCCATCATGTAGCAGGCGCGTTCGCCGCGGTTCGATTCCAGATCGACAAGCCGCGAAAAGAATGTTCTGGCTTCGTCGTAGCGTTCCTGTTCGTAGGCGATCTCGCCCCGCTGCAGAACGGCGTCCTGCACCAGGCTCTTGCTGAAGTCTCCGGATTCGACTTTGGCAAAGGCCACATCGGCCTGGGGCAGCTTGCTCTGTTTCTTGTAACACCACGCCAACCCGTAGATGACGGATTCCCGCATCTCCTCCGTCAGCTCTTTGTCCGCCAGCGCCTGGTACTTGCTGACGGCATCGTCGATCTGCCCCTTCGCGAAGCTGACTTCGGCAGCTTTGAGAAGCATGATGTCGCCGAACTCGCCGTCCGGGAATTCGCTGCGGTAGTTGTTGATCAGCGTCGTCAGGTTGTCGCCGTCGTAGAGAAAGGCGAGACGCTGAAAGGCTTTGTCGACGTGCTTGTCCTTTTGCCCGAACGCCACAAGCTGTTCGTAGAATGGGATGGCGTCGGCGGGTTGCTCGAGATTCTCGTGGCAGCGGCCGCACATGTACAGTGCCTCACTGCGGAACTCGTTGTCGGCGCTCGTCAGACGGGTGAACTGCTCGATACTGGCCTGGTATTGCCCGAGCTCGAACAGCGTCCAGCCGAGGCGGTAAATCACTTTCGGGTTGCCGTCGTCGGCCAGCTCCTGCAGGTGCGGCAAGGCGCGTTTGTACTGTTTGAGACGGTACAGGTATTCGCCTATTGCGAAGTTCGCATGGCCGCGCAGTTTAGTCGTGGGATATTTCTCGAGCAGCTCGCTGATCGAGGCGACGGCACCTTCGAAATCTTTTGTGCGCTGCTGGGCGAGGGCGCGGGAATACAGGGCGTTTTCCGCATACTTCGATTCCGGATAGTTTTCTACCAGGCGCGTGAACCACGGCAGTGCCTGTTCTGGTTGGTCTTGTGCGACCAGGGCTTCGGCCATCGTGTAGATCAGGCTGCTGACCTTTTCGTTTTCCAGACCGCCGTTTTCGAGCAGGGCATTGATCAGCGTTTTTGCCTCGTCGAACTGCTTTGTCTCGAAAAGCGACATGGCAAGCCAGAACTGCAGGTCCCGTGCTTCCTGGGAATCGGGCCGGTCGTTCTGCACACGCCGGAAGATGCCGATTGCCCCTTCGAATTTCTTGAGCTTGTAGAGTGCGATGGCGGCATTGTACAGCACCGCGGCGTATTGCTTGCTGTGCGGATACTTGTTGGCGAATGCGATAGACTTGGTGGCTGCTTTTTCGGGGTCGTCGCGGTTGAACAGGCTCCAGATCAGCCGGATCATCGCCTCTTCGCCATCGGGATTGTCAGCGACGACAGGCTTGAGCCAGCGATCGGCGTCGTCCGTCTGGCCGAGCGCCATCAGGGCGTCGAAGCCGGAAAGCCGGGCTTTGGATACAAACTCATGGTTGGGATAGGCCTGGATGAAGTCCTCGAAGACCTCGACCGCTTCCTCGTAACGCTGGAGCTCGTTGAGCGTCCAGCCGTAAAGATAAAAAATGCCCGGACGATGCTCCGAGCCCTTGAACGCTTCGAGAAATTCGCCGTAGACCTTTGCGGCGGCCGCGTAGTTTTTTGTCTCGCACAAGGACTCGCCGTCGAGCACCATGGATAATTCCCGAACCTCGCCTTTCCCCTTGGCGGCGACGGCGAAGGCCTGGTGGGCGGCTTCGAAGTTCTTCAGCTCCATGTGGCTGCGGCCCAGATAGTGACTGCCGCGCGCCGCTTCCGGGGCGTCCGGGAATTTCTCCAGGGCCGCGTTTTCTGCCTTGATCGTCGCCTCATAGTCTTCGAGCCGGAACTGGCACTCGCCGATGCGGAAATAGGCAGTGGCGATACGGTCGTCGCCAGGATGGTTTTCGATGAATTCCGCGAAGGCGTCAATAGCCCCGAAGTAGTCGTCGAAAGCAAGCTGGCCCTGCGCAAAATTGAAATCTTCCGTGGCGTCTGCCAGCGATGACAGCGGCACGGCGAGGCAAAACAGAATGGCGAGAAGGGCGCGGCGGGTCATAGGCGGTCTCCCGGTTCACAGCTGGCATCGTTTACAGTTTTGGATGTTCGGACGCGGCTCGAGGTTCCAGGAATGAGTCAATTTAGAAAGATATTACCAGCGCTCCGATTGTCAACTGTCGCAGTAGTCGTGCCGGAACGGCAATTTCTGCGCCAGCGCCGAAAGACGATCGCAGGGTTTTTGGCCCGGCACTCCGTAAGTAGACCAAACCCGTACTAAACAGTATATTGTAACTATTTACAAAGGAACCATGCAACTGGGACGGTTGTCTTTTTCACATGTGCCCACACCGAACATTGCAAATCGCTTGTCTGACCCTGGCGCTGAGCCTGCTGACGGCGCCTGCCCAGACCCCGGAGAACAACGCTGCTGCCGATCCGGCATTGCCGCCGGCTGCCGACGAGTCGACCGAGGTCACCACGATACCGATCCGCAAGTACGGGCCGAAAGACGTCAAGATTGCCCAGCTGATTCAAGGCCAACCCCTGCGTCGGGCCTATCCCTACGCCGTCACGACGCTGTTGCAGTCGCTCAATGAACGCACGACTGTCAAGATCGAAACACAACCGACGATCATTTCCTCGTTCGAAGACCCGCAGATTTTTAACTTTCCGCTGATTTATGTCAATGCTGCGGATCGACACGACTGGTTGTTCTCGCCCGCGGAAGCCGACAATCTGCGTAAGTATCTCGAGCGCGGAGGGTTCCTGTATATCGACGCCGGCATCAACGCCGAATTTCTGCGCGGCAGTGCCTCCGCCGGGCAACACCACAGTTTCGCTGACTGGGACGCGTCACCGGAGTTGAAAGAGGCGTTCAAAGAAGTGTTCCCGGAAAAGGAATTCGAACCGCTTAACCGCAAGCATCCGATCTTCCGCTCATTCTATGAGGGACTGCCCGATGCATCGGGACTGCCCGATACGGTGCGTCAATTCGTCGTCAACGAGAAATGGCCGGAAGGTTCGTACTCGACTGTCGCGATGATCGTCAAGGACCGGATTGCGGTGATCGCAACACCCGTTGTCTCGATGGGTTGGGGCAAGAATGCGGTTGGCAACTGGTCGTCGACTATTCGGTTCCGCATTCGCGAAGCGCCGCCGGACCTCAACAGTATTCTGCCTACCGCCATCGTCACTGGTCCGAAGTACCCGGTCACCCGGGAGGATGGACGCCAGGACTGGGTGTTCTGCCAAGGCGATACACTGCCGGCCTGGGTCGAGGAGGCCAGTTCCAACTGGCGCGTTTTCCGCTACTACCCCGGGTTGCAGATCAGCGAGTACGCGCATGTCTTTTACACGCGGCTGGGAATTAATTTTGTCGCCTATGCACTGACACACTAACACAAAAACTGGCAAGGAAAACACTTATGTCATCAGGCACAACACTACCTGAAGGCGCTGTGGCTACGGCGGCCGACGGCGCCGCCATTGTCGCGCGTATCAAGGAAGCTCGCGATCGCATCAAAAACGAGCTGGAGAAAGCCATCGTCGGGCAGCACGAAATTATCGACGAAATCATTATTGCCATGCTGACACGCGGCCATTGCCTGATGACCGGTGTCCCCGGTCTCGGCAAGACGCTGCTGGTCAAGAGCATTGCCCGCATTTTTTCGCTGACGTTCAAGCGCGTCCAATTCACCCCCGACCTTATGCCGGCCGACATCTACGGCACCGAAGTCGTCGAGGAGGACAAAGCGACAGGCAAGCGTTCGTTCAACTTCGTCAAGGGCCCGATCTTCGCCAATATCGTCCTGGCAGACGAGATCAACCGCACACCACCGAAGACTCAGGCCGCCTTGCTCGAGGCTATGGAAGAGCGCCAGGTCACCGCCGCCGGGCACACGCACAAGCTTGACTCGCCGTTCTTCGTACTGGCGACGCAGAATCCGATCGAGCTGGAAGGTACGTACCCGTTGCCCGAGGCGCAGATGGACCGCTTCATCTTCAACGTCGTTCTGTCGTACCTGAGCAGGGCGGATGAAGAGGAAATGGTCGTACGCACGACCAACCCGCAGGAGCCGCAGCTCGAGAAGATGTTCAACGGCGAAGAGATCATCGAGATTCAGGAGATGGTGCGCGAGGTGCCGGTGTCTTCGAACGTTGTGTCTTACGCTGTCCGGCTGGTGACCGCTACGCGGCCCGGTGACGACGCCCCCGGGCACGTGACGGAGATGGTCAAGTGGGGTGCCGGCAGTCGCGCCTCCCAGGCCCTGGTGTTGGCCGGCAAGGCCCGTGCCCTGCTCAACGGCCGATACAACGTCGCCATCGAAGACATCCGGGCTTTGGCGTTGCCGGTCCTGCGACACCGCATCATCACCAATTTCCATGCCGACGCCGAAGGCGTCACCCCGGAGAACATCATCCCCCGGCTCCTCGACGAGATTTCCGAGTAGCCCCGGCCGTTGCACTTTGCTGGAGCAGCCGGGCCTGGATTGCGTGGTGCCCTCGCAGTAGCGTGCTGCTTGGCGAGCGGCACGCTAACTTCAATGCAGGTCTTACCAGGATGGGTAGAACCATGTGGACAGAGAAAATGACACGGTCTGCGTGTTCCCACCATGGCAGTTGTGCCTGCTCGCAGTAAAAGCCGCTGGGAACTGACCAACTGTTCGGTGTCGGTCACATCACGCCTGACCAAGTGACCGAGGCCCCTAAAATCTGCTTGTTTTGAAGACATTATGATAATTCGCCGGTGCTGTTTGCAGGTTGCTTCCGGCATCGTATGCTTATCAGCATGATCAAGATTCCCGTTGATGACGATGTGGATGAGGCCGGCAGCGAACCCGACGCCCAGTTGACCGATCGTGTGGCCGCCTTTTTCGGTGACGACACGCCGCTGCAGCAATCCGCGGCGGTTGGTGGGCGGCCCTATGAGGAGCGGCCACAGCAGAAGGCAATGGCGCTGGCGATCGCCGACTGCATGGACGCCGGAGATCATCTCTGCGTGGAGGCTCCGACGGGTGTCGGCAAAAGCTTTGCTTACCTGGTCCCGGCGATCTACCTGGCCACGGCGACCGGCAAGGCAGTGGTCATCTCGACCCAAACGATCGCGCTGCAGGAGCAATTGATGCAGCGCGATATCCCGGTGCTGCAGAATCTGATCGAGCGGCCGTTCTCCGCGGCGCTGGCGAAGGGGCGTGAGAATTACATCTGCGGCCACCGGCTGATGAAGACTTGTGATCGACACCAGGAATATCTGCCGTCGATGGACCTGCTGCCGGAGGTCGAGCGTATCCGCAAGTGGTACAATGACACAAAGGAAGGGTCACGCTCGGATCTGTCATTCAACCCGGGGCGCCAGACCTGGTCGGCGGTGTGCAGCGAACCGGGCATCTGCCCGCATGAAGCCGATGGCGACACCCAGACCTGCCACTTCCTGAGGGCGCGACGTAAACTCTTTCGTGCGAATATCATTGTCACGAATCACGCGCTGTTTTCCATTGACCTGATGATGCGCGAGGAAAGTAACGGCGAGCAAAGCATTCTGCCCGACTATGTCGCCGTGATTATCGACGAAGCACACACGTTTCGAGACGTGGCGTCGTCGCACCTGGGCATTCACGTCTCGACATATGCAGTCACGGCATTGCTCAACCGCCTGTACAATCCGCATTCCGGTCGTGGCATGCTGTCCGGCCTGGAGGCCGCCGAGGCACAAGCGGCAACGGTTGAGGCGCGGACCGCGGCCGACCGGTTCTTCGCGTTGATTGTTGACTGGGTCGGCCAGCACTCGGAGCATCCGGTGACCTATGACACACCGGGTCACATCCCGAACCAATTGCAGCGGCCTTGGGAGAACCTGGCACAGTGCCTGAAGGAAATCATCGATGACGAAAGCATCGACGCGAACCTCGTGCTGGAGTTGCAGGCGCTGCGCACGCGGCTGCGTGACACGTACGACCGCATATCGGCATTCCTCAACATGGAACGCCAGCAGTGTGTCTACTGGATCGAGCTGCTCGGACATCAGAAACAACACTTGGCCTTTAACTGCGTGCCGATTGATATCAGCGAGACGTTGCGCGAGATCATGTTCAATCGCAACTTTGCAGTGGTGATGACGAGCGCTACCCTGGCAGTGAAACATCGACTGGATTATTTCCTGCAGTATGTCGGTGGCGAGAGTTCGCGGCAACTGGTACTGGATTCGCCGTTTGACTTCAAGGAACAGCTCGATTTGTACGTGCCGTTCAACAGTATGCCGGACCCGAAGGACACCGAGAATTACATCCCCGCCGCGAGCGAGCAGATTCAACATTTCATCCGACAGACCGAAGGCAAGGCGTTCGTTCTGTTCACCAGCTACAGCATGATGAATACGATTGCGGAATCGCTCGAGAGCTTTTTTGCCGCCAGCCGCATCCGTCTGCTGGTGCAGGGGCGCGACCTGCAGCGCACCCAGATGCTCGAACAGTTTCGAGACGATATCAATTCCGTGATCTTCGGCACCGACAGTTTTTGGATGGGTGTAGACGTGCCGGGCGAGGCGCTCAGCAACGTTATCATCGTCAAGTTGCCCTTTCAGGTGCCGACTCATCCGTTGACCGCCGCGCGCAAGGCGCATATTGAGATGGACGGCGGCAATGCCTTCCGCGACTATTTTCTGCCCGAAGCAGTGCTGAAATTCCGCCAGGGTGTCGGCCGGCTCATCCGCAGCCGCGAAGACAGCGGCATCGTCGTGGTGCTGGATTCGCGAATCGTAAGGACCAATTACGGCAGTATATTCCTCGAATCCATCCCCGACTGCCGGCGCCATATCTTCTGATGCGGATGAACAAGACACAGAATATCACAGGCCATGCCAGCAAAATTCAGATCCGGGAACGCGAGCAGCGCCTCGGGCAGCGTGGCGTGACGGTCTGGTTCACCGGGCTTTCGGCCTCCGGAAAATCGACGATTGCCGGCGAGCTCGAACGCCGGTTGTTCGATGACGGGCACCTGGTCTACTGGCTCGACGGCGACAATGTTCGCACGGGCATCAACGCCGACCTCGGCTTTTCTGCCGAAGATCGCACTGAGAACATCCGTCGGATCGCGGAAGCGGCACGTCTGTTCAACGACGCCGGACTGCTGGTGGTTGCGGCATTCATTTCGCCCAGTTCGGTAGACCGCATGAACGCCTGCAAAGTGATCGGCGACGACCGTTTCTACGAGGTCTACCTGGACGCTCCTCTCGAAGTGTGCGAGGCGCGGGATCCAAAGGGGCTGTACCGTAAGGCCCGCCAAGGTATCATCCCGGAATTCACCGGCATTTCGGCGCCGTACGAGGCGCCCGTGGCGCCCGCATTGACGTTAAATACCGCAACAAAAAGCATTAACGAATGCGTCGAAGCATTAATGTCGCTGCTGACCGACGCGGGTGCCCTGGCTACATGACTTGGTTCAAGCAAAAATAGCTATTAAATTTTTGGCATACATGTTGATATTTTTGTATGAATCGCGATATTTCCCCATGTTCACGTCACTTCGGCGCTAATTCGGAGGATGAAATTTTGTCAGTGAGAGGCTTTTTTCATCTACTGGTCATCGCGGCTGTCAGTCTGTGGAGTGTGTACATGCTGTTGCCAGCTTACACCACCTACAACCAGACCAGCCAACGCCTGCGGGAGGTCGAGCAGAACCTTCTGGCGGAACAGCAGACCAAGGAAAAGCTGCAGGACGAGATCCATCGACTGCAAGTCGATCCGCATGCCGTCGAACGGGTGGCCCGCGA
>DPYP01000358.1:0-4892 GCA_003545375.1 Lentisphaeria bacterium
CTGCTGGTAGTGATCACCATCATTGCCATTCTGGCCGCGCTGTTGTTGCCGGCCCTGAGCCGTGCCAAAGAGAGGGCCAAGCGGATACTCTGCATGTCCAACTTGAAGCAGATCGGGGTCGCAGAGTTCGACTACGCCGCGGCTAATGATACCCAATTTATACATTTCATGTCGGGTACGGCCTGGGTAATCAAGAACGGCGGTTACGGGGGTGTCAATTCAGACGCGCGAGACACTTTCCTAAGTGTCGGGGTCACACCGGATGTTGCCTACTGCCCATCGGCCGACGGCGACGCAATTCCGGTCAATGCAGACGACTGTGACGTACTGTGGTCACCAGCCGGCATCCGGCGCCCCCCGGCGGTCAGCACCAACATCGGCTGGAGGTGCGATGCCGCAGGGTCTGTCGGGCTCGGCTATAATATCTTTGTCGCATTCGATAACGTTGAATGGCCTGGCCATCGAGCGCAATTACTTTTCGGCCCCGACGAAACGGTTACCGAACTCAACGACGGCGGAGATTCCAAGCCGGAAATCGCCGAGAATACAGGCGCCAATACAGGAGAGTATGGCCCTTCCCAAGTCCCGATGGCGACGGACTTGAACCACGCCAGATTGCCGCAATTTCTGTGGGACGTAATAGACGGGCCGTTCGGTTACGACCCCTGGGAAGGCGGTTACGGTCAAAGAGACCCACCCAAAGACCATGAAACAGGGGTCCCCAACCACCTACAGTTCGGATTCGAAGGTATGAATGTTTTGTTCTCGGACGGCCATGCCAAATGGCGGAGCAGACATGAAGCCCGGCCACGTGTTAAAGTATCATACGGCGGCGCTACCAGGTACGACGGCATGTACTGGTACTGAGGGGGAAAGGAAATTCTCGATTCCGCCAGCGGCAAAGCGGCAAAGCCGCAAACCACACCTGCCAACACGATTGTCAACACGTCCGTGACCAGCTGGAAGCCATGCTTGAGAGGATGACGATGCCATGAAAGTTCTGAAACTCACTGTTGAGGAAGCAACGGACGCCGCTGCTGTGCAGGCAGCTATCGATCGGGTCGCGGCACTGGGCGGCGGGCGCGTGGCCTTGCCGGAGATGACCGTGACGCTGGACCGCGGCATCGAACTGCGCTCGGACGTCGAGCTCACAGGCCAGGGGAAGATGACCGTGCTGCGCAAGGGGCCCGGCCGCATGTATCCGCTCAGCGGCTACCACAACTACGGCATGTGCGACGTGCCACTACAAACCGTCGACGGACTCAAGGTGGGCATGACCGTGTCGGTCGAGGACAATCTGCGGGGTGGTTTCTATGGAACCTTCGCGCGGATCACCTGGATCGACGGCTGTTGGGTCGGGCTCGACCACGGTATCGAGATGGACTACACAGCGGACCAGTCACCGGTTCTGGCCACAGTGTTTCCCCTCGTCTTCGGGCACGGCATTGCGAACGCAGCAGTGCGCGACCTGACACTCGACGGCCGGCTCGCAGACCAGCCCAAGCCGATGAATGGATGCCGCGGCGCCGCCGTCTACTTCGCCCGGAGCCGCGACATCGAAATCAGCGGCGTGCAGGTGTCCGATTACCACGGCGAGGGTATCGGCTGGCAAATGTGCCGTGACGTGCGCGTGCTCGATTCGGTGGTCAACGGCAGCAGCGGCAACGGCATTCACCCGGGTGCCGGCAGCACGAACTGCCTGGTCCGCGGCTGCAGCGCGGCAGACAACCGCCAAAGCGGCTTCTTCTTCTGTGTCCGCGCCAACCGCATCACGGTCGCCGGCTGCCGGTTCACCAACAACGACATCGGCATCTCGATCGGTGCCCGGGACTGTCACAACCTGATCGAAGACTGCGAAATCACACAGAACCGCGGCCCCGGCGTGCTCCTGCGGGAGACGCCGGAGCCCATCGCCGTGCACGACTGCGAGGTCCGCAACTGCACGGTGACGGCGAACGCAACCGTGCACGGGGACGGTCAGATCGTCGTGCCCGCGGACGCGCACGACATAGCGATTACAGCCAATCACATCCAGGGCACGCCATCCCGCCCCGGGCCGGGCGTGAGCGCCGACGCGGGCACTGCCCGCCTGCACCTGGCCGGGAACAAGTTCGTGGACTGCCGCCCCGAGATCGCCGCGCCCGACGGCGTGCTGGTCGACGCGGCTGCGTCCATCGAGTGCGGGTACGGCACCGGGGCGGACACAGCGTACCGGCATCTATCCACGTAGCGCCCATTCACGTTTGCCTCCACCTGTGACTGCGCTATCTTCCGTGGTCGGGAAACGCCCCCCTCCCCTCAGGCTTGTTACTTTTCCTGACAAAACGGGAATGACCTCATGGAACATGTCATGCACACGGCGAGGCCGCTCATTCACGATGACTTTCATTACGGTGAGGAAGAGCACCTTTTTTTCGAGAGAGAAGGTTACTTCATCTTCGACCATTTTCTGACCGATGAAGCCGTGAGTGAAGCCCGGGGCCACGCCGACCGGATGTATTCCCAGCTCGCTGAGGGAATGGGCGGCACGGAAATGATGTCACCCCACCAGCTGGGAGAAAAATGGATGTGGGACATCGCCACAGACCCGCAAGTCCTGGACTATGTCGAGCGCCAACTGGGTCCGAATCTCCTATTGTGGCATACGGATTTACTGATCAAGGAACCGGGAACAGGTCGCAGTATCCCGTGGCACCAGGACCAGGTGTATTGGGACCCGCAAGACGTCTTCGCCCCCGTCGCCAATCTATGGATTGCATTCGACGACGTCGACGAAACCAATGGCACCATGTCGGTCCTGCCGAAGACACATACCCATGGGCTGTTACCCCATACCGACCTGGGTGATTTCTTCGGGTTTGCAATTGATGATGATGCCCTGCCGCAGGATGCCGAGGAACAGGAAGTGACATACCGGTTCAAGGCCGGCCAGGCCGGTACGCACAGCTCATATTCACCGCATCGTTCGACGCCGAATTCGTCAAACAACTGGCGACGGGTCATGACCGTGCATTTTATGCGGGCCGATGCCGCAAAGATGGGTCAACGCCACTACACGAGCTACCTGGATCGAGGCACTTTCGATCGTGAGTATTATCTGGTTCGCGGCGAGGATGTAAATAACCACGGACTCAAACGAAACCCGTTTGAATGAACAAGCCACTGGCAACATCAGCCCGGCGTTGGAAGCTATCAGGCCGGATGGCGATAAGAGGGTTTCTCTGTTCCCGCCAGGGCTAATGCACGGGATTTGGCGTTCTATGTCCCCTCGTTCGCCTTGCACGTGCGAAGATAAACGGACTTAACGCTCTCCTCTTTGCCCATCCAGTGATATGGGTCGACGCCCGCCACATGAACACAGCCGGTGCGGTAGTTGCTGCTGGCCCCTTCGCCATCTTCCAACTGCCAGGGGAGACGGGACCATGCATTGCAGTAATGATTGACGAGGACACGGCGATACACATCGCTACGATTCTTGCGTGAGCGGTGCAGCAGATAGCCGTTGAAAAAAACGACGGAGCCACGGCTAACTTCTACCGGCACCTCGCCGGCATCGTCGAAGCCGTATGACTCGATCCCGAAGTCAAATTCATCATCGTTATCGTGGGCGCGTTGCGGAAACAGCAACCCTTCACGATGGGACTGCGGCAGCACATAAAGGCAACCATTCTCGAGTGTCGCATCGTCCAAAGCGATCCATGCGCCCACCAGAGAACGGTCACGCGTCGGAATGTACATTTCGTCCTGGTGCCACGCCTGTCCCTGAAACGCCGGCGGCTTGACAAACATCATCGATTGCATGCACATCACACTGCCGTCCCAATAAGGCAGGTGGGCCGCCGTGATTTGGCTCAGTACGCCGCAAACCTGCGGATGACGCACGTACTTTTCTATCACGGGACTGATGTAATGCGGCTGGTGAATGCAAAGAATGTTACGGAGCACTTCCTTGTCCGGTGTATCCTCCGGCAACGGGTCGATCCCCTCGCAAGGATAGGCGCCCCGGGAGATATGTACCAGCTCGGCACACAACTCGTCGAGCTCGGCCTCCATTACCAGGTCGGGCACGACGAGATAACCGTTGTCAACGAACGCCGCCACTTGTTTCTCATCAATGACCTTCGGTACATCGATCGAAGGCCCGCATTCAAGTCGATTGATCTCGGAAATAGTAGGCATATCCGCATCCTTGATTGATTGCTGTAATGTGCGGAGCAATCGCCAATGTTGCAACTCCAACTGATCAAACACACATGCGAAGTGAATCCGCCGTGCGGCCCAGCTTACCCAGTCATAAACGCCGTGCGCTCCGGAAAGGCTGCACCCGCAGTGCGTGTTCAAAGGCGGCGGGCGCACGGAATGCGAATGGAAAGCGCCTCGGCTCTTTCTCGCCCATTCAGTATCCGTCAGTTCCGACCGGCTGGATTTCACGGTACAAGCCCTGCACGAATCGTGACGTCCGGCAGGCTATAGTAAGGGCGCTGCCTGAATGCAGAGGAAAAATCAGGTGCTTGACTGGAAAATATCTTCAAACCCGATGTCTAACCTGAATCCACTCCACCGCGAGGCCCATTATGAAAAATCACCTGCTGACAATCGTTTTTCTTATTTCCATCAGCTTGCCGCAACTGTCACCGGCCGGTGAAAATGATGTTCACGCTGTCATTAACGGCGTGGAATTCAGCACAGCCTTTATCATTCAGCGCAATCCCAGCCCGCTCCATTACTGGCCAAAGTCCGCGGTAAGCAAAAAACTCGAGGTTACAATCGATGACTGGCTGGTGCACCAGCACGCGGTTGAGGGAAGGTACGATAAAGAACCCGAGTTTCAACAGTTGCTCGAAGAGCAAGAATCATACATCGCCAAAAAAATCCGTGAAACACTGGGAAGG
>DPYP01000248.1:0-8627 GCA_003545375.1 Lentisphaeria bacterium
GTACACGATCAGCAACAGGAAGCCGGAGACCGACCGGCCGATGGCTGAACAAATCCGGCTGCTGCAGGCCGCGCGCGAACAGATGGAATTCCGCACCCAGGCCGCGCAGGCAGCAATGAAACGCTTCGACCAGGCGCAGACCTGGCGGAAAAACGCTAATCTGGCAGCTTCCATGCTGCGAGTTAATATCACCAATGAGGCGCGGCGCCTGCTCATGATGCAGGTCGACAAGGTGACGATCGCCACGATGCTGCGCGAGGCCGACAGGGATACGCGCATGGTCATGGAAATTCTCGATTCGTTCCGGGACCAGGCGACTACCCGTTTCAACCTCGCTCTGCAACTGCTCAACTACGACGAGTTCCGTCAGGACTTGAACGACGCCGAGAAATGCACCACACAAGTCGACGACCTGCTCGTCGCCCAGCGGCAGATTGCCGCCTGCCACGGCGACATCGACAACCTCGCCGGCAGCTCCTATATCTGGTACGCATTGACGAAATTCCGCAGCGAGCCCTCGCAACGCATGATCGCATTCCTCATGTCGACAAGCGAACGCACCGATTTCACCCTGCACAAGGTGCATCATCAGTTGTCGGAAGTCGCCTACCCCTTCGAACATGAGTCCGGCCGCATCTCCATCGGACCGTATGTCCTCGAAAACATGCCCGAACGCGACGACTATATGGGCCTGCTCGCCGGCGCCAACGAAATGTACGACAAGACCATCAGTCTCTATTACCGTATTGTCGGCCAGATCGCCTCGATCGTTCAGAAGGTCGAAATGCAGGCCGGAATGCCCGCGTTTCCCGAAGTCCCGACCCTCGAGGAAGAGATCAGCGACGAGGACGATACCGATTATACGCTGTGACCACTGGCGCGCCGGTCCATCCCTCGGCCGCCCTGTGTGTATTTTCCCCTGTTATCTATTCCGCCCCGCCGGCCATTGCGTTCTACTCAGGCGTGCACCCTTCGATAAACGCACGCACCGCCGCTACATACGCCGCGCCGCCAACCGCAAAGGTGTCGTTGTGACCGGCGTCCGGGACCTCGTAAAACGTTTTTGGTTCCGATGCTGTATCGAAGAGCTTCCGGCCCATCCGATACGGAATGATCTCATCAGCCGGGCCGTGGATAATCATCTTCGGATAGCCGATCGCGCCGATCTTGTCAATCGATGACATCTGCGAGCGAACGACAAACTTCGGAATGAACGGATAACAGGCATTCGCCAAGTCGGGTATCGACGTAAAGGTCGACTGCAGAATCAGACCGGCCGCCTCCACTTTCGATGCCAACTCTGTCGCCGGGCCGCCGCCCAGGGATTTGCCGAAAATCACGATGCGGTCACCGGCAATGCCGCGATCCTCCGTCAGGTACTGCCAGGCAGCAGCGGCGTCCAGGTATATACCGGCCTCCGTCGGCTGCCCCTCGCTCTGCCCGTAACCGCGGTAGTCGATGATGAATACATTCACCGGGATGGCCGTGAACAGGCCGATGATATCGTAGCGTGCCGCGATGTGCCCGGCATTGCCGTGCAGCCACAGCAAGGTCATGCCGGTTTCGATCGGGATATGCCCGCCACCCGGCCGGGCCACCGCCGGGCGGCAGAACCAGCTGTGGATCCGCGTGCCGTCGGACGCCGTCAACCAAACGTCCTCCAACTCCGGATAGCGGCTTTGCGGCGCCGGGGTTGGCGGCACGAAAGCCGCCGCATCATAGCGCGACGGCAGGAAAATGAAGTGCCGCTCCATCACGACCATCGCGACAACCAGCGCCACATAGAGCAGGACTGCAAAACCGACAAACCAAAGCATACGCTGCCACCAAATACCGGATTTTTTCCAAGTGTCTTCGGATCGCTGTACCATATCACATGCTCCGCAAACCTGCATATTCTTCCGTTATCGTCGTTCCGGCTCGACACGCAAGGTATCCTTGCTATCTTTTGAACATCCAGTGATCCCGTGGTTCCGTCATAATTCGCAATCCGCAATTCTCATAATGTATCCCTTTGACAAACTAAGCCGTATCGAGCTTGACGACGCCAGCGATTTCCTGCAGCACACATTTCCGTTCATCAACAGCATGGACCTTGTCGTCCAGCTCGGGTCCGGTCAGTCCGCGGACAACCTGTTCGACGAGGAATGGGGCCGGATACCACTGCAGCGCATGCCGCATGTACCGGCCGCCGAGTCGCTCGCACAGCATCGCATGGAAATCATCTGGGGCCGCGTCGGCGATCATCGCACCCTCGTTTACACCGGACGTTTTCACCTCTACGAGGGATATGGCCGGGTGCCGTGCATCCTGCCAGTGTGGGCCGCGTCCGCCTGCGGCGCCCGGACATTCGTCTTCGCCAACGCAGCAGGCGCCATCAACGAAAACATGCCGCCGGGCACCTGGATGATCATTACCGATCACATCAACAACCTCGGCGTTTCACCCCTGGCCGGACATCAGCACCTGCTGCAAACGCCATACATCGATATGACCGAAACTTATTGCCGCCATATGAACGACTCGGTTTGCCGCGCCGCCGCCAAGGAGGGTGTCACCCCCCAGCGCGGCGTCTACATGGCAAACTGCGGCCCACAGTACGAAACCCGTGCCGAAGTCAAACTGGCCCGCAACCTCGGGGCCGACGTCATCGGTATGAGCACCGTACTCGAGGCCACCACTGCAAAAGCACTCGGGGCCTCGATCATCGGCATGTCGATGATCACCAACTGGGCCGCCGGTATCGGCGACACACACGAGCTGGCGCACCAGCAGGCGATCGATACCGGCAAAACCTGCAGCACGCAGCTCATCGCCATCCTGCGGCGCTGGCTGACCGAAGACACAGCGAATCTGTGACCTCGCCGCAGGGTGCGATCCCCGGGTCCTGCCGATGGATCGCGAGTGGACGGGTTGAAAAGTTGAGTGAAGGAAAAACGGTTTGCCTCATCAACCGTTTTTCGACTTCCCGATCTGCAAAACCAGCAATTCCGGCAACCGGAACAGAGCCTACTCAATTGGAATCACCCGATACGGTCGAAATACCGGACTTCGGCACCGCCATGTCGAACGAATGCCGTCGCCATCGGGTAGTCATCCAGGAAGGCACGCAGACCGTGCAATTCAAACAGCCGATGTACTTCGTCAAGTAGCGTCGGAACCTTTTGTACGCCATCGATACTGCGGCGTGTAAAATCCCTCAGCACCGCACTTTTTTTCAGAATATTTTCCCCATCTCCTCCTCATCCGGGTCAAAAATATATTCATAAATACCTTAATATTAAATATTTAAGATAATATAAGACCCTCTGAAATAAATTCGAAAAAAATTCAACAGTCATTTGTATTTACCTTTTTCTACGGTTATTTAGGGGTATGTAGGGGCACTTAGGGGAATTAAGTTGCACAACGGTTCGACTCGGACGAGACAATGGCAGATCAGGTTTACATTGGGTTTCACCCACACAGCATCGACGCACAGCGGCGCGTCGCCATCCCTAAGGAATGGCGCAAAGACGCCGGCGATGACGCTGTGTTCTACCTCCTGCCCGGACGCAACCAAACCATCCAGGTGTTACCGAAAGAACTCTTCGAGCAGGAGATCCTAGACAAAGTGCGCAAAGTCTCTTTCGCCAATGCCGAGAAAAGCCAGGCC
The DNA here is from genome assembly GCA_003545375.1 of Lentisphaeria bacterium. Taxonomy (GTDB): domain Bacteria; phylum Verrucomicrobiota; class Lentisphaeria; order JABSQK01; family CAJWLW01; genus CAJWLW01. The sequence continues at coordinate 3,656 of DPYP01000248.1, forward strand.
CTCGCCATGATTGGCGCCAAAGCCAGCCGCTCCTCCTGTGACAAACAGGGACGCATCACCATGACCCAGGAGCTGATGGAACATGCCGGCCTCAAAGGCGAGGCAATCATGGTGGGCAGCTTCACAACCATTCAAATCATGACCCCCGAACGTTGGAACCAGAGCAGCATGCGCACCGAGGACGTCCTTGACCAGATCGAACGCATTCAGGAAAGCGGAGAGCTGTGATGTCCAATGACAAATCAACCCGCTCATCATCGGCCCGTCCTGGTCCTCGAAACACTGAAACATCTCCGAGCGCGGCCCAATGGGCGATATATCGATGCGACCTTGGGCGCTGGTGGGCATGCAGCGGCCCTGCTGGCAGCGGACACTACCGCCAGGCTGCTGGGGATCGATCGCGACGAGAACGCACTGGCGATTGCCCGCAAACGCCTGGCACCGTTTCAGGACCGCTGCACGCTGGTCCATGGCAACTACGGCAACATGGAAGGCCTGGCAGCAGAACATGGCTGGCCCTCGGTCGATGGCATCTTGATGGATCTCGGCACCAGTTCGATGCAGATCGATCAGCCGGACCGTGGCTTCAGTTACACGCAAAATGGACCGCTGGACATGCGGATGGACCGAACCTCACCGATCACCGCCGCCAGGATTCTCAATACCGCGGACGAAAACGAACTGACGGAAGTGCTGAGGACATTCGGCGAGATGCCGGGAGCCCGCAAGATCGCCCGTGCAATCGTCGCCCGGCGCGAGGCCAGATTGTGGTCGCATACCGGGGAACTCGCAGAACTGGTGAAAGCCAACATGCCGCGACAAAAAGGACGCAGCACACCGACAGCGGCGAGATGCTTCCAGGCACTGCGGATTGTCGTCAACAACGAGTTCGAGCATCTCGAGGAGGGCCTCGAGATGGCTCTGGAGTTGCTGGCGCCGGGCGGCCGACTGGTAGCCATCAGCTTTCATTCCGGCGAGGATCGTATCGTCAAGGAAACTCTGCGCTACGCAGCGAAGGACTGCATCTGCCCACAGGAACTGCCGGTGTGCACCTGCGACAAAGTCCCGACAGTTCGACTGGTGACGCGGAAACCGCTGAGGCCAAGCGCGGCAGAGTCCGCAGAAAATTCTCGGGCAACACCAGCCAAATTACGATCAGCCGAAAAGATATAACCATTATGGAGACGCGGTGCTTCATCACCGCCTCTTCGGAGGTCACACGATGCGACTGACAAACAGAGACCTGTACACCCGCAGCAATGCACCGCAGAAATCCGGCAGCCTGATCGCTCGCGGTACAGCCGTCAAGTTTCTCTGTGTCGTGAGTGTCATCATGCTCGTGGCACTGACGAAGATTTATCTGGAACGGTCGTCGACGAACATGGGTCTGATCTGGACCGAGCGACATCAGGCACTGTCGCAGCTGATCGACGAGGACAACAACCTGCGCATGCTGCGTGAGAAGTTTCTGGTCCCCGAGTACGTCGAGGGCCAGGCGCTGCAGCTCGGGCTGCGCTCTTCGGATCCGGAACAGGTGCGACAGATCGATCTGGTGGCCTACCATCGTCAGATCGAAGGCGAACAGAATGTCACCCATGTCACCCGTGTCGCAAGAAACATCACCAGCGCAGAAACTCTGGCAAAGCAGGAATAACTGAAGCTGACAGCTCTCACCGGACAACGTGATCGTATGGCCACCGAACAGGTGGAGGCAGTGCGCGCCGTCACCATGTATCGGGAGGCCTACGCCTTTCGCATCACGATTGTCGGGATCCTGCTCGCCGTCGTGTTCGGTATATTCTCGAGTTGGTTTTTCCATCTGCAGATCACCCGCCACGAAGAACTGCACGCCAAGGCACGGCAGATGTACACCACCCGCGAGAAGCGCGTCGGCAACCGCGGCGCGATCTGCGACCGCCGTGGACACGTCCTGGTCGGTAACAAGTTCTGCAAAGATGTGCGAGCCGACCTCACCCGGATGCCAGACGAGCAGCTCCCGTACATCATCAGTTGTATTGCCGGCGAGCTAGCCGTCGATCGCGCCCTGCTCGAGCGCCGCTTCTACTCGCGTGCCCTTGATGGGACTCGTACCTATAAGGAAGTCGTCGTCAAGAACGGCGTCGACATCGCTGATGCCGCACGTCTGTCCGCGTTGAAGCTGCCGGGCATCCGCTTTCTCGACAGCCAGCGTCGCGTCTATCCCAAGGATGAGATGCTGGCGAACGTGCTCGGCTTCGTCAACATCGATTATCAGGGCGTCTACGGGATCGAGTCGCTCTGCAACGAGTCACTGTCGCCGAACCATGGTGAGATCACCTACGAACACGACCGCCAGGGGCGGCCCCTGCATCGCGGTACGCTGCCGCAGCAGCAGGTGCTCGACGGTAAATCCGTTTACCTGACCATCGAGGAACCGATCCAGTACATTGTCGAGAAGGAACTGCGTGCCATGGTCGAGGAATTTGTACCGGAACGAGCCTGCGCAATCATGGCAAATCCGCGGACCGGCGCGATCATGGCAATGGCCCAGTGGCCCACCTACAACCCCAATGACCGCACCGAAATGGCCCCCAGTCGGTGGCGCAATCACATGGTCTCGGACGTCTACGACCCGGGCTCGACGATGAAATGCATCGTCGTCGCCGGCGCTATCGACTACGGCGTCGTCGATCTGGAGACTGAATTCGATTGTGAACACGGGCTCTGGTACTACTGCCGCACGCCCCTGCGCGACAGCCACGGCTACGGCATCCTCAACGTCAGCGATATCATCTGCAAGTCGAGCAACATCGGCACCGCCAAAATCGGTGTGACCATGGGCAAGAATCGACTCTTTCAGACCCTGCGCCGGTTCGGTTTCGGCAAACCCACCGGGATCGGCTTCGACGACGAGTCCGCCGGCCTGTTGAGGCGGCCAGCGAAATGGGACTGCCTCAGCGTCACCCGCTTTCCGATTGGCCAGGGCGTCTCCGTGACACCGCTGCAAATGACTCAGGCCTACTGTGCACTGGCCAATAACGGTGAGATGCCCCAGCTGCATCTAATCGACCGCATAATCAGCAGTGACGCCAAGGTCGAGGCTGTGGTCCCGCCGCCCCACCGTCTCGTACTGCGCGGCAACACGGCGAGTAAAATCGTCTCCGCCATGGTCCGCGTCACCCAACCCGGCGGCACGGCCCGCAAAGCCGCCGTACCCGGGCACAGCGTTGCGGGCAAAACCGGGACTTCACAGAAACTGGTCAACGGCAGCTACAGCGGCCACGGCAAATTCATCGCATCATTCATCGGCTTCGCACCGGCCAGCGACCCCGCCTTTGTCCTGCTGGTGATGGCCGACTCGCCGTCGACCGGTACTTACTACGGCGGCGCAGTCGCAGCACCAACTTTCTCACGTATCGCCAAACAGACACTGCGATACCTGGCGGTGCCGCCGGATCTGGCGGATCAGATGTCGGTCAACGCGACGACAAGTTGGCCACACCCATGACGAAAACACTGCAACACTATCATGATGCCTGCGGCCGCCTGGCGATCGATCGTTCGGTCGGCCTCGACGTACCGGTAGCTGGGCTGACCAACGACTCGCGACTGGTCAAGCCCGGCGATTTGTTCGTCGCCATCGTCGGCGCCAGCGACGACGGCCGCAAGTACATTACCGACGCTGTGGCGCAAGGCGCCTGCGGCGTTGTTCACAAGGCCGACGCCGCTCTCGACTTGCCGGTGCCGTCCTGGCGCGTCAGTGATGACTATATGGCGCTCGGGCGTCTGGCTGAGTGTCACTATGACCAGCCGGCGCTGAAGCTGCGCTTCGCCGGCATCACCGGTACCAACGGCAAGACGACGACCGCTTTCCTGCTGCGCGACATCCTGCGCAACGCCGGACAGCGCACCGGCCTCATCGGCACCGTCCACTATGAGATCGGCGAACGTGAAATCACCGCCGACCGCACCACGCCAACGCCGCTCGAACTACAGGCACTGCTGGCCGAGATGGTCGCAGCAGGTGTCGGCACCGTCGTCATGGAAGTGTCGAGCCACGCGCTGTGGCAACGGCGCATGGGCACGTTGCTGTTCGACGCCGGCGTGTTCACAAATCTGAGCCTGGATCACCTGGACTATCACCCGACAATGGACGATTATTTCGAGACCAAGAAACGCCTGTTCACCGAGTACATGACCGACTCCGGCACGCCCGTAATCAACATCGACGATGCCTGGGGCCGCCGCTTGGCCGACGACCTCTCGGGAGCCGTCACCTTCGGGACAGCGGACGCCGCAGACTGCCGCGTCATCGAACACACATCGACACTGCGCGGCAGCGAAGTGACATACACCTGGCAAGGCGTAACACAGACGATGCACTCGCCGCTGGTCGGACATTTCAACGTGTCGAATGTCATGGCTGCAACCGCGACGGCACTGGCGCTCGAGATTCCTGCCGACCGCGTGACTGCCGCTGTCGAGGCGTTTGGCGGCGTGCCCGGACGGATGCAGTCGCTGGGCGGTGCGGACGAAGTGAATATCATCATCGACTATGCGCACACCGACGACGCACTCGAGAACGTCCTGTCGGCCGTGAAACCGCTGTGTGAAGGACGTCTGATCGTGGTATTCGGCTGTGGCGGCGATCGAGATCGCAGCAAACGCCCACGCATGGCAGAGGCGGCGTCGCGCTGGAGTGATCTGGTCGTTGTGACCAGCGACAACCCGCGCAGCGAGGACCCGCAGGCGGTCATCGGCGACATCCTGCCCGGTCTGAGCCCTGACGTGGCATTTGAATCAATCATCGACAGACGCGCGGCAATTGCCGGAGCAGTCAGCGAGGCCGGGCCGAACGACACGATAGTGATCGCCGGCAAAGGGCATGAGGCCTATCAGGAAATTGGCGGAGAGAAACACCCGTTCAGTGATGTTGAAGAGGCACAAAACGCATTGGCTGCGTGGCGCACCTCGAAACGGTAGGAGAGAGAGA
>DPYP01000164.1:0-4338 GCA_003545375.1 Lentisphaeria bacterium
ACATGCATGCAGCCGTTGGCCACCCGTCCGTCGTCAGCGTCATTCCCGGCGCCTTCAAACCGGAACAGGTCAAGAGGAACGTGGACAACTTCAAGCATCTGATCCACGCCGATCTGTGGGCCGAGCTCAAGTCGGATGGTCTTTTCAGCGGCCTCATCAAAGGTCTTGAAGAAACCCGCGCCCACCGCTGCGGCCAGGGCAGCGCCATAGGCCGACCCTTCGGTGGACGTATTGGTGACCACTTCGACACCGAGACTGACGAACGCCTGGCTCACACAACTCGATCCCCTGGTAACCCAACCGGGCCATAAGGGGCAGCGCTTCCTCCAGCGCGTACTGGTTGAAACTAAACATACTTGGATTACCGATTATCATGTCTGTCTATCCTCCTCGAAACTCTTTCCGCATGGTTGTCGCCTCGTTTGGTTTTACCGGTGCGTGTTACTCACGAAAGCGAACCAACACCGTTGCCAGCTCGAATGGTCCGAGGGGCACACGCAAGCGGCGGCCTTCCGGCTTCAGCAACAGACCATCGTTCTCGCCACCAAAAAATGTGGCCGTTTTACGCGTCCACTCCACCTCCTCATCGAAGCTCAAGACCGCTTCCGCGTCCTGCCCCGCGCGTTCCTCGAGCCGGACGCAGATCGTCTGGCTGTCCGGCAGTAAGTGACAGCCGATCCACCGCACCGTTTTCGACTCCAATACGATTCCGGACCGGCTGGCGGTTACACCGGGCCGCACATTGACGAGCTGCCCGCGCAACGGGACCAGCGCCGCTGCCGCGTCACGATCGCACCGGACCGGGTCGAACCCGCTGTCCTCGTGCAGGCAGAGCGAATACTGGACGTTCAGCAGAAGATCCTGCCAGATCGGGTTGTCGGTTTGCTGCAAGTTGTGGTACGGCCAGGCAATCAACGCGCTCCCGTCTTCCACGAACGGCCGCGTATCCCGCCATTCGTAGGTGCGGAGCCGACCTACCTGGATCAGCGGCGACTCGTGGCAGACGAGAGTGGCTCCACGCGCTGAGGTAGAAAGGTCCGCCCACTGCGTCGCGTAGAACGCATCTTGCATGGCGCCCGCAAGCAGGTCGCGCCGCGGCTCAATCCAGCCCACCGCCTGATCACACCGGAACACCGCTTCCGGAAGATCTAACCCGAACCAGATGTAACAAGCTTCTTTCTCAGCGGTTTCCGGCTTGTCGATCCGGTAGCGAAAATCAATGCGCCGCTGGCCCGGATACAAGCGAAGCTCTTCCGTGACGCGAACCGTTCGCCCCGGCAACTCGAAGACCCGTTCGCGGGCCAAACCGGTCACCAACGGGCCATCCACACTGCACCACACGCGGCCCAGTTTCCCGTTGACCCATTGGTGGTTGATTCCGCCGGCCATTCCCGAAGACTCCGTGGTCGGTGAGACATTTGTCACTTGGGCGTACTGGAACTCGCCCAAACCGTTCGGGGAAGACCCCGTCAGCCAGGTCCGGTTGGTGCCCTTCTCTTGAACTTGGCGGATGGCGCCCGTGGCCGGGTCGAGCGACAGCACCAGCTGATCCGATTCCAATGCGGCTGGGCAAGTGGGAAGCGTGTGAGAACTGGAATCCATCCACGGCTGTGGGTCTTCTTCCCATTCAGCCATGAGGACGCGATAACCCAGAGACGGCACCGCCACGGCCTCGATGAGATAGGTGTTGCTCGCGCACCTCATCCGCCAGATCGGTGTATCCGATGTCCATGTGCGAGTGATGGACGAGATAGACTGTCTCTAGGAGAAAGCGTCCAGCGGTTCCTGTGGGCATGCCTTTCATGACGGGACCATCAATCTCCCCTGCTGATCCAACGGAGATGCACCAATTTCAGAACTCCTGATCTCGACACCGGCGCCAACGGCGACAGGAACCGTGTAGCGGCGCCGAATATCGGTGATTCGACCGGTTTTCTAACGTCCTGTGAGCGGGGAAAAAAGTGGTACCTCCCCCCCTGCAAAACACGCCCGCAGGCGTAGGAGATAAGGTGCCATGGAACAGACTATTCTATCACTCTATACCTGCCGGAGGAACCCCGATCAATGAACTCGTCAGCGTCTGGCGTGAGGACCGAAGCTGGGAGTACTATCTGGGCACGCATCCGATCTATTCGCATGACGCCGACGCCACGCGGCAATATCAAACTGGTCGTGGCGCAGTTAATCGACTCGGGTGCTTGTCGGCAGATCGACATCATCAAAGCGTTCGGCGACGCGTTGGCTCAGAAAGTACCGCAACGAAGGGGATTCGCGAGCATCCGGGTTACACCGCCATGAGCAAAAAAAGAGCTTCGCCCCGCATTGGGGGCGAAGCTCTTTGACTCTCGCATCCGTGACCGACGACTTCACTGAGGAGCCGCGAACTCAGCTTCGATGAAAGCCTGGCAGTCATCGCCGCCGGGCGGCAGCGTGCAGACGTTGGTCTCCGCCAGGATGCCGGCAGCGATCGCGCTGACCTGTGCAAGCAGTGCCTGGAAGCTGGTTGGCGGATTGGTCGCTGCCGCTATGCACAGTTCCTCGAAAACCTGCGTCCGCACGTCGTCGCAATTGGTGCAGCCGGCGTCGGCGGTCATTACCACGATGTTGTCGAGCTGTATGCGCGTGGTGGTCTGCATGTAGGTGGCAAATTCGCTGGCGGCGGTGGGGACATTCACGGTCCACGGCAGCGCCCCGTATTCCGTGCCGTCGACGACCACCTCCATCGGTACACCGTTGATTGAGAACGTTCCTGACACACCGGGGTCCCATTCGACGGCAAGGAAGTCACCGGCCTGCACGGCAATGGCCGTGCCGGTGTACTCGCCGTCGCTCATCGGCGACGTGATATACGGCGCGGCATGCAAGACGCCCCCTTGGACCATGAGCCGCCAGCCCGTCGCGTCCTGTTCCGCCTCGGGACCAAAGAGCTCGCCGTTGCGCACGAATCCGATCACGCTGGTTTCGCCATAGAACTCCGCGAGGCCCCAGAACGCGTCCAGCTCGAACTCGGCGACCATCACCGAAGTGCTCGAGGGCAGGAACACGTCATGGCTGCTGATATCGCTGCGGCTGCCTCCTGTCACGACGATCTTGGTGTCGTTCGCATCGGTCCAGTTCTTCGAGGGCGACCCCGTGAGCGCCCAGATGTTGGTGTTGATCGGATGCGTGGTCCGCCCGAAATCGTCGGCCAGCAGCACGATCGAACCCGGCGGATTGTCCGCGTCGTCGCCCACTACGAGGACATCGTCGATGAAGTAGGCGCCGCTCTGCGCGTCAAAGGTGAACTCACTCATGGTGAACGGTGTGCCGGCGCCCATGACGTCGGTGGTCGTGGCCTGCACCAGCTCGCCGTCGATGAACCACGCCGCCAGGTTTTCATCGGGATTCCAGTCGATCCGCAACCGGGTACCCGGCGTTGCCTGGTCCGGGCTGGCAAAGACGACCGTCTCGATGCCCGCGTGCTCGAAGCCCCAGCTCGGGCCGCCATCCGGCGACAAGGTCCAGTAAGGCCAGACTCTCATGCCCTGACCCGAATCGCTGTGCGCTACCGGCGCCAGCCGCCAGCAGACGGCACTGTGGCTGGACCCAGGCCAGATGCTGCCGCTGGGTACAAAGCCAAACGTATTGTAATTGGCGGGCAGTTCGTTACCGAAGAAGGCCTCGAGGGTGAACTCGCCGCGCACGATCGGCTCCGCCACCGAGCCGGTGAACAGCTCCTGGCTGTGCATCAGTTTCCGGGTACCGTTCCGGCCGTCGAGAACCGGTTCCCCGTCACCGGCATTATCGCGCCAGGTGACGTCCGGGTAGGCCGGCGCCGTGTGCGACTGCCACTTCAGGGTGTCAATGGGGGTACCGGACGACCCGAAGTCATCCTCGAGCAGCACCGTGTCCGCCCCTGCAACCATGCATACCAACATCGCGGTAAGCGGCAGCGTCCATATCAGTCCGGCCCAACTTCCGATTGCGTTCTTCATCGTCTTCTCCTCTTTCCTGGTTGAAAAATCTACGCTTGATATCGGTATGCCGATGTCTCCGGGATCCGTGCGGCCTCTTGTTCCTGCAACCCCCTCTGATCGCGGTTGCGGCCATCGAGGTTGGACGGGCGCTTACCCGGACACACATTTGGTATTCATACCTTGTTGCTAACGAGTATATAAAAACGCCGAGTCGATTGCAAGCAAAAACTACTGTGCGGAGGAGCGCAGTCGCCGGCGGGGCTGATATGGCCGGTTGTGCTGCGTGAGGGCGTGAGTTGAATTTTGCACGCGACGGGGCAAAGGGTCTAGAAAACCTCCGCGTGCCACACACGCAACGTCACTATACTACCTCACCCTGAAT
>DPYP01000164.1:4654-9658 GCA_003545375.1 Lentisphaeria bacterium
ATACTACCTCACCCTGAATCTAAACCGCGCAATCTCCTGATCTTCTTGAGCCTGATAGGTGATGCGAATCGTATCCCGCTCCCGCTCCACGGCGGGTTTGGACAGCGGCGTCTGCAGCTCGGCGGTCAGGCCGGGCAGCTGCCAGGTGTCGGTGGCAATCGTTGCCGTCTCGCCGGCGCCGGGAAGATGGATTTCAAACGTGTACTCGTAGTGGGCCCGGCTGCCTCGTGCGGCGAAGAATTCATCCACATAGCCGGCGATGGAGAGGGTGTTCGGCTCGGCCTGGGCGTCAACCGGCCCCTCGTGGCGGAGGCGCATCCAGCCGATCTCTCCCGAAGGCATGCGCCAGTGCATGGTGACAGGATGGTACTGGTCCCCCAACGGCCGATACCCCTGTCGGGTCGCTTCGTCAAACTGCACGGACTCGGCACCGATCATCCGGTCCTCACCCAGCCAGGCGGTGGCAATGCGCAGCGGTTGGGACGAAATCTGATGTCGAACCAATCGTTCCTCGCTGAAGCCCAGGAAATCCTGAATCACATCCTGCGGTACCTCAACACCCACAAAGGCCAGTAGCGGACCGAAACAGTAGTCATGGCAGTGCTCAAAGAGGCCGGGTTCGTCGGGAAAGGGTGCAGCCGTTCGCCCGACCGCGAGCCAGATAGTGAGCCCCAGGATCGCACCGTAGTCGAGCATGTTCATACCATAGCTGCGGCTGAAGGGGCCACAGACGTTGCCGAGTCCGGCGTGGTAGTAACGGGCAACGTCGCGCCAGAGCGCGGCCTCCATCTCTGCACCGTGTTCGCCCAGCAGCGATGACTGCGCATGATTCTTCCAAAACGCCAGCGCATAGAAATCGGTGCCGCCGTAAGTCGGTGAGTTGTATTCGTAGAAAGCCGTGTGCTCCTGGAACAGATCGAAGACGGCCTGACCAAACGTTTCGCCGTATTCCGTCCACTCCGGCCGTTCAAACCGGTTGCCCGACCACGTGAGCAAACCGGCTTTCAAGAGCGCGATATTGGTGTAGGACGGTGGACATCGATCCGGCGGTTCGCCCAGGACCGCCAGTTGAATCGAGCGCTCAAGGCGTTGCGTCAGATCTTCGGGAAGCAACGGTTCGTACGCATCCAGGATCAGGGCCCAGATGGTGCCGACAAACTGCCGCCAGTTGGGATCGTAGTCGCGCCACATCACCGCGTCGACCGGCGGATGGGGCTCACCTAACCAGCGGGGAAAGGTACCGTGGTAGGGTGCGTTCGGTTCGTCGAATTGGGTGGCGAGAACGGCGTCGATGGTGCGAGTTGCCCGCTCAAGATCCCCGTCTGCCTGCCGCATCAAGAGCGCCAGCGCGTACCAGGAAGAATTCCGTACACCGGGTTTGCGCGGGTCTGTACCAGGCGGCTCCAGAACCAGCAGGCAATCGCCCGAGCTCCAGAACTGATCCATCCACACGAGAGAATCTGCCGCCAGTTCGCGGGCGTGAATCGGGAGATCTGCGAGGGTTGTAGGGCACATTGCCATGTTCCATAGGGGGATCGATCATCAGGTCCAATGGGCAACTGACAGGAAACTGCTTTCCGGAACTGTTGGATGATACAGCGAGGACGGCTGAAATGCCAACTGGATCCGGCCCATAGCTGGCAGTGCCGCAGGATACGCTCGAGCCTCAGTAAGGTCGGTTGGAAAGGGTTTCTGTTTCACCATGGGAAAACGCTCTGGCCACTTGAATCATTTCTCAATTCCTATGTGAGCCGACAGGCGCAGCCGGACGATACCATCGGTGTCCGTGCGGATCGTCCTCGTGACGGTCCCGAAGCGCCACGAACCGTCGCCGGGATGCCCGCGCCCCCCCCCCGGACAGATCGTGCATACCGTCCACGAAATCCAGGACATGGAGACCGACTCCCTCTTTGACGTTCGTCCGTATCCAGGACCCGAACGTGATAGTCTTTCCGGCAAACTGTCTTGCCGGGATCTCCTGGTCGATCATGACATGGGCCTGGAGCTCCGCGGTGGTCAGCCGCGCCGAGTACTTACCCGATTTCACCAGCTCCTCCTCCCGGGAGACGACGCCCCTGGAAATCCAACCGGTGGGGGACGGAGTCTCTCCGCGGGTCCAGCTCTCAAACCCCGGGTTCTTGAGGAGGTTTTTAGCGTCTTCGGAGATTTCCTTGCCCTCTCAGCCCCCCCCGTTTCGTTAGAATTCGTCTGCATCGACGAATAACCGGCATTACGCAATCGCTGAATGGAGGACTGCCGTGAGCGAACTTGGCAAGCACGCCCGATCGCGGGCTGCACCATGACCCTGCCGCCGGTTGAGATTCACACCGTTGTAGAGGTTGACATTCAGGCGTGTATCACCTGAGCAACTGCTCGACCGCGGCACGGGTGGGGATGGCCCGGTGACCGCCGGCCGTGGTTGCTTTGAGCGCGGCCGCGGCCGCAGCATAGCGGATGCGCGACGACAAGTCGTGGCCGGTTGCCAGGGCCCAGGCGTAGGCGCCGTGGAAGACGTCACCACATCCGGTCGTGTCCACGGCATCGACCACGAACGCGTCGTAGGGCACTGGCCCGCCGGTATCGGCGCCGGCATACCAGCCGCCGTCGGTACCGCAGGTGACAACCGCAGCCTCGCGGCCGGGCAGCAGCGCCATGACAGCGTCGCGTGGGTCGGTTTTATCCGTCAGCTCGAAGGCGAAGTGGGCCGGCAGGATGAGATGATCGACCAGCGCTATCAAGGCATCAAGCCCGGGGATACCGGTGCGTTCGAAATCGGCAACGACCGGGATTCCGGCCCGGCGCGCGAGCCCGGCGGCGCACGTCATGCCGTCGATCCCATGATGGTCCACGAACAAGACCCTGGTCGAGTGCACCAAATCCGGATCGATCATCGCCGAGGAGAGCTCCACCGCGCCGCTCTTGTCATAGAGAATCGTACGCGTCTTCCGGGACGTGTCGACAATGATCGAGGCGCACACGGCACGGCCGTGGTCCACCTGCCGGACATGGCGCCGGTCGATGCCTTCCTGGTCGAACACATCGAGAATGATCCTGGAGTCGGCGTCCGGGCCGAGCACGCCGGCATAGGCGCAGCGGCCGCCCAACCGGCTGGCCGCAATCAGGGCTGCCGTGGTCAGGCCGCCGACAGCGACAATACGGTCGTTGACCGGGGTCTTGCTGTCCGGTGCCGGGTAGCTGTCCACGAACAACAATTCGTCGACAGTCGCATACCCAAACCCGAGCACATCGAACTGTCCGGTTGACGCCATAGTCTACTATACCGCCTTAAGTTCACTTGGACCCTTCAAAGGGCCGGTCCCGGGACATGGACATACCGAGCAGGATCTGTCATGCTTCGCGGGTTTCTTTGTGTATTCAGTCCCACTCCTTGAACAGGGCGATGATGTTGGCTGTGCTGGACGCCACGCAGGTGAAGTAACCATCCGCTTTGCTCAAGCTTGACCTCTTGATCGAGGCAAGCGTTGCCCCGAAAGGTCCGGATGCGTGCCATCTCTTACTGCCTGTGGGACAACCGGGGGCTCGGTTCGATGATGGTCTGGCTGCCAAGAGCGTAGCACGGAAGCCGTACGCTGTCTCCCGGACTTCTACGACGCCGTTATGTGCATGTCGCGGTACTTGACCATTCCCTTGCACCGGCGCAGGCCGAAGAAGAAGCGGACGCGCGTCGCCCCCTCGGGCGCCGTGACCTCGCCGCCGTCGCCGGTCCACGGATAACTGCCTTTTCGCGCCAGCTTGCCGTGCGGCTTGCCGCTGTCGTCGGTGCCCCAGAGGTAGTGCCGCACCAGTTTCTGGCCCGTGTCGTTTGTCCATTGCACGAAGACAACCGGGCCGCTCCGGGGATCGCCGGCAGCCGGCTGAAGCTCCTCGGCTCTGGATTGCCAGGAAATCCTGTACCTGGTGCCGGTCACCGTGGGCAATGAGGGGCTCCACCAGCCCTCGCCCAGGGGGTGGATGTCGTCCGGCTGCGTTCCCTTGACGTACACGCCCCAGCGTTTCTCGCCCGGTCCCTCGTGTTTCTCCAGGGGCCTGCCGTCGGGGCCGAGCATTACCGCAATGATGCCGGCCACGTAGGAACCGCCGTTGGCCCATAGACGGGGCAGATTGGGATAGGAGGTGCGGATCGTCCCAGAGGTAACACTCCAGGGGCCGGCAGCGCCGGCGCCGAACGACAGGCCGCTGCCGTTGCCGTGCCGCCAGAAGTATGGCCGGTTGGCGTAGCCGCCGACCCCTGACGGGGCGGCACGCAGCAGCGTCGGGTTGGCAACCATCGGGACCAGCATCTCCGGTGTTCTCGAGTGCGACACCCGAAACTTGATGACTTGAATGTCCGCGTCCGTAACTTCGTTCGTCGGGTTCACCGACGATGATCCCGCAGTAGCAGTCGATGCAAAATGACCGCCAACAATGGCAGTACCCGTAACACCTATATCGTATGTCGAGGTTGCTTTCGCGTCAGCGGTGATGATAACACTGCTTGCGCCATTCGCCACTGCCGAAACATCGTCAAGCTGATTGAGTAGGTACGCCAATGCTGCAAAATATTGCGTAGCCGTTGGAGTGCCGCTGCAACCTAACGTATGGGTCGCGCCCGATAGTGTCGGTGTCGCTGTATACGTTACACCAATATCATTGGTAACTGTTAACACAGTCGATCCACCCACCGCTACAATAAGCGTTATGCTATGCGCGGCGTGCGAACTGGGAGTATCTATCACGTTTGACGCAAGACCCCCACCATCCCCTAAGCCGAACCGAACCGTTTCCGTCCCCTGGAACTCCTGTCCGGTTTCCCTCCTCAGGCTGGCGAGGTCGGTGAACGCCTTTTCGCCCCACTTCACCAGTGTGGCGCCGTCTTGCCGCGTGTAAGTATTGCGGTCCAGCGACACTGTGTTCCAGCCGAACGGCGCGGACAATGACACCAAGACCCCCGTCGGGTTATTGACAATCCAGTTGCCCTCAACCCGCTGTCCCGTCATTGGCGGG
>DPYP01000164.1:9958-12096 GCA_003545375.1 Lentisphaeria bacterium
CCCGCTGTCCCGTCATTGGCGGGTAGCGATTCTCGCTGCCGTACCAGATGCCGACGTTCCGGTTGTTGAACAGGTAGTTGCCCAGGATGAGATTGTGACTGTTGTTGCGCACCCCGATGCCCGTCTTGTTGTCGAAGCAGGTGTTGTAGACGATGACATTGGCATTCTGGCTTTGCTCGACGTAGATACCCATGCTCTGCCGGTAACTGACGTTTCCGTAGATGGCGTTGAAGTCACTGGCAATGTCGCACCAGATGCCCAAACCGCCGTCATGATGCTCGCTCGCCTCGATTTCCGCGATGACGTTGTTCCGGATGGTGGAATAGGCGCCCTCGTTTGTCTTGAATACACCCTCCCAGGCGCTGGTGACAATGTACGGATCCTTCATGGCGCCAACTACCAGGTTGTCTTCCAGCACGAAGTTGCTGCCATTCCAGTAGATTGCCTGGTGGTAGCTGTCGAGAACCGTGTTCCGCCGGATGATGTTGTGCATGCCGCGCAAGCTCAGTGCGGAAATTCCCCCCGCCTGCCGCACCACGCAGTCCTCGATGACACTGAACATCGTTCCGCCATGCAACCCGGTGCGCAGCCGGTTGAACGTCAACCCGCGCAACCGAATGGCCGTGCTCGAAACACCTCTGCCGTCGTACCGCGTACCCGGCCGGGGCCGCAGGTTGACGGAAAAGGAATAGACAGGCACCTCGACCCGATGCCCGACCGACGGGTTACCCTCGCCCGTGTTCACATAGAGCCGGCGTCGCTTCGCGTCGTAGAACCATCGGCCCGTGCTGGTGTCGGTCAGTGGCTGGTCCGAGTGGGTTTCGGCGCGGCTCGTGGCACGCTCGACATCCGCCTGTTTGTCCGCGACGACTGCCACGGATTCAGGCAATCGTTTGCCGTCGAAGAAAACCTGGTTGGGATCCTCGGGCAACGCCAGGAAAAACACCTGCTGCATGTCCTCCTGTGGTTGCCACTCCCCCGGTTCGATCTGGCGCGTGCCCTCAATCACAACCGTGTCGTTTTCGAAAGCAGCGAGGGTAATGAAGCGCATCTCGCTGCCGTAATATTCTCCGCTATTGGCGAAATGAGTGACCTCTTCCCGGTAGGTGCCTTCCTTGATCCAGACAGTGTCGCCGGCCGTCGCCTCATTCGCGGCTTTCCCGATCGTTCGCCACGGCAGCGCGACGTTGCCGGGATTGGTGTCGGCCGCCCGCGGATTTTTCTGGTCCACGTAGTACTCGGTTGCCGAGCACCCAGGATCGCCGTACGCCAAAGCAATCACGGCCATCAACACCCGCAAACAACAACGAGAGACTGTAGTCATTGGCTTTCTTGAAATTGACGTTTTCGAAACCGGATTCGGGTCGGGTCTGGTGGACGAAGCAATGGCACTGTATGCTGGTAGAATCGTCGAGTCAACCCGGATGGCCTGGCGCATTTGGAATGCAATCTCACAGTATGACACTAAAAAAAACGTGATTTTGCATGCGGGATTTAATGACGGGCAGGGGGAAAATTTTTTTTCGAAATAGTCTTGCAATTGACCGGACTATTTCTTATAACCTACTTTACGTGACAGAGCGGACTTGTGATCGGTGATCGCCGACGGCGGACGGAAAGCCCAATAGTTGGAGGAGGGCCTACCATGCAGGTTCTGCAATCGAGACACTTTATCCGTATTCCATATCGATGCGGATTAAGATGAGTTTTTGTATCTGTCGAACCGCACGGGTTCGGCACAACCACAGAGAAAAAAGCCTCAAGGAGTACGGATCAATGAAGACACTTCACATCGCATTTGCAATCGCAGCTCTGAGCTGTGCCGGCGTGGTGTCGGCGGGAACCATCACTGTCGATGCCGGCGGCGGCGGCGACCACACGACGATCCAGGCCGCTATAGATGCGGCGGTCACTGGTGACATCGTCGAGATCATCGACAGCGGGACCTATGTCGAGGGCCTGCGGATTGGGGGCCAGGGAATCACCTTGCGCAGCGCCGGCGCGCCGGCAACGGTCAAACCGACCAGCCCGTATCCCGGCGGCCAACCGGCGGCGTTGTGGATTAACGGGCTGCCCGAGGCTCCGACTGGTGCGCCAGCCGGCAACATCCTGGTCGAGAACCTGATCCTCGACGCCGG
>DPYP01000164.1:12528-15591 GCA_003545375.1 Lentisphaeria bacterium
GAGATCATGAACTCCGGCACCGCCGGCCAGAAGTGGGAGCAGTCCGGAGTGTTCATTGGTACCGACAGCGTGGTCATCGAGAACTGCGACATCCACGACTGCCGGCGGGGTGTGACCGGCAGGGCGAACGGACCGGGGCACAAGGGCCCGCACGTCACCGCCAACATCCATATCATCGGCGGCAGCATAAGCAGTTGCCGACAGGCTGTATTCATGGTGCCGCAGGAAGACGCTGCCAAAGCACGCGGCTACAACATCCTGCATGATGGCGTGACGATCGAATTCAATGACACCCTGGGCAATGGCGGCTGGGAAGGCTACTCAGCCTTTGTCAACAATGTCGATGGCTACGACATCGTTGACTGTACGTACGACAACAACAAGTCGTCCGGCTTTGGCAATGGCGCACACTATTTCGCGTCGAGCACCGGTGTTTCCGTCACCGGCACGACCATGAGTAACAGTGCGCAGTCCGGTTCCACGAACGGCACGACCGCTTTGCACCTGGATGGGTGTACCGGCTCGATCGTCAGCGATAGCCAGTTCATCGACAACGGCGAAGGCATACGCGTTCTGAATGGGGATGCGGCGATCAGCGACTCCTGTATCAAGCTCCCGCAAGGCGGCGTAGCCTGCTGTGGCGGCGGCATGGGGATCGAGGCCCGCAACGGCGCTGTCGTCACCGTGGATCACTGCACAATCCACGGCGAGAACGGCGCCGACAACAAGATCACCGCGCAGGACATTCGAGACATAGCGACGGGTCTGCTCATTGAGTCCGGTGGCGGTACGATCACGGCCACGAACTGCATCTTCAGCGGTCTGTCTCTGCCCGGTGCCGCGATTGGCGGCCAGGAGGACAACCTCAGCATCAGCAATTCGGATGCGTACAACATAGGTTTCTGGTGGGGTGTGATGAGATGCTACCTTTCCGGCGGCGACCTGGACACCGCCGGCGGCTATGGCGGCGCGGTGAATGACATCACCGGCAACGTCGACGGCGGCGGCAATCTGTTCTGCGGCACCGAGGTCGATCCGGCATACTTGTCGACGACACCCGGTGACGCCGACTTCCTGTCCCTGTCCTGCAGCACTCCTGCCTCGGTTGTCACGGGCGCCAGCGACGGCACCTTCATGGGCGCCAAGCCGATCTCCTGCGACGCCATGATCACGACGATTATTGATGCGGTCTGTGATCAGTTCGGCAGCAATCCGCCGGTCAGCCTTTCGGCGCTGCGGGCAGAGATATTGCTGATCGCCGACAACCTGGGCTGCTCTGCTTGCGGTTCGGCTGCCGCTGTTGCCATGATGGGCAATTAGATCGGCGCACGAGCACTGAGTTGAAAAACGAGCCAATCCCGCCTGAATTGCGGGATTGGCTCGCTTTGTTTTGTCGCCGTCCGCGACGAGGGCGGCCAAACCGGCAATACCCTTGGTCACGCCGCGGGTGCCGGCATCGGTGACCCGGTCCAGGGTCGTGCCGTTGTAACTGTGAAGTTATTCTTACGCGAATCCTGACTTGACCACACCGTGGACGCGGTGTAGACTCGATCGCGTAGGGTAGGGACTCACGGAACATTTCATTTATCGCTTGGAGCGAATTGTCGATGCGGACGTCGCCGCGAGCAGTTTCTGAGAAAAGGCCAATTCCCCGCCGCTTCACGCTGATAGAATTGCTGGTGGTGATTGCCATCATCGCCATCCTGGCGTCGATGCTGCTGCCGGCGTTGAACAAGGCGAAGGGCAAGGCTTACAGCGCCCTCTGCCAGGCGAACCTGAAACAGTTGGGGATAGGCATCGTCAACTATGCCGACGACAATGATGATGTTCTCCCATGCACCTTTCACACAAATCCGGATCCGGGGTTTTGGGACATATCGAATGTGTTCTACTGGCATTGGCAGCTACTCTATTATATCCAAAATGCGCCAGTGGATGCCGGTAGCTCGAACCCCAACACTCCCTTGACGAGGTGGCAGCCCCAGCACGGCGACGATCCGATCCGATACGGGGTGACGGTCTGTCCCGCCGATTCCACGGCGACCTTTAACACCGGCGATCCGGAAGTGGACAATTCCGGGAGTCCGTACCTGCAAGCCAAGATCAGCTATTCCGCCAACTTCGCCACGATTCGTCAGGATTACTGGATTGTTGTCTACTCGATTTACCCGGCCTTGAAGCTCTCCCGCATACCGGAAGGCCGGAGTTGGGGCAGCAAGTTACTGAACGATCATTCGCCAAGCGATTATTTCCTTTTGACAGACCAGTGGCACCGATTCAGCATTTACAACAATTGGATGTATGAGTTCCGTGAGGGCTATAACAAGCTGTATTCGACCGCGAACAGCACCGAACCGATACTGAACTTCGATGTTCATGGGGGCGGTGCAAACTGGCTCTTTACCGATACCCATGTCGAATTCCTGAGTCATTCAGCGTCGCGGGCGCAGCCCTATATGAGCTACGACGAACAGACTGCCGCCTGGGGTGCGCCGTGAACAGCTGCGGTTTGGTAAGGTTGGTCCTATTGTGAGCGAATCGACTCGAAGTTTCTCATATCGATGGTTGCGGGGAATTGCCCTGATTCTCGCGGTGGTCGTTGCCCGGCCGTGTTTGGCTGCCGCCCCGGCGGCCCCCCCCCCCGTTTCAGAAAACACGGTCGAGCTCCATCTCTGGAACATCCCGAAAAAGGGATCCACCAACCCGCTGGAAGTGGCCAGGCGCCGGGTGTTCGATGTCTTCTGCCTCCGTCATCCGAAGATTCGTGTCCGTGCCCTTGTGCCGTTGAAGATCGAGGGCCCCGCTCAGGAAGGCAATGAGTTTCTCGCGGTCGCCGGCGGCGTTGCGCCGGACGTCTTCTACCTCTTCGGGCGCAAGATCAGCGACTACAACTTCCAGAACTTCTTCTATCCTCTGAACGATTACCTCGCCGATTACGTCGTCCGGCACGGCAAGCCGTACAGCGGCATTGCTGCGCCGGACAAGGTCTGGGAGCTCTGCCACGACGCCGACCGTATCATTGCCGTCCCTTACAGCTATTACTCCATGGCGCTGCTTTGTGAA
>DPYP01000163.1:0-2908 GCA_003545375.1 Lentisphaeria bacterium
AGGAAAACATGTCCCCTCGGCATCACGGTCGCCAGCCCGGCCGCATGTGCCCCCTTGACTGTCCTTTCTCCCCTGGTTACCGCCGGCCCCTGCCCCCCCAGGTACCATCCTTGTGGTGAGAGGTCCTCGATGATCCAATCCTCGAAGTCGCCGTTCGCCAGAATGTTACGGCCCATGCGGTCGAGATCGTCCGGGGTCAGAATCTTCTCCTGCCATGCCGGCGACCATTCGAGCGGGTGGGGATCCCGACAGTTGGCGATGGCATCGACGTACGCCGGCGCCAGGAATCCCTGCTCATGCGGGCACCGGGGACAGGAGTTTACCGGGGGACTGTCCGGCGCCCACCAGGCTACCCCGTGCCAGACGAACAGCCAGACATAGCGGTCGGCAACGGTGAGTGCATTGTGGAGTGTGTTCCCCAGTTCCGTAGGCGGTCGAAAGTTTTCGTTGAATTCTTTCGGGTCCGTGCGCCATTCGGCAAACTGCCCGTCGTGCCTTGCTTCATAGTCAAGCCAAAGGCCGAACCCGTACTGCACCTTCTTATAGCGCTCGGGTACTGCCGTCCGTTCAAGCCCTTGCGATTCAGCCTGCTTGCGCAGATCCCGAAATTGCCGATAGCTCTGCAGGTGGTAGCCGGCGCCGCTGTCTACCAGTGTTGCTCGCGGCCCCAGTCCCTCGAGAAGGCCATCGGCGAAATGCCGCAGCAGCTCGTAGTCGAGCGACTTCTGCCAGCCAAGGTTGGGATACAGGATGATGGTGATCTCGGGATAGGCGTCGGTGACCGCCTGCATCCATTCCTTTCCCCGCAGGCGGACCTGCGCGGAGACCTCGGCCAACGTTCGCTTGTCGGCGTCGGGTCGGGTGCGATAAGCGAACGGGCGCCCCCACGCGCCAAGGCTTCCCGCATACTGCTCGGCATCCAGGAAAATCCCCTTGAAACCGGCTTCCCTGGCGATCCAGGCAGCCACCGCGCCGTTCTCGGCGATCGTCGACCAGTCCGGGTCGAACCAGTCCAGGTTGCTGTGTTCGACTTTCCCGGTCCAATACGCGCCTCTTTCCGTAGTCGTGAGCAGGATGAAGTTGTCGGTGAACTTACTGAAGTTCGTGGCCTTCAAATCGCCCAGATCCTGACTGAATTCGTCGCGGGTGAATCGTCGGCCGCCGAAGAACATGACTTCCTGTCCAGTCTTCAGAGTGGCGCCCGCCGCACCCAGGTTGGCACCGGCCTCGGCGGCCCAGGTATCATGGTAGACGCAGATAATCAAGCCATCCAGGGGCAGACGTTGCTCCATCTCGCCTATGTGCTGTCTGAGATAAGCGGGCGAAGCGGCGTGACTGCTCGAGGCAAATGCAATCAGCTTCTTGTCGGGCGAGACGGCTGGGCCCATTTCCGCGCCGGGTGCCAGCGCGCCGAGAACGAGCGTTGCGGTAAAAGCTGATCGTAAGAATCTGAGCTGGTTCATTGGGTTTCCAAAAGCATTTTGCCGCGACCCGCAGGGGGCGACGGCAGGTTTAGAAATTGTCGGCAGCCTCACGACAAGGCAGCACAGGCACATTCGGCAAAGGGAATCCATGGTGTCGCAGCGGACGGAGACGGTCACTTCCGAGACGAATCGAAAATGCGCCGTGGCGGAACTGCCCGTGGTCCATGGGGCCCAGCCAGTCATTCCGGCTACTCATCAAATTTACTCCAGACTCCCCCTGTTGTCTGGCGGACAGCGGTATAGACACCGACGTAATCTTTTATCGTCCCGTGTGGATCCGAATACCAGAAAACCGAGCCCTCAATCCGCAACACGTTATAGCCAATCTCATGGAACGGAACATTTGCCTGCGCCCACGCCCAGTCACAGGATATGTACGACAACATCGGGTCATCCTTTCCCAATTTATAGGGAGCAGCCATCCACGGATACCGGCGCCGGGTACAATATTCGCTCCAAAACCCGGAGCCGCCGAACGGCCCTCCCCACCGCCAGTTGTTTTCATCCATCTCGATTGCCGGGTTGCCGGGGTCATGAAAAATCAATCGAGAGCCCAGGTAGCCCGTCAGGACGGAACTGCTGTTCCCCCAATGACCATTGAAATCCGTTATCTCCTTGTACCACAACTTCCCCATCCCGTCAGGACGGACATTGTAAGGGGTGGCCGGGGAACCTGAAGATTGCCAGACGAACATCGCAAGCGGGTCGGAGTTTTCCATTAGCGGTATGAAATCGTTGGAGTCCATCGAGTAGAAATGCAGGCCCAGTGCCGTTTGCTTAAGATTGCTGACGCAGAGAACCGTCTTGGCTTTCGTCTTCGCCTTGGACAACGCCGGCAGCAGCATTGCCGCGAGAATGGCGATGATCGCGATCACCACCAGCAATTCTATCAGCGTGAAACAGGTGGCTGGGCCTATACCTGATGCGGGTGAACGCGACGGGCGCATGGCCGGTGAGCAGTGCCTGTGCGAACCGCTGCACGGGCGCGGCCAGATGCGCTCTCGAGCTTTTTGCTCGTGACTTTTATAAATCTCCATCTGTCGCTCCGCTTCCCGGCCAATTCGATAACCTAATGATACCGTGCTAACTCCCGTTTTGAAAGCGTCCTAAAAAAAACAGTACCGAGCCAATGTCAACACTTTCATCGCAAGCACCGTCAGTGTGCGATTGGCTGCATTACTCATGGACCTTCGCCCTGGCAGGCGGAATGTGTGAATAATTCAGGTCTCGATCCCGAAATTTGCGGCCTGGAAAATCACCGAAAACAGCCGTGCCCGGAGGCATGGGGAGTGCGTGTGTTTTTCCATGGCATTGCTGCTGGACGCTGTAAAAAAAAACTTTTTTCGAAAAAAAACTTTAAATTGGTCGGCGGATTTACTATACCATTTAATAACTTTTGTAAGGAACAGAGATTGACGGCGGCG
>DPYP01000226.1:0-12183 GCA_003545375.1 Lentisphaeria bacterium
GTGGTGCCTCGACAGCGACACCGGCACCCTCTATTTCTGGCCGCCCGCCGGGAGCGATATGCGATCCGGCGCGGTCACTGCCCCGACGACAGCACGGTTGATCCAGATGATCGGCACCCCGGGCACAGCCGTCAGCCACATCAGGGTCGCGGGGTTCACCCTGACACAGACCCAGGCGCAGTTCCCGACACCGGAGACCCATTACAAGATCCCCAACTCCGGGCAGGCCATCTACATGGAAAACACGGCAGACTGCACCGTCGAAAACAATCGCTTCGAAGCGATCGGCGGCGATGCCATCCGCCTGCAGAACAGCAACGCCCGCAACCGGATCGTGGGCAACGAGATCACCGACGCCGGTGGTTACGGCATCTTCCTGGGAAGCGTGCAGCGCGGATTCTGCCGGGGCGACACGACTTCAGGCGATGTGCCAGGCCCTACCCCATGGCATAACTTCCGCGAAGACCGCGAGGTCGTCGTGAACGCCTGGCCCAAATCGCCAGGCCACCTGATCCACAACAACCACATCCACCACGTGGGCGTCTTCGAGAAACATGCCTGCGGTATCGCCTTCTTTGGGATCAGTGCCGTGGACGTGGTCGTCTCGAACAACCTGATCCACCACACACCACGGTTCGGTATCGGACTGATGAGCGGCTTTGGCCCGATCACCATCGAGCGCAACGAACTGCACCACCTGAGCATGGAGACCTGCGACACTGGCGGCATCTGCATGAACCGTTGGTACACCTACGACAAGGACCCGGATCTCGCCCGCGGCAACATCATCCGTTTCAACAAAATTCACGACGTAATCGGCTGCGGTGCCGGCAGTATCCGGATGGAACCCGGCAAGGGAGAACAAGCGGACGGCCGGATTTGGTCGCCGTATTACGGCTGGGCGATCTACTTCGACAACGGCCCGATGGACGTTTTGGTTTATGGCAACATCTGCGCCCGCAATGTGCTCGGCGGGATCATGCTCAGCCACTACGCACGCAATATCACGGTCGAAAATAATATCTTCGTCGACAGCGACAACTCGCAGGTATACCTGATGCTGGCCGGCGACACGAGCAACATCCGGTTCAGGAGAAACATCTTCTGCTATGCGAACGCCGACGCGGATTTCCTCAGGCTCAACATCGATCCCGGCCGTGAGCCGCCCGATGCCATCGCCGAGTTCGATAAAAACGTCTTTTCCCCCGCGCCGGGCGGGAAGATCACTTTCTGCGGCCTGCCGGGCGAAGCGGTGGTGCGGACTGGAATGACCACCCAGACGGATGGCGGTCATACGCTCGAGAGCTGGCGCGCGATGGGGTTCGATCGACAGTCTCTCGTCGCCGACCCGCTATTCGTCGATGCCGCAAATGACAACTATGACCTGGCGCCCAGTTCACCAGCGTTGAAACTCGGCTTCAAACCGATTGATACTGCGAAAATTGGCCTGGTTCCGGACGATGACTATTCCTGAGACTAGACTGCCCGGAGTGCTCATCTCACTTGTGTGCCTGATGCAAGTGGCCGGGTTCGTTGCGGCGACGCCGCCGGACCAGGAACGGATCGTCTTGCGGGCGTGGGGCGTACCGGCGGGCTTGAGCACCGACATCGACAGCAAGACCCGGCTGGCTATCCTCGACGCTTTTCAGAAGCGCTTTCCCTATGTACGGCCCGTTTCAACGACCGGCCTACAAATCCCGGGGCGGACGATGGACATCGTGCCGCTGATGCAGATCGCCGGCGATATTCCGCCCGACGTGATGTACGTCAACTTCCGCCAATCACACACGTACATCAGCAACAAGTTTCTCTATCCTTTAGATAAATACGTCGAGGAGACCGCGGGCGTGGACCTGCCTGACGGGCATCTGCTGGACCTGGACGAGTACCTGGCGCGTCTGCGCAAAGGCCCAAATTACCAGAGCGAGATGGCGGAGCGCGTGCCGCGACAGTGCTGGATGGTGATGCGACGGGCCTGTCCGTACAAAGAGGACTGTCCGCATCTTGACAAATGGGGCGCGGCACCGGTGCGCGATCATCAGCATGTCTGGTGCTTTCCCCAGGGGCCATTGGTCGGCGCGCTGTTTTATCGCCGAGACATGTTCGCGGAAGCCGGATTGCCTGACCGCGTGCCCGAGGATTGGGACGAGCTGCTGGAGTGGGCCCGGGTGTTGACCAACCCGCCTGAAAACCGGTATGGCTTCAGCATTTGGCTCGCCGAGATCAGTTATTCCACGATGAACTTTCTTTACTCCATGGGCGGCCGCATGGTCGATCAGGATGCGGACGGCAACTGGTATTGTGTATTCGACAGCGACGAGGCGGTCGATGCCTACCACTTCGTCGCCCGGTTGATCTTCGAGCCGTACGAGAATCAGCATGGCAAATTCAACGGTGTCGTATCGATGGGTGATGCCTCCGGCGGTACGATCGAGAAGGCGATGTATTTCAGCACCATCGATCAACGCTTCTTCTCACAAGTGGACCCGAATCTCATGGGGTTCGGACCGGTTCCGAAGGGGCCCACCGGCAAGCGCGGCGCCGAATTCAACAGCCGCATGGCCGGGATCTTTGCCGAGCTCGACGTGGACGATGCCAAGCGTGAGGCGGCCTGGGAATATATCCGCTTCTACGACGGCCCCGAGGCACGCCGGATCCGTGCCCGAGTATTCGTCGAGAACGGTCACGGCCGTTTCGTCCAGCCGTCGCTGTTGAAGGCGGCGGGATATGATGAATACGTCCGGCAGGTACCCAAACAATGGGAAACGGCCTTTGCCACGGCAGTGGAATCCGGCGTGCCCGAGCCCTATGGCAAGAACTGCCAGCTGGTCTACAAATACGTCAGTCAGGCGATCGACCAGATCCGGACCGACCCCGAGACAGAACGAGCCGTCAAAGCCGGCGATCACGAAGGGGCCAAGGCCCGCATCCGCGAGATCCTCAAGGACCGCGTCCGGCGCAGCAATGAAAAAATGCTCGACATCCTCGATCCCGTTGAACACCGCCGGCGAACATGGGTGGCAGCGGCGGTAGTCGCGGGGATTTTTATTGTCTTTGTCCTGCTGTTCCGGCGCGTCTTTCGAACCTTTATGTCCGCGAATCTCGAGAGCCCGGAACAAGCCGCCAGGGGATGGGAATTCAGCCGCTACAAGATGGCCTATATCCTCCTGGTTCCAGCTATCGGCTCGATTGCCTTGTGGAACTATTATCCGCTGATACGCGGCAGCGTGATGGCGTTTCAGGACTACAATGTCCGCGGATTCAGCCAATGGACCGGCATGGACAACTTCGCGAGCATTCTCTTCGACGTCGAGTTCTGGTACGCCCTGTGGGTCTCGATCAAATACGCCTTTCTGTTCATGATCTTCGGATTCGCGGCCCCCATCGCGCTGGCTTTCCTGCTCACCGAAGTGCCACGAGGAAAGCTCCTGTTCCGCACGATCTACTACCTGCCGGCAGTGCTGACCGGCGTCGTGGTTATTTTTCTGTGGAAAGGCTTCTACGGGGAATACGGAATGATCAACCAGGTGCTCAACTTTTTCGTCAGTTTCCTGAACCATTTGCCGGGCATCCAATTCGAGGAAGTCCGAATCCGGTGGCTGGAGTCGCCCCGATTCGCACTTTTTTTCTGCCTGCTGCCGACGATCTGGGCGGGCATGGGGCCCGGTTGCCTGATCTATCTTGCGGCGCTTAAGACGATTCCCGAGGAACTGTACGAGGCGGCCGATGTCGACGGCGCGGGTATCTGGCAAAAAACGTTTCACGTCGCGATTCCCAGCATCAAGGCCTTGATCATGATCAGCTTCATCGGCGCCATGATCGGCGCCGTCAAGAGCGGCAGCGAGTTTGTGCTGGCAATGACCGGCGGCGGACCCTACTCACCGTATGGCGAGACCGAGGTCATCGGCCTGCACATATTCTGGCAGGCGTTCGGCTATCTGCGGTTCGGCTCGGCGGTGGCGATGGCCTGGATATTGGGCACGCTGCTCATCGGCTTCACCGTCCTGCAACTCCAGCGGCTCAGCCGCATGGAGTTCCGCACCGCAGCTACGGACGAATAATGACGACAATTAACCCTTCCGCATAATGCCCATCATCAGCAAAATCGGTGCCCGTCACTGGAAGGTCCGCGTCGTGTACGCCACCATTTTTGGCATTCTGATTACGGGCGCCGTCACAATGATCTACCCCCTGCTGTTGATGCTTGCCGGCTCGGTGAAGAGCCAGACGGACTTCTATCACATTGCGCCGCTGCCACGATTCTGGAACAGCGACCGGGTGCTGTTTCAGAAATACGCGGAGTCGAAGTACGACGTCCGCATAGACCATCTCGAGATGGCCTGGTGGGAGGAAATCGGCAGTTGGCGCAAGATCGAACCAATCGTGGCGGCAGACGGGCAACTCGTAGAGGCCTTTCTCGACTGGCGCCGCGAAGTCGACCTGCCCCCGGACTGGTACGCCCTCGGCCATGCCGGCGGCGGCGGCATGCTGCCGATCAACGCGCGCCTGTTCCGACGGAAGATGTACAAGCAGTACGATGGCGACATCGACGCCTGCCGGCTCGCTATGGCTATCCCCTACAATAGCTGGGTCGCCGTGTCGCCGCCCACGGACAGCATGGGCTATTCCCGGCGCTACAATCCCCAGTTCGAGGGCATCGAACTGCCGTATCGCGAATTCAAGGAGTCGCGGCCTGTCCACGATCGAATGATCTTCAATATCGACGCGGTCTTTTGGCGCACCTACCTAAAGCCCAAGTACACCAGCGACATCAATGAATACAACCGCTTGCACAGCACAAACCACGACAGCTACCACGACGTGTTTCTCACCCACCGGGTGCCGGCCGACGGCCTCATCCGGCAGGATTGGGAGGCGTTCGTCCGCACAGAACTCAATCTCGCCTTCGTTCGACTTCAGCCGGAACTCGCGGCCCCCTACGGACAGCATATAGCCCTTAAATACGCCGACAGTATCGACGAGTTCAACAGAAGCTACGGTACCGCCTACCGATCACTCGCAGAGATTCCTTTTCCGCTTACTGTACCGACGTCGCCAATTGCGCGAGTGGACTGGAATGACTTCATCACCGACCCGCAGGCATGCCCTGTCGAGAGCATCACGGTCTACGGCCCGCGACAAGCTTTCGAGGAGTACGTGGCTCAGCGTCGGGACGTCTCGCCAGCCGCGATCTCGCCGCTGAAACTGCCCATCGCCGCGGTCGACTATCACGATGTCATGAGCCATCGATCCGCGTTGCGCTGGGAATTCACAACGCGCAACTACAAGCAGGTTCTTGCGTACATCCTGCTTCACGGCCGCGGGATCGTCAATACCCTGATCTACTGCTTCCTGGCGATCAGCACCGCATTGCTCGTCAATCCCCTGGCGGCCTACGCCCTCAGCCGCTACAAACTGCCGGCCACCTACGCGATCCTGCTCTTTTGCATGGCAACAATGGCCTTTCCCGGCGAGGTGACCATGATTCCGGGGTTCCTGCTGCTGAAGCGCTTTCCGCTCTGGCCCATTGTCGCCGGTGCCGCGACCTTCGTGATAGCACTCTGGGCGTTCGGGCGAATCATGCCCAACCGATCCGAAGTGCTGCGCATGACCCTGGCCCTGGGATTGGGCATCGTGGTCGGGGCCTGGGGTATCCCAGTCATCATGCAGCGGCCGAACATCACGTTGCTGAACACGTTTTGGGCACTGATCCTGCCGGGCATGGCCAACGGTTTTTTCATCTTTCTGCTCAAGGGTTTCTTCGACAGTCTGCCCCGCGAGCTTTATGAGGCGGCGGAGATCGACGGCGCTGGCGAGTGGACGAAATTCTGGACCATCACCATGAGTCTGTCGCAGCCGGTCCTCGCAGTCATCGCGCTGGGCGCGTTCACCGGCGCCTACAGTGCATTCATGATGGCGTTGATAATCATTCCGGACCAGGACATGTGGACACTGATGGTGTGGATCTTCCAACTGCAGAGCATCTCGCATCAGTCGGTCGTCTACGCCTCACTCGTCATTGCGGCAATGCCGACGTTTCTGGTATTTGTCTTTTGTCAGAACATCATCATCCGCGGTATCGTTGTGCCGGTGGAAAAATGAACCACTCGACACTGCAACCACGTGGCAATCGAAACCGCTGCAGCAGACGATCGCGGGTACGATTGCCAAGGGCAGCAGTATAGTAGTCCCGACGCGTTTTCCTGCCGCATGCCCTCGGCACACGGCACGGAGACAAATTGCAAAGGAGTACAGGCATGCGCTATCGGACCTTGGGAAAGTCCGGACTGAGGGTCGGCGAAGTCGGCATAGGCGGCATGGGCGCTGCCGGCAAGTACGGGCCTATCGTGCCGCCGGGGGCAAGCCCTGACATGCTTCAGCCCTATGACTACAATACCGTCAAGCTCTTTCAAGTGGTGCCGGCGACGTTTGCAGAAACGATGGCTTGCGCCTCTTCGGCAGGGATGAATTTCGTTGACACCGCCCCCTCGTACGGCGACAGCGAACTGGTCTTCGGGCAATACTTGAAGGACCATCGCGAGCAGTGGCTGGTGTGCAGCAAAATCGGGGTGTGCGGCAGTTGGGGCGACAGCCGGATGCCGACCCGCGACGAGATTTTTGAGCAGGTCCGCAACAGTCTGTCCCGGCTGCAAATAGATCGGCTGGACCTGGTCCTGATTCACAGCCTCGACCAGTACGGTGAGCGGGAAAACGCCGTGGACCGGGTCCGGTCGGAAGGCATGCTGGACGCAATGCACGAACTGCAGCAGGCGAATCTCGTCGGTCTTATTGGGGCCAGCGGCCAGTTGCCGGAGCTGGTCCCGGCGGTGCAATCGGGGGTATTTGATGTTGTGCTCACCTACAACTCCTTCAACCTGCTGGTCCAGGATGCAAAGGAAACACTGTTCCCGCTGGCCCGTCAGATGGGCGTTGGCGTCATCCTGGGCGGGGCTTTCTACCAGGGGTTGCTCACAGGCAATCCGGAACTTGTTCTGAAACGGAAGGAAGAGTTCTTTGAACCCAGCGATCCCGCCTATTATCAGACCCGGGAGCTGGTGACCAGGGTGGAAAGACTTGCGGCGTTTGTGGACAACGACGCGGCGTCCCTCAGGCGCCTCGCCCTGCGCTTCGCACTCTCCGAGCCGGCGGTCTCGGTGCTGGTTACCGGAATGTCCATGCCGCAGGAAGCAGTTGAAAACGCGGCTGCCGCCGAGCTCGATCCAATGACCGAAGCAGAGATCGAAACAGTAATGGAAGTAGCTGCTGGACAGTAGTACTGTGCGCCGTTACCGGTTACGACTTGGGGACTCACAAGACGAGACCAACCCGGGCACAAATGAAATGAGACCATCACGGAACGGACGACCAACATGACTGAGCAATCAGCAGAAGTTCTGACCATTGGCGACGGGCTCTGCCTGGATCACTAATCGCCACGGAACGCTACATCGCGATCGACAACGTCTGCGCCTGGCCGAATCTGACGAAGATGCCGGACGGCGCGATCGTTGCGACGATCTTCAACCAGCCCTGCCATGGAAAATGGCAAGGCGACGTGGAATGCTGGGCCAGCGAGGACGGTGGCCGGACCTGGCACCGGCGCGGCACCCCGGCGCCGCACGAACCGGGCACCAACCGCATGAACGTGGCCGCCGGCCTGGCAGCCAACGGGGACCTGGTGATACTCGCTTCCGGCTGGGGCCATCGACCACGCAAGGGCGAACGTCCAGCCGAACCGCCGGCTCGGACTCCCCCGCTGCCGCCGTGGGTGTGTCGTTCCAGCGACGGAGGCAAATCGTGGACGCAGTCCGCAATGTTGCAGCCACCGGAAGGGGAGTCGGATCATGTCATTCCCTTCGGCGACATCGTTCAGTTGCAAGACGGCGCTCTGGGCGTCTGCGTCTACAGCGAACACGACTGCTGCTTCTACACCAGCGCCGACGACGGTCGGTCCTGGCAGATCCGCGGGTGCATCCAGGAGAATGCGATCAATGAGACGGCCCCGCTGGTGCTCCCGGACGGTCAAGTGCTGGCCTGCGCCCGCACGCTGGGCGACGAGCACCTCGAACTCTTCCGCTCGGCCGACCACGGGCGGAAGTGGAGCCGTGAACAGGCAGTATCCGAGGGGGGCCAGCATCCGGCGCATCTGTTGAATCTGCCCGACGGTCGGGTGCTCCTTACCTATGGCGACCGCCGGGAAGGCCACCACGGTATCGAGGCACGCCTCAGCGATGATGCCGGACAGACGTGGCGTCCGCCGATGCGACTGGTGGCGCTCGAACCGTCTGACCTGGGCTATCCCTCGACCGTCGTGGACGCGGACGGCAAGCTGGTGACCGCCTGGTATTGCAGCGGCATCGCCGCGCACGAGCGCTACCACATGGGCGTGCTGCACTGGCATCCGGACGAATAGGCAACAAGTCCTGAATCGAGAGAACGACCATGCATCGTGAGAGATACCCCTGTTCCGCTCGCGCGGGGTCGCCGGCAACCACGAGCGCGTCGGCACCGCATCCACGAAACTCCTCCGCCACCCGGTCAGAATCTGCTTCGGTGCGGGCGCGGAATTGGTTGCGGCTCTGTCACGTTAGGATCCACGCAGAAATAATTTCACATTTTCATCAACTGCTGTCGCGCTATCTTCCGCCGCCGTCGCCGCGTCACCACGCTCCAAGGCCGATGCGAACTTGCTCAGCCAGGATCGTACCGACTCGGTCGATGATGTATCGTTCATTTTTGTGTTCTCCTCTTACTGTATTTTATATAACACCATCTCCGCCACATTGCGTAAACTTATTTAGTTTAGCTTCGTTAGCTTCGTGATTCGGCCGCCGACGATCCACTCTACAATGTAAATATTGCCCTCTGCATCAAAGCACTCGCCGCGGCCAACAGTCGTGATCATTGTGCCCCTTTCGCTGCCAGCGGTCGAACGGTGACGAGGGCTTCGCTGAACGGGCCTTGGGACTGACCATCGATCTTGATCTCGGCCGTCATCAAACGGCGAATGTTGTCGGGCGAATTGGGAGCAACAGCGGTGAGTTCCATTTCGCCGCGGGCGCCTGCATCCAGTTGTAAACCGCAAAATTCCGGGGAGACGCGCCAACCGTTTGGAGCGAGCAGCCGAGCTTCATAGCTGACGGGATGCTGAAAATTATTTCTTAATAATAGGCGGTACTCAAGCGTCTGGCCGGGCTCAACGACCGCCACGTACGGCAGCAGCCTGGCCCAAAACAGGTCGATGTAGTGATCCGCCGGTTCGCCGACCAGTTCGCCGAAGACGCGTTCCTTGCGGGCGATGAAGTCGCAGTACGCATCCAAATCCTGCTTCACACACGGCAACACGTCGTAATGTCCTGGACAGATCAACTCAGGATTGATCTTGCGCATGACCTCGGCACAGCGGCGGTGCATGCCAAGTTGGAAGCTGTTGCGCAGCACTGTGGTCTGGTAGGGCTTCATTTCGGCCTTGCCGCCGGCAAACACTTCCGCCAGGAAGTAGTTATCACCTGTGAAAGCGATCTTGCGGCCATCAATCATGCCGGCATACACAGAATGAAATTCAGTCTGTCCCGGTGCAAAGTGAATCTCGAACTCGAACTCCTCCCACTGGAACGTTTCGCCGTCTTTCAACCAACGGTCGATGCGGATGGGTTTGGAGAACGTGCAGGGTGTACTGGTCCAGGCGGCCGGGTCGGCCAGCACCTGCCCCACCTCGGCCAACGCCCAGCACGTGGTTCCGTGATGCCGTTGCAGGAACGGGATGCCGCACGTGTGGTCGTCGTGGATGTGGGTGGGCACGACCAGATCAAAGTCGGTGACGCCGTAATCGTCACGCAACTCGTCCAGATGGTGCTCGATGAACCGCATGGATTCCAGCCCGTCGTGGTCCGGACCGATATGCATGTGCGGCCAGAAGCTATGTCCATAGTCGACAAACATCGCCTTGCCGCTGTCGCTGAGAATCACATAAAAATTCGAGCAGGTCCAAACACCGCTCCACAACAGATGGCGTGAGAGCGGAACGAATTTTGATTCGGGCAGAAAGACCGATTCCGGAACACCCATGTCGCGGACGGACACGCGCATTCCACGGCTCAGGTTCACACACTCCATCAAACGCCGCTCGAGTTTGTCGATGTCACTCGCCACGTCGGCGATCTGATCGCCATGCGAAGGGCAGCAGGCATCGACGTTACGCTTGCGCAACGCCTGAATCGATTGCATCGTGAACAGGATACCTTCCATCGAGCCGTAGGTATATTCCATCGCATGAAGCTGATAGAGCTTGCCGCCGGCGTTCATCAAATCGCCGGTGAAAGCAATCGTCCGACCGTCGACTTGGACAATGAGAATGCTTGAACCCAGCGTGTGGCCTTTGGCGGGCAGGACAAAGAATTGGTATTCCCGCCATTGGAAAGTTTCGTAGTCTTCGAGAACCGCGTCGACCGAAATGTTTTCGGCGATTGAGAAAAACGTGTTGCGGTCGTTGTAGTTGTCAAAGGTGCGGCGCGCCTGCCAGAACAGTTCGACCTGTTCGAACAGATGACGTTCATACTCCGGCACAGCAACGCGCGCCCCGTGCTCGTGCAATAGAGGAGTCCCGGCACACTGGTCGCGATGATGGTGGGTGTGTAACACCCATTCCACTTGCCGCACGCCCGCCTCCTCGAGGTGCTCGAGAATCGCGCCCGAACCCGCGTCAATGACGAGACCGTCATCACCGTCGACAATCAAATAAACGTTGCAGGTGTCAGCAAAGTGAAACAGATTTTCAGAAAGTCTGGTCAGGTTGTCGCTCATTCGAATTCCTTGAGATACACTCGCCTACGTTCAGCTAAGGATCGGCGTGCTGCAGGTCGAACTCGCTCCGCTCCGGGAGCAACGCACGCAGACAAAGAACCGGCTGCAATTCACCTTCATGTATAGCACGCAACCGTTCACCGGGGGACTCTGCGACCGACCTCCTCGGCGGTGAAGGCGCGGGAGAAGAAGGTGACGCCATATACCTCTCCCTCCCAGGTCCGATCGCCTCCCGTCTCGTTGCCGACGAGGAGCGGCATGGCATGGTCCCACGTGCTGAGATCACCGGGGACGGTGAGTGACGCGACGGGGGTTCCGTCGACATAGAGCGTGTGCGTCTCTGCTTTCCGAACGAAAACAAGATGCTGCCGCTCGCCGGTCAGGACACCCGCCTTTGTATGAAGCGCGGGATTGGTCCCGTTGGGGCTCGTCTCGGTGGTCCGGAGGCGGACCACAAGCATGTCCTTTGACTGGCCCAGCATGAGGTTGCGGTTCGCTGAACCCTGGGAGATCGAGACAATCCGCGCCGGACCGGTCTGGGTCAGATTCGCTGGGCGCATCACGACCTCCAGGGTGAGGTCTCCCGCTTTAGAGAGCGCGGTGCTGAGGGCGGTGCACGGCCCATTGGTGGTGAGATACGCTCCTCCCGACAGGACGACTCCGCCCCCCCTTTCGAGCGTGAAAACGTTGCCTGCCTGTGCGGCCAGTGGGTGATACGCGTCTCCCTTCCAGGGAAGCGTGTACCCCTCCACGAGCGTATCCTCCAGGATCCCGGGAAACGTCTTCCAGGGCTTGACCCAGAACGCTTCGATCTCGTCCATCCGGCCTTTCACCTGGTCGCGTGCAGCGCTCTGTTTCTTTGCGTGCTCCGCCAGGGATGCCTCGATCTCCTTTTTGACAGCCGCCAGCTGGTCGCCGGCAGCGCCCTGCCTCTTCGCCTGCTCCACCAGGGATGCCGCAATCTCCTTTTTGACAGCCGCCAACTCGTCGCCTGCAGTGCTCTGCTGTCTCTTCGCCTGCTCCGCCAGGGCTGCCGTGGCCTCCTTCCTGACTCCCTCCAGATCGTTCTCCCGTGCCTTCTGCGCATCGGACAGGGACTGCACGGACTCCCGCAGTGCGAGGAGCTCGGCACGCAACAACCGGGTCTCGTCGCGGGCCCGGCCCAGACTGGTGCGCAGGTTCGCAACCGCCACCTCGCCGCCGCCGGACTGCGCGACACGGATCATTTTGTCGACCTCGCTTTCGCCGACCTGCTTCGTGCCGTCGGTCCAAACAACCTCGTACTGCACCTTGCCGCCATGCGTACCGAGGCCGAAGTGGAGGGTGGGATCATTCTGATTGCCCTGCCCCACCCCACCGCCCTCAACCTGGCGGGAGAGA
>DPYP01000019.1:0-2945 GCA_003545375.1 Lentisphaeria bacterium
CCTGCCTGCAATGCCGCAACGATGCGATCGACATCAAGCGTACTCCAGTAACCAACCGGACCATCCTCGACAATCCGACTGCCCTGGCGCCGGACACCCACGTTGTCCGGCGTGCTGGAGTCGTCCAGATTCAGGCCCACACGCTCGACACAAATCATGTCTCGACTGCTACTGGCGCCGAAGCTGATGATCGTCTCCGGCGTAAAGCGGTCGACCGCAGCAGCGAGCATAGGCGGGGCAGCCTCGAAGTCAACCGGCAGAATAATCGGGTGCACTGTGGCGGGCGCGAATGCCTGCCGGTCGGCATCGATCATCTGCATCAGTTCCGCCGTCGGATTCGGATCAATCCAGCTACTCGCCTCAAAACCCGTGAGCAACACTGTCGCCATCGGTCACTTGTCCATTTTCAGCGGTTTCATGTCGCGTTTCTCACGCTCCTGATTGACGCGCGCCCAAAGGGTTGTGTCGGCCGCCAGGGTTCGCACCAGGCGGCCGGTGGAGACCTCGAGCAGTTTCGCCGCGTCGCTGACACGGTACTCGGTCGCCGCCAGAGCATCGAGCACATATGCGACGAACACCGCATACTGCCGGTCGCGGGCACCCGGTTTCCAAGGCCCGTCCCACGACGGCGCCGGGTCGCGGCGCAGGTTCAGCGCGATCTGCAACCGCAGCCGCTTGACGGCGCGAGCACGGTTGCGATGCTGCGAACGTTCCTCACTGGCAATGGCGGTAACTTCCGTGTCCTCGAGAGTCAAGCGGACCGCGGAGTCCGACGTATTGCGATGCTGGCCGCCCGGGCCACTGGCACGAAACGTGTCACAGCGGCAGTGGCGCAGCAACTCGTCGTCTTCGAGTGCAAGCAGTTCGTCACGATCCATAGATAGTGCCTGAATGAAAACCCCTGCGGGCACTACTTGAGTTGCCGGTCGACCAACTCGCACATGATGTGCAGCAGCAGCTTATGCGCTTCCTGGATGCGCGCCGTCGTGTCGCTGGGGATGATGAATTCGATGTCGGCCATACCTTTCGCATCGCCACCGCCCTTGCCCAGGAACGCGACGGTCGTGATGCCATTGGCACGGCCACGCTCGAGAGCACTTATGATGTTGGTCGATTGACCACTGGTCGTCAAGGCAAACAGAATGTCACCTTCGTCGGCAAACGCATCGACCTGTCGGGCAAAAACAGTCTCATAATCATAGTCGTTGGCGATGCAGGTGAGCAATCCCGGATCGCTTGACAACGCCATGGCACGGTACGGACCGCGCTCACGACTGAAACGGCCGGTGAATTCGGCGGCAATGTGGGCACCGTCACTGGCGCTGCCGCCGTTGCCGCAGAACATCAGCTTGTGACCGTCCTGCAGACAGTGCAGTACCCGATCGGACAAATCGCTCAACGAAGGCGCAAACGCCTGCAACCGCGTGCACAGATCGGCAGCGTCGTCCAGACATTCGGATATGACATCGAGCATCGTTTACCTCCGATCACTGAATGCCGATTACGGATCAGACTCCTGCGGGTATAGTATGAGTTCCAGTGACTATTTGCAACACCATACTGATACAGCAAAAATCAGCAGCACCACGATGATCGAACTTGCCATTGACCGCATCGCCTTTAGCATCGGCTCGAAAGAGATCGCCTGGTACGGCGTACTCGTAGCGGGCGGGTTCCTGCTGGGAATGATCGTGCTCAATGTTCAAGCCAAAAAACGCAATGTCAATGCCTCAACTATCGCCGACCTCACCTTGGCGTGCGTAATCGGAGGCATCGCCGGGGCGCGGCTGCTGTTTGTGCTCATCAACTACAGGTACTATGCCGAGAACCCCGCTGAGATCATCCGTATAGATCAGGGCGGGTTGGTGTTCTACGGCGGCTTCTTCGGCGCCTTCCTCAGCACCGGATGGCTGCTGCGCCGGCGCAAACTGCCGTTCTGGACGATCAGCGACATCTTCGCACTGGCGATTCCGATCGGCCAGGCGTTCGGCCGAATAGGCTGCCTGGTCAACGGTTGCTGCTTCGGACACCCGACCGAATCCAGGCCCGCAATTCAGTATACGAACCAGGCAGTCGAGGGGATCATCGACGCCCAGATCCGGCGGGGCGAACTAAAACCCGATGGTTTCGATACGCAATGCCTGCCGGTGGTGCCGGCGCAAATCTATCAGAGCCTGATTAATGTCGGCATCTTCGCTGCCCTGATCGTGGCGGCTCGATACGTCAAACGGCCGGGCCGGCTGTTCGCACTTTTCATGATACTCTACGCCGCGGCCAGGTTCGTCAATGAATTCAACCGCGGTGATTATCTGACCTATCATTTCGGCCTGACTCCCGCCCAGGTTATTTGCCTCTTCGTGCTGCCCGCCGGCATCGCACTGTTCTGCTATCTCGGGTGCAGCAAGGCCAACGAAGACGTACCCGCGACGGATTCAGAACACTAGCCGACCAGAAAATCATGCCCCAGATTAATCAACTGATCGTCCCGGAAGAGTCCGCCGGACTGCGCCTCGACCGCTTCCTGGCAATCTCTTTCGAAGAATACTCCCGTAGCTATCTCACCCGCATCATCGATCATGGTCGCGTCACCCGCAACGGCACAACGGCACGCAAACGCGACAACGTCACTGCCGGCGATGAAGTCGCTGTCGACTGGCCGCCGCCCGAACAACTGCAGCTCGACTCGGAGGCCTTTGACCTGCCGATCCTGTTCGAGGACGAGGATATCCTGGTCATCGATAAACCGGCCGACCTCGTTGTCCACCCCGGCGCCGGCACGCAGTCAGGCACTCTGGTCAACGCCCTGCTCGGATACGACTACGACAGCTTCACGGAAATGGCGGACGGCAACGCACGACCCGGCATCGTCCACCGTCTCGACAAAGATACCACCGGCGTCATGATCGTCGCCCGCAACCCGATTGCCCGGGACCGTCTGAGCGCGG
>DPYP01000019.1:3275-3453 GCA_003545375.1 Lentisphaeria bacterium
GTTCGCCGAACGCCAGGTCGAAAAGATCTACCTGGCAATCACCGCCGGCACACCGGCCGCAGACAGCGGTGAAGCGCGTTCCCCCATCGGTCGACACCCGAAGCATCGCAAGAAAATGGCAGTCGTCGAACGCAACGGCAAGAACGCCGTTACTTTGTGGAACGTCCTCTCTCGCAGC
>DPYP01000019.1:3824-4360 GCA_003545375.1 Lentisphaeria bacterium
ATCCGCGTCCACCTCGCCCATGAAAAGTTGGCGATTGTCGGTGACTATCTTTACGGCAGCAGCCGTTGCACGATCGAAGCACCACGGCAAATGCTGCACGCCTGGCGGCTCGGCATCCGCCATCCGCGTACCAAAGAACTGCTGGCGTTTACCGCGCCGGTGCCCGACGATTTTCTCGCGGTCGCACGCAACCTGGGCCTTGAGGCGCCGGAATAAATTATGCAAGCAGCTATCGACCCGACTAAAATAACCGGCCTCTTCGGCGGCACCTTCGACCCGGTCCACAACGGTCATGTCAACATCGTCACCGAAGTCCTCGCCCGGACCGCCGTCGAGCAGATCATCCTCATGCCGGCAGCAACTCCGCCGCATAAGCTGGGCGCCTCAATCTCGCCTGGATCCGACCGCACCGCGATGCTGCATCTGGCGTTCGACACACAGCCGGGCGTCATCATTTCGGAGCTCGAACTGAACCGCAACGGGATATCCTACACATGCGATACCGCCGCACTGCTGCAGGCACAACTCGAACAGCA
>DPYP01000019.1:4748-6756 GCA_003545375.1 Lentisphaeria bacterium
GCCGCTCGTGCGCGACTACAAGTTCGTGATCTGCCGGCGCCCGGGCGTCGCACCGCCATCAGCAGAGGACGTCGCCCGACATTTCGGTGCGGCCGCAGCCACCGAATTAACTGCGGCAATCATCGAGGCACCGGAGATCGATGCAAGCTCCTCCGAACTGCGTGCCATGCTGCAATGCCGCGACAAAGCAGCAAGCCGCTTTTTACCTGCGCCAGTGTGCGACTATATTAGCGCTCACGAGTTATACCGCTGAAGGAGCAATGTTTCTATGAAATCACGAGAGTTCGCCGACTGTTGCATCGAAATCTGCCAAGACCGCAAGGCGGAAAATGTCGTCTGCTACGACGTCAGAAAAACCTCCATCCTCACTGATTACTACGTCATCTGCAGCGGCAACTCCGACACCCATATCCGGGCAATTATGAATCATCTGAGCAAGACGTTCAAGGAGCAGGGGATCCATCCGAAAAACATCGACGGCATACCGATCAGCCATTGGATTGTCATGGATTACAGTGATGTCCTGATCCATGTCTTCAGCTGCGAGACCCGCGAACATTACAAAATAGAAGCACTGCTGAAAGCCGATCAACTCATCTACGGCGATCGCACAGTCGCCGAGGAACCGATAGAGCAACCGTGACTACTGCGCCAACCCTCCTCCCGATCGCTATCGCCGCCATCAGCCTGCTGCCGGGAACAATGGCACCGGCGCAGCATCAACCGCTGCCGGCGGCACCGGAGAAACTCGTCGTCCTCTCCTACAACCTCAACAACTACGCCACCAAGCAGAGCCGGCGCGACGACAAGGCGTACGCCGCTACGGCCCGAATCATCGCCGCTGTAGATCCGGACATTATGGTCCTGTCCGAGATCGCCGGTGATTCCGGCGTCGCGCGCTTGCAAGCTGACCTCGCCGCAGCCGGCCGCCAGTATCCTTACGCCACCGTCGTCAACGCCGCAGACGCCAACCGCAAACTCGCTGTACTCGCGCGATTCGTGCCCGTGCGCGTCGCCCACGACATTACCTCGACCTACCAGATCAAGGAGCGGACGCAGCCGGTCAAGCGCGGCTTTGCCCACTGCGTTTTCAGGTTCGCCAACGACTACGAACTCCACATCGTCGGAGCGCATCTCAAGTCGAAAGTGTTCAACTCACTTGGTCAAACCGACATGCGACGCTACGAAGCACGGCAACTACGCTATCACGTCGACACTATTCTCAAATCCGATGCAGG
This sequence comes from Lentisphaeria bacterium, assembly GCA_003545375.1. Taxonomy (GTDB): domain Bacteria; phylum Verrucomicrobiota; class Lentisphaeria; order JABSQK01; family CAJWLW01; genus CAJWLW01. The sequence continues at coordinate 5,987 of DPYP01000019.1, forward strand.
TGCCAACGTGCTCGTCGTCGGCGACCTCAACGACTCACCCAATTCCTCCTCGATCAACACATTGATGAAACGACGCGCCGGCGTCGGCAAGCGCCTCTACGATCTGCGCCCAGTCGACGAAACAAAGGCCAGCTGGACCCACATTTGGTGGCAGGCCGATGCCTACAGCCGCCACGATTACACCCTGGTATCATTCGGGCTGCTGCCGGAGGTCGACTTCGAAGGGTGCATCATTCCCGGCTTTCCTGATTGGTCAACATCGTCGGACCACCGCCCGCTTATTACCGTCCTCCATCCCCGCAACCGGACGGATCCGCAAGTACTGAATCATTTCAAACGCTCGATCTTCATGCCACCTTCCGCCGATGCCAAGGAACCCGTCGCCGGCACACGCAAACCGCAACGTGAGGATGACAAATGACTCCGAAAGCAGCAAAGCTCCGGCAAATCCTGGAACAACCCGATATCCTCGTACTGCCCGGCGTCTACGATTGCGTCGGCGCCAAACTCGTCGAGCAGGCTGGATTCGGCGCGGTCTTCACCAGCGGCTTCGGAGTCTCCGCCGCTGCCCTCGGCAAACCGGACTACGGATTCCTGACGGCCACCGAAATGATGTACGCTGCCAGTCGCATCACGGCCGCCGTCGATATCCCGCTCGTCGCCGATATCGACACCGGCTACGGCAATCCACTGAATGTCTACCGCACCGTCACCGAGCTCGTGCGCCACGACATCGCCGGGTTCATTCTCGAGGACCAGGAGTGGCCAAA
>DPYP01000088.1:0-2941 GCA_003545375.1 Lentisphaeria bacterium
AACGGATCTTCTCCTCCACCATCCAGCGCACCTTCGGATGCAGCTCGCCGAGCGGCTCCGGAATGCTTTCAATGGGCGGCAGGTCGAATTCACTCGCGGTCGTCTGGCCCCAGGACATCCAGGCGACGAGGCACGCGACAAATGCGACGGCGGGTTTCTGTGTTTTCATGCGTTGTGTCACAGCACCAAACATAGCCACGGTGCGCAGTGAATGCACGTGGCCGGCGCGGCTTCGACGCCATATTGATACCCTCACCAAGGTAGTTTGCCGAAGTATGGCTTGCAGAATCGCCCTACCGGCACTTTTTCAAGTCGCGCGCCTCCTTCTTCAAATGCTTCTTGAGTGTCGTTCGATCCTTTTTCGAAGGCACTTTTTTCGCATTGACGATGACAGGGTTACTGGTCTTCGTACTTCCGCCCTTGCTGAGGTCATCCGGATCGTGCTGGTAGTGGGTCGTGATGGACCACAACAGGCTGACCAACACACGTTCAGGAAGCGGATCGTAACAGATGAGTTGGGACACGAACACTGAGCGCCGCCGCAACACATCGCCCTTCTCGAGATCGATCTTCTTGCCACCAAGCCAGTAGGTCCCCGCATGAGCCATGTGCGGCCCATCGCCCAGCACGAGCTCAGGCCCATTGGGTCCGTTGACAGTCGTCTCCGCTCCGTAGCAATACCACGGCTTGCCGCCCGGCTTGGGATCCGCGTCGAGGTTATCGTTGTGGGACTTGCTGCTGCTCAGCTTCTTCCATTTTTTGCGATCGGGGTCCCATATGTCGATCCTCGTGGACACCGTCTGGCTCCAGCACGCCTTGTTGCATCCAAAGTCGGACAAGGACGACAGCGGCACCGCGAGACGGGTCAGCGCCCCCGACCCCTTGTGCGGCTTGGGCTTCGTCCAGTCCTCGTTGTCGTGTGGGACGGCCGCGCCAGTCAGGCCGCTGGGGACCGGCGCCGCCGGCTTTCTGCAGGGCCCTGTCCTGAAGCTTACGATCTCGAACAGCTTCTGGCCCTCCACCACAGTGGCGCCCTCGGACGGGGCATCAGGCGTCGGTTGTCGGTAGATGCCCGTTTTCAGATTGTCACAGGTGAAGGTGAATGAGGTCACCGGCACACCGTCGAGGACCACCACGATACTCACGGTGCGGGTGTCGGTGTCGAGCGTCGCCGTACTGGACGTCGTGAGTTTGGGGCCGTTATTCCTTGCCGGCGTGCCGCCTTCGTCGTAGGCGTAGATACGCACGCCCGACGACGTGCCACGAAACTTGATCTGTTTGATGCAGCAGTCTGTCTCGGCGTTGCTCAGGGCCTGCCCTTCGGGCGCCTGCTGCATTAGCGGATCGTCCAGCTGCGTGGACTCCTCCTGGTCGCCGATGGCGTCGACCAATACATCCAACAAGAGCCCCTGAGAGCTGCCCTTGGCCGTAACAACCACCACCTCAGTGCCCTGGGCTGGTGCGGTATCAAGCGACTCGAAAAACACGTACGCCGTAGATAGGCCCTGCTCGACGAGTTCAAGTCGGTTGGGGCTGCGGACACTGTCGCCCACCCGTACCTGCATGTCCCGGGAAAACCCGTAGCCGTCCACTTCGATGACCAGGGGTTCACCGGTGTCCTCGTCGTCGAACATAAAATCCACACGCGAAAGGGCAGGCTTGCCCTGCTCGACCACACCACGAAGAAAGTAGACGTCACCCTGGTCGAGCATGCCGTCGCGGTTGACGTCCATTTCCGGTTCGAGACCTTCACCCGTGTCGAGTGCGCCGGTAAGCATCTCCACATCTATCGCGTCGACGAACTGGTCGCCGTTGATGTCGGGCCCACCCTGCCGCATGCCGGGCTCCAGGCCGATATCGGCATCCAGATCAAAGCCAAACTGCGTCTCCGTGAGGGTCTCACATGGGGAAAAAGGGGTGTCCAGGAAACCGGTCGTGTACAGGATGCAATTGAGGCAGTCGGCCTGGCGGCTCGGCTCCTCACCGGTCGCGGCCAGCAGCGAGCTGGCCGAATCTGTCAGGTACTGCTCAAACTCCTTGCGCGAAGACGTTGGAGGCTGATGGCAGATGTCATCCACCACCTGGGCCAGAATGACGTCGCAATTGATGCCGCCTTGGGCATGGATATTGCCGCCGAAGACGAGCAAGACACCGAGCATGGAGATGAGTAAGAGTGCGTTGCGTTTCATGAGTCAAATCTCTGTTTGGAGGTCCATGGTACACCCCGTCTATCGCTCTGCATCCCTTGAATATTATAAGAAATTTCCCTGGAAATTCCAAAGTTTTTTTTTGAAGGAAATCGACGGACACAAGAGGGTGACGCAGGCGCCGCAAATGATGAGCACAGAGGCTCGTCTGACTACCGGGGCCTCCCTGCTGGGTGGAGCCTGTTCGTTGGCATTGATCGCCGCCCAGAGGTCGTTTCCCACATTCCGGGCTCCGAGCGAGGATCACGCCGATTGGCGCGGATACCGCGCCGTCGTATATTGACAGCATGCAAAATCCAGACGCCAATTTCTACCGGGACTCGTCTCGCGACTATCCGGTCATCGACCACGCCGATGGCGTGTACGTCTATGATGATCAGCACCGCCAATACCTCGACTTCGGTGCCGGCATCGGCGTCACCAACATCGGCTGCAGTGTGCCCGAGGTGACGCGACAGATGGCGGCGCAACTCGAGAAAGTCACCTTCGTCTTCAATGGCTACTTCACCAGCAGTCCGCGGATCAAACTCGCTGAAAAACTGCTCGAATTCTGTCCCGACGGCATGTCCGGCGTCATCTTCGCCAGCAGCGGTTCGGAAGCCAGTGAGGTGGCGATCAAGATCGCCCGTCAATACCATCGCGAAGCGGGGAACGAATCGAAGTGGAAGGTGATCGGCCGCCAACAGGGTTACCACGGCAATACCATGGCGGCGCTGTCGGCCTCCGGCCGCGAG
>DPYP01000088.1:3342-4136 GCA_003545375.1 Lentisphaeria bacterium
CTGAAGTACCCGTCCTGCAACGTGCAGTGCGCCCGCGAGCTCGAAGACACGATCAAGGCCGAAGGTGAAGAGACCGTCTCGGCATTCATCGCCGAGCCGGTCTGCGGCACGACCATCGCCGGCGTCACGCCGCCGCCCGAGTACTACGACATCATCCGTGAAATCTGCAACCGCTGCAACGTGCTGTTCATCGCCGACGAAGTACTGATGGGTCTCGGACGAACCGGCAGGAACATGGGCATCGACCACTGGGACGTTGTGCCCGACATCATTGTTATCGGCAAAGGCCTGGCCGCCGGCTACGCACCGTTGTCCGCCGTCGTCGTGAGCGCCGAGATCGAGGACGCAGTGAAGTCCGGCAGCGGCCGGCACACGCAGGGGTTCACGTACAGCGGCAATCCGCTGTCGTGCAGTGCCGGCCTGGCGGTGTTGACGTATATCCAGGACCACGACCTGGTGGCGCAGGCAGCGGCGCGCGGCGACTATCTGAGGGCGAGACTCGAGGAGCTGCAGGACCTCGATATCGTCGGCGACATCCGCGGTGTCGGTTTGTTTCTCGGCGTCGAGTTTGTCGCCGACCGCGAATCCCGCGAACCGCTGCCGGCAGAACAGGGCCTCACCGGCCGCATAGTGAGCGAAGCAATGGCGGCTGGGCTGATCCTGATCGGCGGTTTCCCCGGCTGCGTCGACGGCGTGCGCGGCGATCAACTGCAGATCTCACCGGCCTTCGTGATCAGTGAAGAGCAGATTGACGAAGCGATCGGAATTCTGCGGCAGGTGTTGGAGCGCGTTCA
>DPYP01000514.1:0-1696 GCA_003545375.1 Lentisphaeria bacterium
CCGACGAGTTTCACCTTCAGCCATCTATTGGCTGTGCCGCTGTTGCGATACAGCCTGCCGCCGGCCATCAGGTCGAGATCGCCGTCGTTGTCGAAGTCGCCCCAGGCAGCCTGTCCGGAATTGCGGATGCCGTCGAGTCCCGCTGCCTCCGTCACATTCGTGAAGACCCATTCCCTGCCGGTCGTGTCATTGCGATAGAGGACCGCAGCGTTGTGGCCGTACACGGTGGTAAAGAACAGGTCCAGGTCGCCGTCGTTGTCATAGTCTCCGAGCGCCGGCGAGGCATACGACTCCTGATAGTGCACACCGCAGGTTCCCAGGTTGTCGAATGTATACCCGCTGTCGGGTCCGAGATTGCGTAGAAACTGCGACTGCGGCTGGCCGCCGTGGGCGAAGTTGCCGGCGAACAGGTCGATGTGTCCGTCGTTGTCGATGTCGCCCCAGGCCGCACCGATGCTGTGTCCATAACCGGCGAGTACACCGCATTCAGTCGAGGCGAACTCAAGCTTTCCGGCGCCGTTGTTGCGCCACAGGATGTTGCCGCGCAGTCGGTAGTTGGAGACATAGATGTCGGTGTCCCCGTCATTGTCGTAATCGGCGGCGGTAATGCCGCGCGCCGGGTGCGGGGTCTCCGACTGCCAGTCGCAGGTAAAGCGCCGGTCGCCGGTGTTGGTGAAGATGGCATCGGGATACGCATCGACCCGGCCCCAAGCCTCGTAGCCGCCCCAGTAGAGGTCGACGAATCCGTCGCCATTGATGTCCAGGCAGGTGCCGCCGTCACTGGTGCCGGACGGACCGGCATCCAAAGGTACGACGGTAAATTCGCCGGTTTCCGATCCGTAGCCGACAGTCTTGGCTCTCGGCCTGAAGAAATCGAGATAGCCGTCGTTGTCGAAATCGGCCCAGGCCGGTCCGCCGCCGCCGCGAGGAGCCTCGACGAATCTCGTGCCGTCCTCGTTGCGCCAGAGCTGATACGACATCAGGTCCGGCCAGCCGTCGTTGTTGTAGTCGACCCAGGCAGCACGCTCCGAGCCGGGGTTCTCGATGCCGAGTGCCGCTGTTACATCCTCGAAGGTGACCGTGGCAGCGGGCGCGAACGCCGGCAATGCCCCGACAAGAATCGTCAACCATCGACTCATTCTTCAAACTCCGAGAAGTCCATGCCGGGACCGTACTTCATGCCGTTGAGCTCGGGCCTGGCGACCTGTACCATTTTGATTGTCGCTTCAGCGATTTCTTCCGGATCACGAACCTGGCCGGCATCCAGCATTTCGGCGACGGAGGGAATCCACTTCTGTCCGGCTGCGTCGGCTGCCTGGAACTCGGTCATCTCGGTTCGCACCAGGCCCGGGCCGGCAGTGAAGACCAGGACGTTGCTGCCTGCCTGCTGCAGCTCCGCCACCAGCGTTTTCGACAGTTCCATGAAGCCGGCTTTGCTGGACCCATAGCCGCTGCCGCCGGGCGGTTTACCGCCGTTCATGTTAATGATGATACCGCTGTCGTTCGACATCATGTGCGGCAGAACTTCGTGCATTGTGAGGAAGCTGCCGAGCAGGTTGACGGTCACATCCGCCCACCACGCCTCCGGATCGACCTCCCATACCGCGCCGATACACCAGAAGCTGCCGGCGTTGTTGAACAGGATGTCAATCGCGCCGAAGCGTTCGAGCGCAGCATCGACCATGCGCCGGACCTG
>DPYP01000514.1:2079-7301 GCA_003545375.1 Lentisphaeria bacterium
ACCGTTTCATCCAGCAGATTGGCGCGCCGGCCGCAGCAGACGACATTGGCACCATGACGCGCGAACATCACGGACAGGGTCCTGCCGATGCCGGCGCCGGCGCCAGTGACGATGACGGTGCGGTTGTTTATTTCCATGATTCTCCCCTGTCTGTAAGGTGTCGATGGTTGGCAATTTGTTCCGCCTGATCGTATTATAGCACGGTGTATCGTAACGGTCATTTATCTTACTTAACACCTCAAAGGAAAATGCTCATGCGTTGTCTCTTCATTGCAATTCTGTGTCTCGCTTTCTTCCCGATACCCAAGCTGGCTGCAAAAGACGTCACCATTGTCACCAGCGGTTCCACTGAACCCGATACTGTTTACCTCTCGCGCAACGCCGCCGCACTGCAGCAGGTGCCGCTGGACGGCGTCTGCACCTGGATCGCCACACCGACACCGATCAAGCTCGAAAAAGGCGGCACCGACATCTGCCGGCTGCCGAGCGGTCGTCTCAATCGGCACGTGACCGGTGAAGACGGCTTCGACGTCGGGCAGAGTGTCGTGTTTCGGAGGCGCATACCGGAAGCCAATATCATGCCGGCAATAGCCGACCTGCAGGCCGCCGAATTCGACCGGTTTGACAGCAACTTTATTTCCACTATAACCGGCAACGCCCGCGGGCCGATGGATTGGTACGATGACGAATGGTGGGCAACGATCTGTTACAACATCGGCATGATCGCAAAAGTTGCCAAGCAGGGCGGCTGCAAGGGCATCCTGATCGATGCGGAAGTGTATTCGTATTCATGGTGGAATTACCAGCTGCTGACGGAAACGCAACCATTCAAACTAAGCTATCGGCGCGGCAACAAGGACATGTACAAGGGCAAGACAATCGCTGACGTCACGGCCAAGGTCCGCCAGCGCGGCCGTGAGTTCGCCGTCGCAATCAATGCGGAGTTCCCGGACGTGGTCCTTATGTTCTTCCATGCCGTCAGCTACGCCGCCTGGCAGACGGAGGATTCGCGTTGGGACAATTACGCGGAAGCGCCGTACGGGTTGATCGCGGCGTTTGTCGACGGCATGCTCGAGGCATCCACGGACGAAACCCGGATTGTCGACTGCGTCAGCCAGGCGAAGTGGTGGTCCACGCGTGCCCAGTTCGAGAGGGCGCGGCGGCTGACCAAGGATGTTGGTGCGACCCTGTCGAAGGTGCCGGACCTGTATCGCAGAAAGGTAGAGGTGGGCTTCACTTTTCGCCTGGGTATTAATCCGAAAGAAGAGCAGCTTGGCAAGCAGAGAAACGCGCCGCTGCCCTGGGAAAGCTGGCTGTACAATCCGGACTCGCCGGAATTGAATTACTTCTCGCCCGAGAAACTCGAAAACGCGCTGAAGCTCGCATTGGAAATCGGTGACGGCTACATACTGTTCTGGAATTATCGGGCGACATGGTGGCTTGACAACGCCGATGCCCGCCCCGTGGATGGCGCACCGATGAGCGATCGCAACCGCTATGTGCCGCGCGTGTACTGGCAGGCGCTGGAAAATGCTCGAGCCTCTGTACAATGAGACTTTGCCGGTTCGCACGGTTCACGCTTATCGAACTGTTGGTGGTCATCACGATCATCGCCATTTTGGCGGCGATGCTGTTGCCGGCGCTCAACCGGGCCAGGGATACGGCCCGCCGCGTTCTGTGCCTGAGCAACCAAAAGCAGATTACCCTGGGGATATTGAGCTACTTCGATGACGGCGATGAATGGTTCATACCCAATATCCCCAACTACTGCGTAGGAAACAACCAGTACGATTCGCATGGCAACGACTGTGATCTCCTTGGCGGTGGCATCGGGACGTCGAGCAGTTGTTACAATGCCATGCTGGTCTGGCTTGGTTACTTGCCCTACCAGCATGCCTGGAATGATGTGCAGTACCGGCCGGCCGACAGCGTCTTCCGGTGTCCGTCGGAAACATCGGATACAGACAATTTTTCGCTCGATGACAACAACGGCTCTGACTGGTACGGCACGCATTACGCCATGAACGAAAGACTGTCGATCTACAACTTATGGCCCGATCCCCCGTATGACGGCAGGCGCTGGCGCCGCTTGCCAGCGGCTGTTTCACCTACGCAGTGTTATCTGCTCGGTGACACGCAGGGGAACGTCCCCAGCCTCTTTGCACGCGCCGATTACACCAGGCATTGGCCCGGCCTCAATGTTATTTACGTCGACGGCCACGGTGAGTTTCATACGGAGATGCTGTCGACGCTGGCCGGCAGTGACAACTGGAATGACTTCCCGCTGCCCGGACATCCGTAGGAAAGTTCCCATGCCGAAGATCCCCACGGTCGTTTGTCTTGTCGCAATCGTGCTGCTGCCTGCCTGCACCTACGCCCGGGACGAGTGTGTGCTGGTGCGGGACGGACAGCCGATGGCCGCCATCTTCGTACCCGCCGAAATGTCCCACGTCGTGATGCAGGCGGCCACGTCGTTCCAGTCCTATGTGCGTAAGATCACCGGGACGGAGCTGCCGATCCTGGCCGAAGAGGGGTTTCGTTTCCATCAAACAGTTGGTCTGGAAAAGATTGTACCGCAGCTCAACTCTGTGTTTATCGGGCCCTGTGAAGCCACCGCTGCGGCCGGCATCGATCCTGCCGAACTGCCGCCCGAGGGGTATCGGATCCTGTCGAACCGGCGCGCCCTGTACATCGTCGGTCGCGACGACGATATGACGACGGAATGGGAATACCGAAAGTCGTCGACGTGGACGGCGGGGCCGACTCGACAGCACGGCACGATGCACGGCGTCTATGCATTTATCGAGGAGGAACTGGGCGTGCGCTGGCTGTTCCCCGGTGCCCTTGGCGAGATCGTACCGAAGCGGAAGAATCTCGGCGTCGGCAAGCTCGACCGCACCGATGCGCCCCGCCTGCAGTACCGGCTCATCAACCCACCGCCCCACGTCCGCAATGACAGTGTCGCGGCGTCACGCCGGCTCGGTATAAGCGACCAGCAGCGGCACCAGTTCATCTTCGACCACGACCAGTGGATGCAGCGGATGCGGCTCGGCACGGTCGGCGGCACGGAAATGACCCACGGCCATTACATGTTCTGGCTGCGATACGGCAGGGAACACCCCGAGTATTTCGCGCTGCAGGCCGACGGTACGCGCGCCAACCCGAACAAGTCAGGCAAGGACGCCGTGCGCCTGTGTCTGTCTAATGATGCGTGTGTCGAGGCATTTGCCGGGCTGCTCAGCGAGTTGTTCGCGAAGAACCAGAACCTGAAGATCGTCGGCTATAGCCCGGACGATTACAGCGACAGGGCTGTGCCGGTTTGCGTCTGTGACAACTGTATCGCCATGGGGCCGGCAATTTCCGATCGATACGCGATTTTTTATTCGGAGGTGGCGGCAATTGTCGCGAAAGAATACCCGGATCGGTACGTCGCGAATTTCGCCTACGGCTACTACATGGATGCGCCGACCACCGTCGGGAAGCTGCACCCGAATTTTCTTGTGTTGATCGTCGGGTACAATCGCTGGGCCGGCGCCTGGGCCGGCGGTGATGATGACGAGATCCGTGAGCGCTCGCTCGAACACAGCCTGCGTTGGGCCGGTATTGCGGGCAAGATAGTCTGGCGCCCGAATCTGTTTATCCAGAACGAATTCGCCATGCCCCGGGTCTATGCCCACAAACTTGCCGACGATTATCGCCAGCTCTATGCCACGGGCAAGATGATCGGCGTGCAGCATGATCATTTCTATGCCCACTGGGGCGCCGAAGGCCTGGACTATTACCTCGCCGTCAAGCTCGCCTGGAACCCGACCGCTGACGTCGACGCACTCATCGATGATTACTGCCGGGCCGGGTTCGGGGCGGCGGCCGGGACGATCCGCACGTACTTCGACACCGTCGAAGCCCATACAAACGCGATCGCTGCGCAGCGATATTCACGCCGGGCGCATCTTGCCGAACAGGACAGATTCATACGTCAGAATTCCGGTATGCCGATTTTTCTCGGCGAGCTGCACAAGCAGGAAACACTTGATCAATGGCAGGGATTACTCCGGCAGGCCGTGCTCGAGGCAGCCGGCGACACGGAGGTGTTGCGGCGTATTGAAATGTTGCAGGTTGCGGTGACCGCCCTGTCCCACACGATTGCGATCCATGACCTGGACTGCACGATCATCTTCAAGGTCCGCGATCCCAAACGCCGGGAGATCGTCGATGTGTTGAATGCAGCCTGGACTTTCGCCAGAAGCAACGCGGATACCCAGGGTATTCACATGCCATACGCAATGTCGGTGTGCGGCCTGTTCAGGTTGCGCGAGAAATGGGGTCTCGAATGAAGCAGGGCTTAGTCAAACCGTGATCATGCCGGGAAAACATCCTGTCATTCTGCTGCTTTTTATCCTGGCCGGTATCGGTGCCGGCAAAGAAGTGACGATCATCAGTGCCGGGCCGAACGCCCCGGACACGCTGTACCTGTCCCGCAACGCAGCGGCTCTGCAGCAGGTGCCGCTGGACGGTGTCGCCACCTGGATCGCTTCGCCCGTGCCCATCAGGGACGAGACCGGTGCCCTGGTGACCACACGCCTGGCCAGCGGGCGCCTGTGCCGGTTGCCGACCGGTGAAGACGGCGCCGACATCGGCCAGACGATCGTGCCGTACAGCCTGGGACGGTGGCGGCCAACCCACGAGATCCCGCCCGAGCACATCGCCCCGGCGATCGCCGACCTGGGTGCGGTGGAGTTTGATCGTTTCGACAGCAATTTCATCCATTGCCTGCTGGGCAACGGCGGTCATGCGATGAACTGGTTCGACGACGAGCTGTGGCGGATCATCTGTCACAACATCGGTGCCATCGCCAGGGTTGCAAAGCAGGGCGGCTGCCGTGGTATCCTGATCGATCCGCAGGCCTACTCGTACTCGATGTGGTCGTACCCGATCCTGACGGAAACATCCGGGCGGACATTCACCTACCGGCGGGGCAACAAGGCGTACTATGAGGGCCGGACGTTTGCCCAGGTCGAGGCGATGGTCCGGCAGCGCGGCCGGGAATTCGCCGGCGCTGTCAATGCCGAGTTCGCAGACCCGATCGTGATGTTCTTTCGCGCTGCCGGTCTGGCGGTCTTGCAGCTTGGCGACCCGCGTTGGGATTCGATCGGGCAGACGGACTTCGGGCTGATCTTGCCGTTCCTCGACGGCATGCTGGAAGGCTCGACCGACGAAACGAT
>DPYP01000367.1:0-2540 GCA_003545375.1 Lentisphaeria bacterium
GTCACCGTGGTCGTGGTCGTCATCGCCGTCGTCATACGGGTCATCGTGGTGGTGACCTGGCCCATCGGGGTCGTCAAGTGGCTGTTGCGGATCGGGCCCGAATAGGTGGTGGTCGGGTAGCGGGCACCCTATGGTTACTGATTCTGATACAATAAAACCGTAATCAGTCCCGTCATACGGAATACCAACACATTTAACAATATCTCTATCAACAAAATCCGATGGAGCAAGTACTGATCCGACAAGCCCAGGCACCATGAAACCATTCACAAACCACTGATATGAAACCGTAACAGCATCCCCATCTGCATCACTCACAGTAGCTGATGCTGCAATTGGGGAGTCACACGGTGCACCTGGTTCTTTTTGATATGGATTTGGAGTTAATGTTACCTTGTCGATGACGGGCAGGTTGTTTCCCAGGTTGGTAACGACGTCGTCAGGTGGCACAACGACGTCGTCAGGTGGCACAACGACGTCGTCAGGTGGCACAACGACGGTGTCAGGTGGTACGTCGACGTCGTCAGGTGGCACAACGACGGTGCCAGGTGGCACATACGGCGTCTCTGACCAGAAGACAGCTTTCTTTTTGTGAAACAAATAAACTTCCTGATCGACGAAGCGCTGTATTTCTCTGGACACGTCTTCAGGTACGCCCAGTTGTTCGGCTGCCTTGCTCAAAAGTCCGTGGTATGCACTGCGCGACCTTGGATTTTCGTCGTACAGATCACCGTGAGTGATCATCTGTAAGACGTCATACAGGAGGACGCGTGCGATCGAGTCCCCGCCGCTTCCCACCACATGATCCTCTAAATTTGCCGTGCGGTGCTCGAAGGCCATGTATTCAGCAATAATGGCGCGCGGCACAGCCGACATATAGGCGCGCTCCTTAAGCCAGCCCATCTGGCCGGGAGGTATTTCACCGTCTTGCAGATATGACACCAGGGTCATCAGGGCATAGACGTAGTTGCTGTTCGCCTCGATAGCAAGCCAGTCGACGTCGAGAGCATATAATTGATTATGGCCGCCTACCACCAGGCGACCATCCACAGTCATATGGCCTCCTCCAGTGGTCCATTCCTCATCGGGCGTCGTGTCGATGACGATAGGTGGCGCATACGGTATCTCTGCCCAGAAGGTTTCTTTCTTGTTGCCAAGCAAAGCAAGTTCCTCATCGACGGTGTTCCGTATTTGTGCGGACACCTCTCCGGATACGCCCAGTTGTTGGGCTGCCTGGTCAAAAAGTCCGTCGTATGTATTGCGCGACCTTGGACTTTCGTCGTACAGGTCACCGTTAATGATCATCTGTGTGATGTCATACAGGAGGACGCGTGCGATCGAGTCCCCGCCGCTTCCTATCATATGATCCTCTAAATTTGCCGTGCTGTGTGGAAAGGCCATGTATTCAGCAATAAGGTCGATCGGCACAGCGGACATTATGGCGCGCTCGTAAAGCCAGCGCATCTGGCCGGTAGATATTTCACCGTTTTGCAGATGTGACACCAGGGTCATCAGGGCATAGACGTAGTTGCTGTTCGCATCGATATCGAGATAGTCTACCTCGAGGGCATATAATTGATTATGGCCGCCTGTCACCAGGCGCCCATCCAGAGTCATATGGCCTGTGTCGGCCCATTCCAGCTCGAGCTCCTCCGGCTCGGGCTCCGGTGTTTCCTGTTCAACTTCATATCCAAGGACGCTGTCAAGCACCGCTGATATCTGAACCAAACATTCCTCGTTCGCATTGGTGCTGAGAGAAGCCCCGGTGCCGTCATTGATGATGGGTGTAGCGTCCACGATCGCCCGCGCGATCGCCTCGTAATTCCCTTTAAGTTCCAGCACTGACGTCGTTAGCGTCTTGGTGGACAAGCAGAATGCATCAAATACGGCGATCGCAATCTCGTCACACGTGCGCGCCCCGGTCGCGGCCAGCAGCAGGCCTTTGATTGCCGCGCCCACCCCTTCTCCTGAATCGGGAATAACGCAGACCAGCGGTTCCCCGGGCTTGATGTCGATTCTCCCGTCGTCGTTGCAATCGCAGCCAATCGAAGTTGCCAATGCGCCGGTCATCCGGGCCATCGCTCGTAAATCTTCCAGTCCGCCGCCGCCGGATGACAACCCCAGGACCATCGGCGGATCGAGCGCCAGAACGGCATTCACCGTCTGCTGAAACGACGGTCCGGGATACGGGATAGAGCCGGCATCCCCGGGATTGTGAAAGTCGGCATCGGTCCACAACAGGAAAATCTTTTTCACAGGCTGGCCATTTCTGATATCGTCGAAATTGGCATTCTGGTTCGCCGGAATATCGGCCTGCGGGTGGCCTGGCACGACCTGGCCAACGCCGCTGGCGGCCTGGTAGAGGGCCGGCAGTTGACCTTCCGGCAGGTCACCGCCGTAACGGAGGGTGAGACCATTGATGGTCGCCTTCACGTTGCCCGCATTGAGAGTTAGGTCGATGTCCCGGCGATAGGCGGCGTCACCGGTCCAGCCGAAAGGCGAGATGGGATAATCCTCATAGGAACCCACACCAAACTTGA
>DPYP01000367.1:2966-6482 GCA_003545375.1 Lentisphaeria bacterium
AAGTCTACCAGAAAGTAAACGTCAACCGGACCGGAGTTCAAAGAGCCTTGTGGTGTGACCGTGACCGGGAATGTGATCGATTGCGTGATGCCGCCAAGGAACGGCGCATTTGGATCCGGATTGAGCAGCTCGACGTCCGTCAACGTACAGTTGACATAGGTTGTCCCGGTCAAAAAGAATGAACCCGATGCCGGCGTGCAGATTTGCACGGTTCCTTCGGCTGGCGTCGCGGGGACTTCCATGGCCGTCTCCGGATAGTAGACCGTCGCACCCAGGGCACTGTCGGCCGGGACTGTGATGCCGGCACCCGGTTTTCCCAATTGAGTCAGCTGCCATAGTTCATGCACTTTCGTCAGCATCCAGTGAAACCGATGAAAAATCGGATCTGCCGGCGTCACGTTTACCCGTAGAAAATCTCCGAACGAACACAACCGGCTGTGGTGGGCATTGTGATAACCAATGATACTGATTGACAGTGCATTCTCATTGGCGAAATCCTCGAGCTTGGTGCTGCCGTCCCCAGTCAGCGTGAATCGGTCCGGCAAGGTATAAATATTGTTCGGAATGGCATGACGAGGCTCGATGACGACCCCGCTTCCCCCACCCACAGTGCCCGCATGGTCCGATGTGTAGGTGGCTGTGTTCTGCGGCAGATAATTCGGAGCAGTCGCGTACACTTTCACCGGCTCATAGCCGAAGATGGCACGGAAGCAATTGCCCTTCTGAATGAAACCACGATGAAAACGAAAAAACTCTCCATGCGGCACGGTAGGCTCAATTACGTGCCACCAATAATGCTCGGACAGCGTATTGTCCCGAACCTGACCCGGGTCCGAGCTCGGAGTGTTCCCAAATCCCGTCACCCAGAAGATTTCGGCTTTCGGGTTCCGGCGCACCTCGAAATCCTTCGTTGCCACAAGTGGGGTACCGCCAACCGTGGCGTTCAATGTAACCGTACGCGATCCGGTATTTTTCCACAGGAATTGTATTGAAGACTGCTGCAGGTCGCCCGGCAACAATATGACTTCCTCACACTGGGTACGGTATCCCGCCCCCGTCGCGGTATTCGATATGATCGTCGTATCCTTGATTGCGTTGCCGGGCACCGTCCACTGAATGTTGGTCACCGGACCACCAGTCGACACCAGGTCGAGCTTGACGAAAACGCCCACATTCATTCGCTCATTTATGACCGGCACGGCCGAAAACACCCCAGTCGGATCTAATTCCATCGCCTGCAGCGCGCGTTTGTAGATGACACCATTTCCGTTGACGTCCCGCTCCGTCCGGTCCTGGCTTATGGTCAAAGTCTGCGCGCCAATTTTTTCGGCGGTGATCGCAAGCAGTGCAACAACGCTGAACATCACTGTGATCATCCGTGTCGCGCGCCCGATTCTCGCTTCTTGCCGTTGCAGTCTGACGTACATCTTTTCCATCTCGAATCCCCTACAATGTTTGTTTGCGCAGCCGCATGCGCAGCTGCCTTGGGTTGAATTCAACGCGACTTGATCGCGAGTGTTAGGCTTCATCTGGCCTTCAGGATTGTATCGCGCTTGAAATCCGACAGATTTCGTCCTGAATTCCGACCATCATGCGCCCCATCGCATGATCTGCCAAAGCCATCAGGAAACATGTCCACAGCGCATCGGTCGCCTCGTGGTATACAAAAAGAAAAATCAAATTGCAAGAAAAAAATACCCAAGGTCATTTTTCGGCATTTCTTCTTTTGGAGCTGTTTTTTTTCGATATAAACTCCTGTCCCATGGCTGTAGGGCAACAAGTTTCACGAGGGCATCGGCCAGGCGCTGCATTGCGGCGACGTGACCGGGCAGCGGCCAGTGTCTGCACTGACCATTGCGCACGATGATATTTATTGTCACCAATAGGTGATCTTACGTTGTACAATCTTTACTGTTAAACATCATGTTGGTTTCGCCGGCGAATGAGTATGTGCAGTGCGATGGGGATGATCGCACCGAGGATCGTTGTCAGGAAGTGGAAGACAACGAGTAGGTCGAAACTGGCAGTTTTGAGATGTTCAACCCAGCTACGGAAAAAGTCATTGAGAAGGCCCGGGGCAATTCCTTCGAAATACACGGCACGGTATCCCCTGTCAAATAGTAGTTGAAAAGAGAATATGATATTTTCGAAAATCAGGTAAAACCCTGCAAAACCGTAAAGACACCTCTCGGCAGCGTGGTAAACGGCCCAGTTGCCTGCGGCCCTGAAAAGAAAAATCCCGGCAATGACAATTTCCAAGCCATGCTCCATGTAAAGTTCGAGCATCTTATGCAGCGGCGTGAAGATGCACGGCAGATAGACCAGGAATCCAGCACCCGAAATGATCATGCCCCTGACGTTTTTGTAGTTGTTTATGATGAATAAGAAAAAGACAATTCCAAGGGCTGCGAGCAGCCACGGTGCTTGCGATCCATGGTATGCTGAAAACGCTGCAATCCCCTATGTAGGGATATTTGCGAAACTTCAGAAAGTACGAATTTTCCGTGTTGATTTTTTGCTTGGAATTACACGCGAAAAGTCTTATACATGTAACAGGTATAGTGGTTCGGAAAGATTGCTGAGAAATTCTATTTCACTCCAAATTTGGAGGGTATGATGAAATATACAGGCAGGATGTGGACAGCATTGGGCGTGGCGCTCGTGGTTGTCCTCCATGTCAACGCCGACGATGTGTGCCCGGACACGGTGTCACAGGGCGGTGGAAACGCTGCGAACGCCAGCTTTATTTTGCACGACAGTGTCGGCGGTGTCGGCGGCACCTCGTCAAGCAGCGCCAGCTTCCAGTTGAACTCTGGCTATGCCCCACAGGTCCTGTCCGGCTGCAATTGTGTGCCCTGTGACTATTACATTTCCCAGGCGTGCGATGCACTGCAGCTCAACCAGCAGACCAACTTCGCGGATGCGCGCGCACTCATTGAAGCGATGTTTGCCGGTAGCGACCTGTATAGCGTGGATATCTGTGGCGACGGCAGTGACGGGGCCGAGGGGTCTCAAGCCTGTGCCGAATTTGTCCTGCTGTTTTTTCAACTGGATGGCGTTGGCGGTCAACCAGAGCCGGAAAATAACCTGCCGGTCATCGACAACTTAACATTAACTCCAAGTGACCCGTGTGATACCCCAATTGTAGCATCAGTTACTGTGAGTGATGCAGACATGGACGCTGTTACAGTTTCATATCAGTGGCTTGTGAATGACGTCATTGTCGCTGGGGCTACCGGATCAGTACTTAATTCATCGAATTTTGTTGATGACGATATTGTTAAATGTGTTGGCACGCCGCATGACGGTTCTGATTATGGTATAGCCGTATCAGAATCAGTAACAGTGGCGTGCCCGGAACCGGAATCATATATTTCAATCGAAAGTATAACAGTTTCCGGACTGGACGTAACTGTAACTGTCAATCTTTCTAATGCGCATCATTGGCATTATTATCTTGATAATGGGCAGATGACAATGGTTTTTGGAAATAGTACGACGTTTTCGGTTGCCTCC
>DPYP01000518.1:0-11063 GCA_003545375.1 Lentisphaeria bacterium
TTGGCTCGACGGCGAGGACTACGAACTGTTGCTGGCGGTGCCGGCAGGAGACGCTGACAGGCTGCTGCAGGACTGGCCGTTCGAGACGGTGCTGACAGATATCGGCGAGTTTGTCGCCGCCTCGTCGATACCGCTCGTCGATAGTAATGGTCGGGATCTGGCTGGCCACTACGGCCTGCCGTTCAATCACTTCACGCGCGGCAGGTAGATGAAAAATTCCGTGCCTTTACCGGGCTCGCTTTCCACATAAATCCAGCCATGGTGGTTTTCGATGCAGCCGTAAACCATCGCGAGTCCCATGCCCGTGCCCTTGTCGGTTTTCGTGGTGAAGAATGGCTCGAACAGATGTGCCAGGATTTCGTCGTCCATACCGATGCCGTTGTCGCGGACGCGAACGACCATGAAATCCTCCGCCGGTCGGCTATGCTGGTTTGCATGCAGGCCGGGCGTGTGTTCATTGGCCGGTTCACAGCGCAGGATGATGCGAGCTTTCGTTTTCGTGAGCGCGTCGGCGGCGTTGATCAGCAGATTGAGGACGACCTGTTCGAGCTGTGTGCGGTCGCCTTCGACGATCATCGGGTCTGGATGCACGACGACTTTTAGTTCGCCTTTCTTCCTGAGTATCGGAGTGAAAAGAGATTCGGAGTCTTTGATCAGTTCGTTCATATTGATCCGGCTGACTTCGTACTTGCCGCCGCGGGCGAACCCGAGCAGTTGATCGGTGAGTTGCGAGGCACGATCGGTAGCTGTGATGATATTGGTCACCAATTGCTTGGACTCCGGGTGTTGTGCCATTTTCTTCTCGAGCAGATCGAGGCTGCCCTGGATGGCATGCAACAGATTGTTGAAGTCGTGGGCGATGCCGCCGGCCAGCTTACCTACGGCTTCCATACGCTGGGCCTGCACGAGGTGGTCGCGCAGCAGCTCCCGTTCTTTCTCCAGCTCGCGGCGGCGGCTGATGTCCCGTGCCACGAACAGCGCGGTCTGGCTGTCCTGGATTATCAATGGCGATATGGTCGCATCGAGGGACAGGACGTTACCGCTCTGCGTGTGCATCAGCAGTTCGTTGAAGACTACGTTGCGGGCGGTTTGCGAGCCGGTGTTTGCCGCAAAGACATACTCCCAGATCTCCTTCCAGTCGTACAACTGTTCGTCTGGCGTGCGCATGATCGACTGGATGCGCAGATTGTGGAGGCCCTCCATGGAGTACCCGAGTTTCTGAGTGGCGGTGCGGTTGGCGTCGAGGATGACGCCGGACTTGGCGATCATGAAGATCATGTCGTTGGTACTTTCGACGACCATCTGATAGCGGCCTTCCCATTCTCGCAGGTTCGACTGTAGGCGGCGTGTCTGGCCGCCGCGCCCGACAAAGGCCCAGACAATGTCCAGGGGGTCGCGTCGGGTCCGGCTTTTGACGGGAATCTGGCGCAGAAACAGGTAAAGATTGGCGAGAGTCGCGACCCACAGCGTTGCGAAGAAGCGGAACTTGTACATCTGTCCCAGCTCGTGCCACCAATCCTCTGACTTCAGCGCCGTCAGCACGGAATGATTGTCAGTGATCAGCATAAAAATGAAAGAGTCGATCACCTGTGTCAGGATCAATGCGGCGAACACGCAGAAGATCAGATGCAGTCCCCAGTTCCTGAACAACTGATAGATCACTGGCAGGATGAAAAATTCAACGACCACGGAGACGAGGCCGATAACCATGTAGACGCGACTGGCATTGAACAGATTGTGCATGAACAGCGGCGGAAACAACGGCGAGATGTCGTAGCCGTCGAGTATGAACTGGTACTCAGACAGATAGGATATGTACACAAAGATCCCAACGACGATGGCGAAGCCGACGATCATGCGCTGTGCTTCATTCGTGCCCTCCAGCGTGTAGGTGATCAGCAACGCGGCCATGAAGGGGATGAAGAAGATCGGTCCCATATTGACGGCATAGCCGTCTTCGCCGACAACCATTTGCAAATCGACGGCGGTGAGGATCTGCGCCAGCACCATGAGCGAGCCGAGTGCAAGGTAGAACCCGCTGTTGCCGATCAGACGTCGGGCGCTGTGCAGCAGCAGAATCATCACCAGGATGAAGGTCAGTTCGAGAAAGCCAAGTGTGTAGGGGTGCGGCATTCGATGGACTGCTGAGTGTTTACATTGCTACACTGCGCTGAACCGAAACAATACCGGAAGCGGCGGCGAGAACAAGGAGAGTTGCAGACTTGCGGCGAGAGATGTCGCCGCCAACACGGCCGAACTGTTGGAGCCCATGCGTCAACTTGTTCAGTACTGGAGAAAGATTCAAGCGGCGAATCCCGACGCGTACGATTGCCGACGGCAAGGTCTTTGAGGTTGCCGAAATTAATTGGGGCAGTCGTTTCACGTGACGTTGTCGCACGGTTACGTTTGTGCGGTATCATGCCACTCCTGGTGGCGATCACTGTCCGATTTGTATGCGGTATATTACGCCAATGACTGAGACCAAAGAATCCGACATCCTGCTCGAAGCCGTCGGCCTTCGCAAAGAATATCCGCGGGTTGTGGCACTCGACCATTTTGACCTGACGGTGCGGGCCGGCGAAGTAGTCGGTTTGCTGGGCCCGAATGGGGCCGGCAAGACGACGGCGCTTCGCATGTTTGCATCGATACTCACACCGACATCCGGGCGTGCCACGGTCTGCGGATTCGATACCAGCACCGACGCGCTGAAAGCGAAGCAGCAGCTCGGCTTTCTTTCCGGCGACACGGCTCTGTATAAACGCATGTCGCCGCGCGAGATCCTACGGTATTTCGGACGGCTGCACGACATGGAAGATGTGCTGATCGAGTCGCGCAGTGCGGCGCTGATCGAGCGTCTGGACATGGGGGACTTCGCCGATCGCCACTGTGAAACGCTGTCCACAGGGCAGCAGCAAAAAGCCAACATTGCCCGCACTCTGGTGCACGACCCGCCGGTGTTGATTTTGGATGAACCTACGGCGTCGCTGGATATTGTGACGGGCAGTTTCATTCTCGAAACTATCCGGCGTGCCCGGGCCGAGGGCAAAGCCGTGTTGTTTTCCACTCACATCATGTCGGAAGCCGAGTACCTGTGCGACCGTATTGTCGTCATCCACAAGGGCAGGGTATGTGCTGCGGGCACCCGTGACGAACTGCGTGCCCGCGCCGGCGTAGTATCGCTTGCCGAGGCGTTTTTGCAGCTCGTGGGCGAAACGGTCGATGTCGACAACTCAAGCGACAACCCGGAAATTTCATGCGTTGGCGAATAACCCTGACAATCTTCCGTAAGGAGTTGCTCGAAACCATCCGTGATCGACGGACGCTGGTAGTCATGCTGATCCTGCCGGCCGTGCTGTATCCGCTGCTGCTCATCGGCTTCACGCAGGTTGCCAGTCACCAGGTGTCGCAACTGTACGCGATGGAGGGTCTGGTCGCAGTTGTTGGTGAGATTCCCGAGGCGCTGAACGAGGTGCTGGCGGCGGATGCGGAGAAGCCGGCCGCGGACCAGTTGAATCTCAAACTGCTGCAGCTCGAACAGTCGCCGCAGGCACCCGCAACGCTGGGCGATGATGCAGAGAATCCCGAGATCGACGCCTTGACCGGCTGGGCCCACGATGTGCTCAAGAATGTCCAGGCCCATGCGATTCTGGTCATTGCCGGAGACTCTGAGGAGCGACTCGAGCGGGAAGATACTTCGTCGATCGTCATCCTTTACGACAATACGATCGACGAATCGCGAGCCGTCAATGACCGGCTGTTTACCTTGCTGCAGTCGTACCGCACGAAGGTCGTCTCGAAACGTCTTGCGAAGCACCCCGACCTCAGTGAGGGTTTCTTTTTCCCCCTACGCATATTCGATGAGAATATCGCGCCGCCGTACAAGCGTGGCGGTTATCTTGCCGGCCGTGTGCTGCCGATGATCCTGATCATGATGGTGCTGCTCGGCGCCTTCTACCCGGCCGTCGACCTGACTGCCGGCGAAAAGGAACGTGGCACGATGCAGACACTGCTGACGGCGCCGGCACATCCGCTGGAAATTATTTTCGGCAAGTTCATGACTGTCTTCTGCGTGTCGATGGCATCGGCCATGGCGAATCTGGTCAGCATGGCGGCAGCCTTTGCCTGGGTGGCCAGAGATTTGCCGGGGGAGTCGGAAATTGCCTTCCGCATTGATGGCGGCACGATCGGCATGGTTTTTCTGCAGCTTATCCCGATCGCTCTGTTGTTTGCGGCGCTGATGATGGCAGTTGCAGTGTTCGCAAGAAGCTACAAGGAAGCGCAGAATTATCTGACGCCGGTCTACATGCTGATCATCATTCCGGTGACCATGGGTGCCCTGCCGGGCGTCAAGCTGGTCGGATTCACCGCCGGCGTGCCGGTGCTCAACATCGTGCTGCTGATGCGCGACCTGATGACTGAGCCGCCGCGCCCCGAGATGATGACGCTGGTGCTGATCGCCAATGTCGTTTACTCGGTTCTGGCCCTGGTCGTGGCGGTGCGCATTTTTACTACCGAGCAGATTCTACTGGGCGGCAACGGTGGGCTCGGCGATATATTCCGGATGCGTCCGACGATCGGCGGTGTGCGGCGGGCCACACCGATGCTGTCGGTCTCGGTATTCTGCATCGCGCTTGTCGTGCTGCTTTATCTCGGCACGATGGTGCAGGAGGCGAACCTGATCTGGGGCATGGTGGTGACACAATGGGGCCTGTTGCTGGCGCCGGTTTTAGTGCTGGTCATGGCATTGAAGCTGGACGCCCGGGAGACTTTCATGCTGCGCATGCCGTCGCTGTGGGGTTGGGTTGCGGCGATCATCCTGGGATTGACCTCCTGGGCAGTGCTCGGTACCTTCGCAAGCTGGTTGCAGAACCTGGTGCTGCCCGTGCCGGCGGCGTTCGAGCAGATGATGGAAAAGGCGCTCGGCCTGACCGACGCCGATTATCCGGACCCTCTGCTGCTGCTGGTTTTTTCGGTTTCTCCCGGGATTTGCGAGGAGTTCCTGTTCCGCGGCCTGATCATGGCCGGACTGCGGCCCGTCCTGAAACGGTGGTCGACGATCTTGCTGGTGTCGCTGATGTTTGGTATTTTTCACATCAGTATTTACCGTATCCTGCCAGCGATGATCGTTGGTATCGTGGTGACGCTGGTGGCTTATCAGACCCGCAGCATCTGGACCGGTGTCCTGCTTCATGTGATCAACAACGCAACGCTGCTGATGGTGTCGAGACACAGCATGTTGAAACAGGCGCCAGGGGATGTGCAGCAGGTCGATAACCCGTCGTTTTTCCTGCCGATCCCGTGGCAGGGCACGGAGGTGCGTTGGCCAGTGATGTCGATATATATTGTTTTGTTCGCTGCAGGTCTGATCGTGCTGATGCTGGCCACTCGTGATCAGTCAGAGGATTTAGACGTTGCAGCGGTACCCGCGGAGTCCCCATGACCGATGACGATCAACGTACGCCAGACATCAATCTCGGTGATGACCTGTTTTTCATCCCGGCCGATGACGAGCATGTCCGCCGTGAACGTGCCAAAGCCCGGGAATTGCGACAGTCGCAGTGGTGGAAGAACATCCGTGGCCGCGGGCGCTGCCACTATTGCGATGAGGCGGTGAGGCCGGCCGATCTGACGATGGACCACGTCGTGCCGATCATCCGTGGCGGCCGGACCACGAAAAGCAACGTCGTACCGTGCTGTGCGACGTGCAACAGCAATAAACAGAGCCTGGTACCCGTGGAATGGCAGGCCTACGTGGCTCGACTGCGCGACGAGTCGAAGCGGCAATCATAGCGTGGTCGCGCAGGTCTCGTGTAACCGTCGATTCTGTTTCTTCCGTGGAACGGGCGGGACCGGCCATTCCACGGAAGAAATGGACTATGGCTGGCCGTCGCGGATGACGGTGTATACATCGTCGAGACGGCCGACACGGTGCACGATCGGGCTGTCGGGAAAGTTGTCATCGAAACCGAAGCGTATGTGCCCGACATAATACAGATGCTGGATAGACCCCGGCATGAAGTGGTCTGGTACATTCAACTCCCCCAGTACGCCGACGTGGTTGACGCCGACAAGATCTACATGTGAAGCGGCAAACGGCGTGGCGCATGCCAGTGCCTGCTCGTTGCCCCCGACCAGAACCAGGGTACTCTCGGTCGATGCGCGGTTGATCCATTCTATCGCTTCCTTGTAACTCGACACCCAATAGTCGGTGTCGTAGCGCTGTGACGGCTGCTTTCCGGCGATGAAATTGAAATAGGAAGTCTGGTAGGGGTGCAGTTTGTACATCTTCACGGCCGGCACCAGCAGTGCTGCAGCGGCGATTGCCGGGATCAGATATTTTCGCTTCGTCCGCTGTGCCACCCATCTGACCGCGAGTCCGGCGAAGAGCGCCAGCGCCGGCAGCACGAATAGAAAATGACGCAGCCCGTCGTAGATGTTTGGGCGTTTGATCAGGTAGATCAGCAGCGGAACGGCGAGCCACAGTTGCAGCAGACTGCAAAGCACAGCCTCGCTGCTGCGCCAATCCCGACGCTGCAGAGAGACGCTGTATGCGATGCCGATGACGCTCATGGCGAGCAGTGCCAACGGCGTCGTGATGACGATGTACTTGATCAGATAGTACCAGGGCAGGGCATCACTCTTGACGATTCGGCCTTCGAACAGGACGTCGTATTTCTGGGGGAACGATGTTGCTGCGCCGAAAGCACGCAGCGGGTTGCGCAGCGGATCTTCATGAGCCCATGGCCAGACGGCGATCATCAGCACCCAGCACAGCACCAGTGCGGCGATCCAGGGCAGGACAACGGAGGGCCAGCGCTTGTCGGTTTCTGCCGGCCGGCCGCGACGGGCCAGCCACGCATGTGTCGCGGCGAGCCCGGCGATGCCGAAAACGAAGACACCCCCGGCACGCGTCGCCAGCAGCAGCCCGACAGCGGCGCCGCAGGTGAGGGCGTGCCGCCAGCCGATGGTTTCGGCGCGCACGGCGTAAGCCAGCGCGAGCATGGACCAGGCGAACGCGCAGGCGAACGGGATGTCCTTGGAGTTGTTGAAGCTGTGCCCATAGAAGCGTGGCAGCATGATCAGCGCCAGCATGCCGAACACCATGGCGAGCCCGCCAAAGCTGCGACCGAACAGTGCGACGGCAACCACCGTCATTACGGCGCAGAGTGCGATGCAGAGGTGACGGATTTCGACTTTCAAATCCCGCGCTGACTGATACCATGCGGCACAGACGAGTTCGAAAACGGGGCCGTAGTACTTGAGGTCGAAGTAGGTGTTGCAGCTGCGATCCTCTCCGCCGCTGTCGAAATACTGCAGGACCAGTTCGCCATAACGTGATTGCACATTCTCATCCCAGGTGACACCGTAGTCACGCCAGGTGAAGAGGATGATGACGAGGTAGAGAAAGAGTATGAAAGGCGCGCTGCGACACCATCGTCGGTCCGGTCGAGGCGTTGCTGAATCGCTCATGGGCGGTTTCACTGGCGGGCGCTCGGAGAGCTTGGCGCTACTTATCCGGACTTTTCTTTGAGCAGTTCTGCAATCTTGCCATGCAGAATCTGATTTTCGATACGGAGTCTGACGATGGGGTCATCGCTTGCCGGGGCGGATGATTCCACCTTTTCCTGGTCAGATACCAGTGCGTCCAGCATCTGATCAATCTTCTCTTGCAGAATATCGTTTTCAATTCTCAGTCTTGCGTCCGAGTCTGCAGTCTGTCCGTCTATCTCGCGAACGCGGTTTTGCGCTGCTTCAAGCTCTTTCTGAATATTCTTGGCCGTGTCGGCGGCTTCCGTGGTTTGCTTTTTGAGCTGCTCCTGCAGAGAATCGCTTTCGGCTTTCAGTTTCGCGTCAGACTCTGCAGCCTGTTTCTCGAGTTGTTGAAGGTGTTTTTGTGCAGATTCCAGTTTTGCCCGGACTTCTTCGACTTCGCCGGTGGCTGTCGAACTGTTTTTCGTGAGTTTCTCGCCGAGAAACTTGTTTTCGGCTTTCAGTTTTGCGATCAACTTCGTGTGCTCTTCCTGCTCTGCGTTCCGGCGGCCCACAGTTGCTTCGAGCTTCTCCCGGAGTGCCTTCGTTTCGCTGGTGTTCTTCTCGTTCTCCGCCTCGATTTTTTGTTTTTCGTTCTGGGCAGCGATGTGGTCCTGACGTCCCTTGATGCTCAGCTCGGCGGTCTGGCTGGCCAGCTTATCGACATCGGCTTTGAGCCTGACGTTATTTTCGCGCAGTTCTGTGCATTTTTCTTCGAGTTCTTTGGCGCGTTTGTCCGCCTGGGCCCGGCCGTGCTTGAGTGCGGTAATCTCGGTGGTATGTTGCCCGGAGGCGCTGCCGTCGGTGGTGGAGAGGCCGTCGATCGTGTTCTGCAGCTTACGATTGCGGTTCGCAAGTTTGATGTTCTCGGCCCGTAGCTCGTTGTAGGAGTCACGATCGACCGTGACTTCTTCATCCACCTCATCCTTCGCGGATGCTGGCACCGGGGTAGCCATCGGCATCTTGCCCCCCCGTAAGGGCACGGCAGCGGCGACGTTAATTTTTCGTTGTGTGTCAGGCATCGTTCGACCGTCCTGCTTTCCTGAATTACCTCAAGGTTCGGCCCGTAATGTAGCACACGTTTCACCGAAACTGCGGTTTCGTGATATATGGGATTGATGGATCGGTACCTGGTGATTCTATTTCACGGGCAGAAATGTGCCATGCCGAA
This sequence comes from Lentisphaeria bacterium, assembly GCA_003545375.1. Lineage (GTDB taxonomy): Bacteria > Verrucomicrobiota > Lentisphaeria > JABSQK01 > CAJWLW01 > CAJWLW01. Next base: position 8,702 of record DPYP01000518.1, read on the forward strand.
AATATGTGCTCAGAGCTGCATGACTATGTTGATATCGATCGCGGCTTTACGTAGTTCTGCAGGTATTGGCGGCAGCTCACTGAGGTTTTGCAGGCAGGCCTCGACGGACTGGTTCATCATGTTGTTGTTGCTGCGCTTGACAATGCGCCTCGTGGCGATACTGCCGTCGGCCCGGATAGTCAGCGCGACGGTGACCCGGAGCGGCTGATCGCCGATCATTGTCCCGTGCGGCTCGTTCCAGGTTTCGTAGAGTTGGGCTCGGATATGGCCGAGGTATTCCTCGCTGACCTCGACAGCGACGGCTTGGCGATCCGGCGGTTCGGCATTGAGCTTGGCGAAGTCTTTGAGCAGTTGCCGGTGCAGCGCATCAGTGTCGACGATCGGCTTGGCAGGTGGCAGTGCGGGGCGAGGCCGTACCCGTTCATTAAGGCGTGCGCGCTGCCGGATTTCTTCGGCGGTGTTATAAGTCTTCGGGACAGGTTCCGTAGATGGCAGCCCAGCATGTGCCGTCGGTGGTTCTACGGACGGTCCGGGCGCTGTTGGCGGTTCGGGAGCCGGGGGCGACCGTTTTGCAGGGGGTTCGGGTGTTCGCACGGGCGGCACCGGTCCGGGTTCCGTAATGTCCGGCACCAGCGAGTCGAGGGTACGCAGGCTAACATGAATCGCTTCGTCGGGTTGCCGCGGTGTATCAGCCATTCGGTATATACCCCAGGCAGCAACAACCACAACAAGGTGTACGGCGGTGACAATGGTCGTGATGCGGCGGCCGGTCATTCTTCGACCAGCGTCAACAGCGACACGTCCGTGATACCGACATTCTTGATGGTGCGCATAATGGTGATGACTTCTCCGTACGGTCTGGATTCGTCGGCGCGGATGTGATACCGGGTGTCCGGCGCCGTTTGCTCGAGCCCCTGCACCAAGTTTGCCAGTTCTGCCAGCGACAGCGTCTTTTCGTCGATACGGATGTCACCGACGCGGGTAAGGTTGATGATCTTGTGAACGGTATCGACGACCGGTTCGGCGTTGAGCGCCGGCGGCGTGATATCGACGGCGTACTCGAGAACCGGCGCAGTGATCATGAAGACAATGAGCAGCAGAAAAGTAAGGTCCATCAACGGCGTCACATTGATGGACGTGATCGACTGTAGTCGATTTTCCTTACGATGACGGCTCATGTGCGGTCTGCATCCGGTTCAGGACACCAGCGCCGACTTTAGAAGTCCGAGGAGCTGTTCGGCGGCGTTGTCGAGATCGATGGTGAGTTTCTTGATCTTGTTGGTCAGCAGGTTAAAACCGATGAGGGCGGGAATCGCGACGAGCAGGCCGACGACGGTCGTGAGCAGCGCGCCGCTGACACCTGGTGCGATGGCGTTGATATTCGCCTTGCCCTGGGCGGCCATGCCGCAGAACGCTATCATAACGCCCCAGACGGTGCCGAGCAACCCGAGGAAAGGTGCAGCGCTGACGATGGACCCGAGCAGTCCCAGACGCTCCTCCATGGTCATAATCTCTTCGTCGACGACACGTTCCACATGCGCTTCGACCTGGTCGAAGTTGTGCACAGAAATCTTGCCGAGATTCTTCTTGCCGGTCATCAGTGGTTCTGCCTGCAGCCCCTGCATCCGGGCCACTACCATGACCGCCTCACCGGCGACCACCCGCAGCGGGCCCTGAATATTTTTGAGGCCGAGACACAGTTCATCGGCAGAGGTCAATCGGTCGATATGCTTATGGGCGGTGCGTAGATGCCTGCTGATTTGGCGCAGGCTCAGCCACTTCTCGACAATGATTGTCCAGGCCAGCACACTACAGAAGAACAGGAGCAGGACGACGAGACGTCCGAAAGTATCGCTCTGTTCGAAGGCATAAAACGGCGACGCCATATCTCTGCACAAGCTTCGCGTGGGTCGAGGTGCACCTGTGCCGGTGGCTGCGGCGCGGGCGCGCGGGACGTTTAGGCGACAATTGAGGAACGATAGATTCAGATTGGCGTGAATACCAGTTTCGATCTAAATTTATTTGCAACGACCTGCCCAAACAGGTATCTTAACCAATTAATTAATCGGGAACAATGGCAGAAATCTCGGCCTTCTCCTGGAACTCAGGTAAGGCCGGACCCGTTCCTTCTCCATCAGCCCAGGAGATATTTTATGGCAGACAAGTCACCAGAACAAAGTATGATGAGTGGACCCCCTGTAGGGGACGGCGGTTCTGGCCAGTTGACGAAGACGGCGACCGCACGGTTGTCCTGCACGGGAATGGGCATGACGCCCACCGAGAAAAAAGCGGTAGAGTCCGCAGCACCGTCGCTGTCGTCCCCGCCGCCGCCGACACCGCCGCCGCCGCCGACACCGCCGCC
>DPYP01000103.1:0-7943 GCA_003545375.1 Lentisphaeria bacterium
GCCGGTCCGTTTCCACGGAATCTTATTTGCCAATTCAGCTAATCTGGCCGGATCATAATAGTTTCTGGAGATTTCGGTTTCGATCCATCCGGGATTGATGATATTGACATTGATATGGTGCTCTGCGAGTTCTGCTGCCAGTGTTCGGCCCAAGTGGTTGATTGCTGCCTTCGCCATGTTGTATGGCGCGCTGCCTTTGACCGGCAGTTGCTCGTGTATGGAACTCATGATGATGATCTTGCCGCCCGGGGTCTCACCGGATTGCACCTGGGCCACCATCTGCCGGGCAGCGAATTGGCAGGTGTGGAAGACACCGGATTGCGACACATCGATCGTTCGCCTGGCCTCTTCCCAGTCGAGGTCCACAACCGGCCCGCGACCCGAGTACGCGGCATTGGCAACGACGATATCGATATGCCCGAAATGCTCGATCGCTGTGTCGAACATTGCCTCGACCGCGTCACGGTCGCTGACATCGGTCTGAACGATCAGTGCCTTGCGCCCCAGTGCCGAAACAGCATCCGCGGTTTGCTGTGCCTCATCTTCAGATTTGCGATAGTTGACGACGATATCCGCGCCGTGCTCCGCCAGACATATGGCGGTGCCTCGACCAATGCCACGGGACGCGCCGGTGATCAGCGCCACTTTACCTTCGAGCTTCATATGGTAACGTGACATAGGGCGAGCTGGTTTGCAACGATTTTTTCCGCACCCGTTTGTCGTACAGCGTCGGTTGCCCGCACAGCGTGCCTGCCAGAGCGAGGTTGTCCACTTGATAGCTGAAATCCGACATCAGGGAAAACTGCTGCACGAATGCCCGCACCCTGGCGAAACTCGGGCGGACGGTTTCTACCCCGGCCATGCCAATGCGGCGCAACTCAGTCGCAATCGGTTTCTGATCATTTACTCGACCCGCGGCTGGCGCGGCACGGATGACAACACCAGCATCATCTATCAGCTTCGGAGCGATGCATACGACGGCCCGGTTATCACTGAAGGCATCCTCACCAAATCGATCGATGACTGGGATCCGCTCGGTAACGGCGAGCGATGTGTCAAGGCGCATGTACATCCGGTTGTGTTCGGTGTCCCCAGCGGCGCCATGATCAAGGGCAAGCCGGCACCCAGCGCGAATCTGTTCGTGGCAAAATGGGAACGCCTGGGCCGCCGCATCGATCCCGCCACCGGGTTTATGCTGAACGTGAAAGAGACCAACCCCTGGCTGCACGCCGGCAGCTCGGCCGTGGAATGGATGCAGTTCCGGCTCAACGAAGCGGCAGACGACATCGAGATCGTGCGCCCCGTCGATACCCTGCGCCAGCGCGGGTTCAACGAGGGCTACGCTTTCTGCGACGCACCCGTTCGGTATATGCGGCAGACGATGACACCGGCGGTGCCGTTTAATGACGACGGCTCGGAGTGGATCGATTACGGTTATTTCGATCACAACGAGATTGCCGCATTGAAATATTGTTACAACGTTGACCGCGGTGTCTACGAGTGGACGCAAACGGGGCCGGTGATCCCGGGGGACTTCACGGAACCGAGTGTGGCCCGGTACCGCGACTCGTGGATCGTTGCGGTACGCTTGTGGTCGAGCATGCGGATCGCCGGCGGCGGACCGGTGACATGGTTGCGGATCGATGACCCTTTTACGGACGTGCCGGAGCCGGTCTTGCCGTCGCAACCACGAACCACCTCGCCGATCACGATGTTCCGGTGCGCCGACGGCGCGATTCGGCTGATCACGAACGACCCCAACATCTCGCCGTACGGGCATCAGCGAGATCCGATCTATATCTGGGACGTCGATCCGGATCGGCAGTTCACCGCGGGTGAGCCGCGGGTGTTGTTTTACAAGCGGGGGGCCGGCATCGCGATCCGGGAAGAAGCCGGAATCGCGGTTGACCAGGGGAAGTTCCTGCCACACACCGGCGGCTGTACCCAGACGGTTGTGCACCGGGTTCGTCCCGTTGCGACCAACGATCCAAAGAAACTCGGAGCGGCAGTTGCCGAAGCCGACAAGGAGCCGGCTGGAATGTATTACGCAACGGTTCGATATGCGGAATCATACCCGGGCATGTGGGCGTTCGAGTAGCGTGACGCGTCGCCTGAGACTTTTCGATCCGTCGGCGTATCGTCTTCTTGCAGCCTTCATTTTTCGACAGTAACTTTGAGTGCAGTGGGAACGGGGGGCGCCGGACATGGAATTCGGAATTTTTTAGGATCATACACGCCACTCGAATGAATCCGCGTAGGGCCGAAAAAGGAGGTCACGGTATGAGGACATTGAACATGATGGTGATTCTGATCATACTGTGCGCTGTGATCCCGGCGTCAAGTACGGTCGGTGGCCGGGAAGTCGGGAGCGCAGACGCGGATGGAGATGGGGCCAATGCAGCCGGTAGGGCGCAGGACCTGTCGATGACCATTGTCAAGGACGGCAAGCCGGCGGCCACGATCGTCACGGTTTCTGATTCCGTTGAAACGAAAGGCGCGGTCAAAGACCTGCAGGCCTATATCGAAAAGATGTCCGGGGCGAAATTGCCTATAGCGAGCTCAGCGACAACCGCAGGCAACCTGATATTGGTGGGCCGGATGCCTGCGGTGGATAAGCTGATCCCCGATCTTGACAAGTACGACCTGGGGCCGGATGGGTTCGTCATCAGAATGCTGCCCGGAAAACTGATCGTTACCGGCAAGACGGATGGTTTTATTCACCCATCCCTCGGCCGATTCCGCGGCCCGACCGACTGCGGCACGCCCAATGCGGTTTACTCATTTCTCGAAAGCCTGGGATGCCGATGGTACATGCCGGGCGAGGACGGCGAGATCGTTCCCCGCAAGCGGACGATTACCGTCCCGGCTGTGGATCTCACCAGCAAGCCGGATTTCGCTGGACGTTGGATCGGGATTCACACCAGGACAGGCCAAGCTTATGAGGATTTCCTTTTGTGGCGGGCCCGTAATCGCATAAGCCACAACACCTATTTTCACATGCACGCCGTATTGGCCGGGGCATTCCCGGATGCCGAGTCCCACCCGGAATACTTTGCGTTGGTGAACGGTGAACGGAAGATGGGGGGCGCCCCGGCGGTGTGCTTCAGCAATCCGGATGTGATCCGGATCCTCTCGGGTAATCTCGTCAGAAAGCTCACCGAGCAGCCGCCGTTCTGGCGAGCCTACACGGTCGGGCAGGCTGATGGCGGTTCGGATGGATGGTGTCAATGTGAGAATTGCCTGGCCCTGTACGGCGACAAGATGTTTACCTACCCGACAACGCAACAGGCGCGTGTAGTCGGGCGCGGCCCCAGTGACGAACCAACCTTCAATGTGGCGAACGGCTACCTGGGAATGGTCAATGCCATTGCCGAGCGGGCCGAGCAAGTCAACCCGGACCTTCTGCTGACCTATTATGCGCATTACAACATACCCGGTATGCCGACAGTGAAGCCGAGAGACAGCGTCCTGCCGGTTATATGCCACATTGCGCCCAGCAATGAGCACTGGCGCCGGCAAGTGCTGCATTGGGTCGAGATTTCCAAACAACTGTATTACTACACGTATATGGGATATCGCCTGGATTTTCCGCAATTCGAAATTGTCGACAACATCCGCTGGTGCCATGAGCACAAAGGCATTGCCATGTACCTGGAACACGACGCTTTCACGCCGGTCAACCTTGTGGCAATGTATTTGGCGTCAAAGACCATGTGGGACATAGATGTTGATTCGGAAAAGATGTTGACGGAATTCTACACGAATTTCTTTGGCGCCGGCGCTGACCCGATGCGGCAGTTTTTCGAAACCTTCCACCGCCTGACCAAGGGGGCCAATTTCGGCTACGATTATGCGACAGAATATCCCGACACGCTGAATGCCGAGGCGGTGGCGACGTGCCGCAGTTACATTGCCGAAGCCCGGCGCCGCGCCACGCGGCCGGTGGTCAAGCGGCGTCTCGAGTCGTTTTCCCGATACTGGCGGGCGACGGAGCTGCACGTGGCGGCCCAGGATTCGATGGCGAAGTGGAAAAAGGACAAGACCGACGAGAACATGAAAGCCACCCGGCGAGCATTGGCGGACACGATCGGTTATATCAACTCGGTGGCGGATGAGTTTAATCTTCAGGGCAGGATCGCACTTCTAAACCATGAAGGTTACAACCCTGACCTTGAGGAACTCAATCAATGGGACAAAGCGCAGGCACAACGCAGATAATCCCAATGATTGCCTCAGTCAATTCCAATCGGAAGACGGAATTTACCTTGATCGAGTTGCTTGTGGTGATCGCCATCATCGCTATCCTGGCGTCGATGCTGTTGCCGGCGCTGTCGCAAGCCAAGGCGCGGGCGCAAACGATTCTTTGCATGTCGGGGCTGAAGCAGGTCGGTCTCGGTTCCATCCAGTATGCAGGGGATTACGATGACTACGTGGTGCCCGCATCTGTGGATCCCGACACGCCCTTCAATGAACTTTTGGAACCCTACACGCCGGGACAAGAGCACAATCCTGACGGAATTTATCGCTGTCCTTCAGACGACCTTGAGGTGATTGCACCCAACACCCGTCGATCCTATAACCTGAATCGCCAGGTCAGTCGCTGGCATGGCCATTTTTCCATTTGGTCGCAATCGGTAAAATATACCAGAATTCCGTCGCCCACTACTATTCCTCTGGGGCAGGAGGACTGGGGCGGCGGTAATATTGCGCAGACGCACACAGGGTGTAGCTATTGGCCGACATGCGAGGTTGGTTTATGGGGGGCGAAAACGCACGCCGGCGAGTTGAAAAATTCGCCAATGTGTGACGGCCACGTGCGGACCTACAATTATGGAGAATGGTGCGAGCTTGCAATCGGGCCGCCAACCGGCACGGATGTGTTCGAATGACGATGATTTACCTGTCGACATGAGCAAATGTTTGCCGCACTCGGCACTGTCCAGTACATCACAGTCGAAGTACTGGCGGCTTTTGGAATACGAATCCGCGGTGGTCAGCGGAACGATGATGCTGCACGTGTCGGCCAGGAGTCGATGGCGAAGTGGAAAAGGACAAGACCGACAAGAACATGAGAGCCACCCGGCGAGCATTGGCGGACACGATCGATTACATCAACTCGGTGGCGGATGAGTTTAAGCTTCAGGGAAGGATCGCACTTCTAAGCCATGAAGGTTACAACCCTGACCTTGAGGAACTCAATCAATGGGACAAAGCGCAGGCACAACGCAGAAAATCCCAATGATAGCCTCACTCAATTCCAATCGGAAGACGGAATTTACCTTGATCGAGTTGCTTGTGGTGATCGCCATCATCGCTATCCTGGCGGCGATGCTGTTGCCGGCGCTGTCGCAAGCCAAGGCGCGGGCGCAAACGATTCTTTGCATTTCGGGGCTGAAGCAGATCGGTCTCGGTTCCATCCAGTATGCAGGGGATTACAATGACCACGTCGTGCCCGCATCTGTGGATTTCAGCACCGCTTTCAATGAACTTTTGGAACCCTACACGCCGGGACAGCAACACAATCCCAATGGCATTTATCGCTGCCCTTCCGACTATCTTACCGTTACTGCACCCAACACCGTTCGTTCCTATGGCATGAATCGCCAGGTCAGTCGCTGGCATGGCTTTTGTCCGCCTATTGGCCCCTGGTCGTTCTCGGTACAATATTCGAGAATCCCGTCGCCCACGACCATTCCCCTGGCGCAGGAAGACTGGGGAGGTGTTGCGCAGGACCAATCGGGCTGTTGTTATTGGCCCACCTGCGACGTAGGTTGGTGGGGGGCGAGAACGCACGCCGGCGAGTTGAAAAATTCGCCAATGTGTGACGGCCACGTGCGGACCTACAATTATGAAGAATGGTGCGAGGTCGCTATTGGTCCGCCTGTCGGCACAGACTTTTTTGAATAGCATAACGTGAGCGAAAAAATGGCTGTTTATCTTTCGGACATGAGCAAGTGCCTGCCGCAATCGGCGCTTTCCAGGACAACACAATCGAAGCACTGGCGGCTTGTGGAATACGAATCCGCAACGGTTTCGGGGACGATGATGGTGGCCGCCAGCCTGTCGGACACGCCCGACGTCGAGCATCCGCTGGAAGTAACGGGATGGCATGCTGTCTACATCGGCTACGCCACCCAGATGCATGGCGAACACGCGGCGTTCAAGGTCCGGCTGAAGCATGATCCCTGCTTCGTGACCATTGCCGATGACGAGCCGGACGGCCTGGAGGTGATGACCATGCGCGAAGTCTTCTGGCGCTATGCAGACCTGACCGGCGAGTCGATCATAATTGGTCAGCACACAACGCAGGTGGGGCTTCCCGGCACGGGAGGCGGGCGACATTGGGGCGGTGTCGCCTTCGTGAAGCTGGAGCCGCTCTCGGAATCACAGGTGGCGGCAATACAGGCCGACCGGGCCGACTCCGGCAAGCGCAACATCATCGCGTCCAATGACGGCGGCTTCGTCGGCTGGCGGAATGCGACAACTGAGTCGGACATCCTCGAACAGGTCGAGCTCTACCGTGATTCCGATGTCGGCAGGATAGACTGGTCGGTGGTCTCCGGCGAGATCACGAAGTACCCTTCCAAGCTCGGCGACAATCTGCACGAGAGAAACACCGACGAGGCAGCCAGCGTTTATGCCAAGGCGCTCGTCGACAACCTGCGCACGCTGATCGACAAGGATCTGGTCCCGCATAAGGTTGCCATGAAGCATGCGCACGGCATGGGGATGAAATTCTACTATATGTTCCGTATGGCGCTCGGCCCCAGCAGTGGCAATCTTTTCACCGATCGCCCGGAACTGTGCATGGTCGATCGTGACGGCACACGCCTGCCGAAGATGAGCTTCGCCTTTCCCGAGGTCCGGCAGTGCGTGCTCGACCTCATGGAAGAGGTCATCGACGATGAGGTCGACGGTATCAATGTCTGCTGGATACGGGGACTGCGGGTCATCGGATACGAGCAACCGGTTGTCGACGCGTTCGAAAAGGCGTATGGCGAAGACATCAGGTCGGTGCCCGAGGACGACCCGAGAATCTACCAGGTCCAGGCTGGTTTCATGACTGATTTCATGCGCCAGGTCCGGCACGTTGCCGATGCCGCCGGCGAAAAGCGCGGCCGGCCGCTGGCTATATGCGCCATGGTCGGCAGCACCTTGGCAGGGGCGCTCAGGGATGCTTGTGACATCAAGACCTGGGTCGACGAAAAACTGGTGGACGAAATGATCAGCGCCGCGGTTCTGACGCGATACTTACAGGCCAATGGTGTCAAGGAAATCATTTATGCGGGCCCGAACGGTAGGGACGAGTACCTGCGTTCCACGATCATCCTTGCCGAAACGGGTGCCGACGGGCTTTTCATATGGGACGTGAACCATGTGCATGACCTGGCTGCTCACTGGGCCATGATCAGGCGAATGGGGCACACCGAGGAGATAATCGACGCCCGTGACGAGAAACTGAACGTGAAGCGTATCCCGCTGAAGACGCTGGACAGGATCGATGTGTGCCACACCCAGCCGTGGGGCGGGCACGACGCGCTGGTTATATACACTGGCGGATAAGGGGCCGCGAGAGAGGCGATGACGAAACCAAAGATCGCAGGGCTGCGCGGGAAAACGTATCCCGACACAGTCGAAGAGCAGCTGAAGGTGCTGGAAACGGAGGCGGATCTTCAGTGCTTCAAGGAATCGCGGGAGCGCCTCGCCGCCGACCCGTATCGACCCCTGTATCACTTCTCGCCGCCAGAGAATCTGATGAACGACCCGAACGGCTTGTGCCAATGGCAGGGGCGCTATCATCTGTTCTACCAGTTCATACCCGAAGGTTGCGAGGATGCCCTGTGGGGGCACACGGTAAGCGACGACCTTGTCCATTGGCGCGACCTGCCGCCCGCCCTGTATCCCGACAAGGAAAAGCAATGCTGGAGCGGCCAGACGCTGGT
>DPYP01000336.1:0-230 GCA_003545375.1 Lentisphaeria bacterium
GGAACCAAGAAAAAGGCAGCCGCCAAGAAGAAGCCGGCTGCAAGGAAAGCCGTGAAGAAGACGGCTGCCGCCAAGACGAAGCCGGCTGCAAAGACGGCTGCAAAGAGGAAACCGGCAAAGAAGGCTGCCAAGAAGAAACCGGCAAAGAAGGCCGCCGTGAAGAAAACGGCTGCCAAGAAGAAACCGGCAAAGAAGGCCGCCGTGAAGAAGAAGGCTGCCAAGAAGAAACC
>DPYP01000336.1:579-4056 GCA_003545375.1 Lentisphaeria bacterium
GACGGCTGCCAAGAAGAAACCGGCGAAGAAGGCCGCTAAGAAAAAGAAGAAGTAAGCTAATCCGCAGTCGTAAACAAAACGCCCTGTCGAGGTCACTCGCAGGGCGTTTTGTCGTCTTCGGCCCATTAACAGTCACAGTGTTGACACCTTGCGGTGCCGCACCCACACGATATCTTAGCGGGCATGATCGAAGTCACCAAAGTCATCGAATGGGATATGGGCCACCGCGTCCCCAACCACAAGAGCAAATGCCGTAACCCGCACGGGCACCGGTACCGCCTCGAACTGACTGTCGGCGGTGACCTCGAGGCTTCCGCAGGCAACAGCTCCGAAGGCATGGTCTTCGATTTCGGTGACATCAAGAAATTGATGACTCAGCACGTGCACGACGTCATCGATCACGGCTTCATGATCTACGAGGGCGATACCATCATGCGCTCGTTCTTCGGCAACTGTCACGACGACGAGTTCTGCGTCCTGGTCGTGCCGTTCATTCCCACCGCCGAAAACATTTCCGCATGGTGCTACCGGCAGCTGCGGCCGCATTTCCCCGACAGCATCGAGATCGTCAACGTGCGGGTGTTTGAAACACCGAATTCCTGGGCTGACTACAAGCCTTGAATAGACCTGATGCCGAATAGCAAAAGCCCAGTGACTTCGCGTCTTGCAGTGGAGCCGGCCGTCTCGGCCGTTAAACTGTCATGACCGCTGCATCCGTCTATATCCATGAAATCTTCGTCTCGATCCAGGGCGAGGGCCGGTACATCGGCCGGCCATCCATCTTCGTGCGAATGTCCGGGTGTAATCTACGCTGCAAGTGGGGTGACACACCGTGCGACACCGCGTACACGTCCTGGGAGGCGACGGGCGAAATGCTCGACATCGCTACGGTCATGGCACGTGTCTCCGAGCTACACAGCGACCATACGCATATCGATCACTTGGTTATCACCGGTGGCGAGCCGATGCTCCAGCCGAAATTGCCGATCCTGGTGAAAGCGATACAGGCTGCCGGCTTCTTCGTTACTATCGAGACCAACGGCACCCGGTACTTAGAGCTTGGCGCCGAGTTCATTTCACTGTCGCCCAAGCTGCGGACATCGGCACCGGTCGGCACCAACTTCGAGCAACGGCACGAAGCGGAACGCTACAACCCCGAGGTATTGCGCCAGTGGCTCGCAAGCAACGATTGCCAGTTGAAGTTCGTCGTCGACAGCGCTGATGACGAACCGGAGATTGTCTTGATACTGGCCGAACTCGGCGTGCACGATCCGGCCCGTGTCTACCTCATGCCGCAGGGCATTTGTATCGAGCAACTGGCGGCAACTGCCAGAATCTGTGGCGACCTGTGTATCGCGCACGGCTGGCGCTACACGCCACGCGCCCATATAGAGATCTACGGGAACACACCTGGAACATAAGGCGGCCTGCGTCGTCGTCCTCAATCCGCCGGCCTCGGTGCTACTGCGCCACCGGCTGTTTTGCGTCACGGGTCAATGCCAGGATGTCGGTGAAGTAACGTTGCGTCTTCTTCCCCTGGCGTATCGCCCACTGCGCCCGATCGTAATCACCGGCACGGTCGTACAGGTGGATCAGGTCGATCCAGTATTGATACTTATACGGATTGTGGTTCACAAGCTCCTCGAACAGCGCAATGGCTTTGGCGAGATTCTCGCCGTCCCCGGACTTGCTCTCCAGCTCGAGATAGGCCGTACGCAGTTCCTTGTATGCCGGGTAATAGTTGATGTTGTCACGCCGCCCGCTGGCATCCCGACGAACGCCTTCCTCGATCACCGCGATTGCTGCCTCGATCTTCTCGGGGTTCCGGGTGCCGGCCAGTCGGAGGTTTCGGGCCTGCCCCAGTTTGTACTTCAGGTTCCACACGTCGTGCGCCGCAGCCCGCTTGAACGCGAGCTGCGCCTGGTTGTGCCGATCCAGTGCTTCGAAAATCTGTGCCTGCCAATAATGATAGTCCGGGTTATCAGGTTCCTGCTCGATCGCAAAGCGTAAACGCTCGAGGGAAATTTCGCCGTACTTCAGAGTGTCGATCTTTGCCAGGACAAGACCGGAATAGGCGTTGTACTGGGCCGATGTACGATCGAGCGATATCGCTTTGTCCATGAACTTCTTGGCCTTGGCCCAGTTGCTGTTGGCGACGAACGTGCGGCCCAGGCCATAATAGTACCACGCATTTTTCGGGTCGATCTTGATTGCTTTCACCAGGAGATCGGCCGCCTTCTGCCGATCACCTGCGGCACCAGCGCCCATGTGGGTAAACGCCAGTTGCGCCATCGCTTCCGGGTTTGTATCAATGTCGAAGTCAGCGGGCAGGATGCGCGGATAATCCGTCGTACGATGAGCAACAAGCAACTCGGTGATGAGCTCCGTCGTGCCCTGCTGGTACAACCACTTCGGCGCATTGAACCCGAGCAACAGCGTGTCATCCGTGTTCAATGACGCACCCTCGGTGTAGACCTTGACGTCGTCCGCGCCCATTTCGAAAAAATACAGCAGCCCGGCGGCCCCGTGAATTTCGAACTCTGCCAGGTCCTGTCGTACCAGGTCCCATTTGGCGATGCGCTCGTTGATCAGGCTGGTGTCGAATGTCAGCGGTTGTTTGCTGGCGATGATCATCGTGTCGGCCGACATCGTCTTCCACAGCTGCACGTGCGGGAAAACACTCTGCACCGAAGCAATCACCATCCGAAAGTCCCCGGGCGAAATCGAATAGCGCTGCAGCCATTGGCAAAACACGCCGTCGTCTTCCAGCCGGTCATGGGCCAACTCGTAGAATTGCTCCGAAAACAGATAAGCCAGACCTGCCATCCACGGATTCGACGGCTCACTGATGATGATGTCGTACGGTTGCCGATGCACCAGCAGATGATTGCGACCGTCATTCACGAATATCGTCGTCTTCTTGTCCTGGTAAGCCTGGCGATTGATCCGGTCGAAGTATGGCGCCGCATCCAGCACAGACTGCTCAATCTCCGCCTGATGCACCGTCTGCAGATCCTCGTGCGCCAGCACTGCTCCCAGTGTCGTGCCGCTGCCGAAACCGATGACCATCGCACGCTCAACCTTACCCGGATGTATCAGCATCGGCAGATGCCCGGACAACACCTGGGTGCGCATGTCCAGACCGGTCGACGCATCGGTCTTGCCGTTGACCTTTATGTTGCGATGGCCGGCATGTTGGTCGACATTGACAATGCTCACCATACCCTCAGCGTAAAATTTGGTGTCACGCCCGTAGATCGACGATAGAATTTCCGGTATCGTCATGCTCAGGCTCTGGAACGGCCGGATGTGCAGACCCGCCGTGATCAACCGCGAATCCCAACCACTGCGATTGGCATTGACACCAAAAATCAGGATCAGCGCAACCAGTGCCACGGGTGCCAGGCGCCAGACTGTGCGACGACGATCCATCAACACCGCCCACAGCCCGATACCGCCGCTCACCACAATCGTGAT
>DPYP01000336.1:4386-8938 GCA_003545375.1 Lentisphaeria bacterium
AGCATCGTCGTGTGGATGCCGAACGAACGGATAAGGATAAACCCGGCTGCCAGTGACCCGATGATATTACCGAAACTGTTGTACAGGTATAAACGGCCGACACCCTGCGAAATCCGTCGCGGATCGCGCGTATACAAAGACACGCTCACTGGAAAAAGTGCACCGAAACAAAACGCCGGGATCAGCATCAGGGCGCCGCACACAAAAAACCGCATGAGCGACAGCAGACCGTGATATTCGACCGTCATCGCAAACAGTCGCAGCGTGACGACGTCGACATACTGGAACAGCGGCAAGGCGATCAGGGCGGCCAGCGCCACTGTAAGCTGCATCCAACCCCAGTCGGCGGGATGCGCCACTCGTCGCGTCAGCAGCCGTTGAAAAACCGCGGCACCGATCGCCAGGCCGAACAGAAACGTTGCCAACATGATCGTGAAGGCATATGTCGAACTGCCGCACACCGTTGACAGCGTGCGCGTCCAGGAAACCTCGTAGGCCATCGTCGTCGCCCCGCTCATGACCAAGGCCGGCAGCAACCAGCCGGCACGCTCACCAGATGCCGTCGCCGTGCCTGCCAATTCTGTGGACACCGCAATTTCCGGCTCGGGCTCGGGTTCAATCGCCGGCATCGGCTGCGTGCGTGACGACAGCCAGATCGCCAGGACGCCCACCACGACGTTGACGACGACCGCCACGGTCAGCGTGCCGCGCAGGCCGATCAATGGTAACAGCCAGAACCCCGTCAGCACGGTACCTGTGACAGCACCGATGGTGTTGAGTCCGTACAACAGCGCGGTACCGGAGCCGATCGTGTCCTTGCGACGAATGTAGAAGCGTGCCAGGATCGGCAACGTCGCCCCCATGAAAAACGTCGGTACGAAAAGAATAAGCACGCACAGCGCCAGCCGGATCAGGGTGTAGATGCCCGGTGATTCGGCCACTGTCTGTGAGAAGGTCTGGGCGAAACTGACATATAGAAACTGAATCCCGTAAAGGATCGGAAAGGTGAACGCTGCGTACGTACCGATACCGATCTCGAGGATGCCGTAAGCGCGCAACGGGCGCAGCCAGCGATCGGCATAGCGGCCGAGGAAATAACTGCCAACACCGAGGCCGGCCATATACGTTGCCAAAACGGTGGAGATGGCGTAGGTCGTGTTACCGAAAACCAGTCCGAGCAGGCGCAGCCACACCACCTCATACATCAGTGCCGCCGCGCCTGACGTGAAAAAGAAAATACAGCCCAGCTGTAACGCCAGACGTTCGCCCTGTCGCGGTACATTGGCAGAATCAGCGGGTGGACGATTTTCAGGTTGATCAATGATCGGCGGCTTTTCCGCAGCTGCTCGCCCGACGCTTGTTGGTTCGTCAATAGACTGCATCTCTTCAGCTCTTTTCCACGTCGTCTTTGTTTTTCTTCTCTTGCTTGATCTGCGCCACCATCAGCAGCTCGTCGAAGAAGCTGTGGGTCCGCCGACCGCGGCGGCGCGCCCATTCTGCGCGACGACCGTCGCCGCTTGCTTCGTACAACTGCACCAGCGCGATCCAGCTCTGATAGCGATAGGGATTCGCCTTTACAAAGTCTTCAAATGCCGCCACCGCATCCGTGAACTGGCCCGTCTCCTCATAGATCTTGCGCAGTTCCTTGTATATGCTGGTGTTGGAACGATGCGTCTGTCGCAAGGTCTCAAGGATCTCCGCAGCAGTGTCAGTCTCGTCCGCCTGGCGGCGACAACGGGCCTCCGCGATGTAAAAATCGATGCGAAAGTCCGCCAACTCTCGGGCTTTCTTATACGAACCGGCAGCGGCAGCGTAGAGTTTGCTCTTTTCGAGCATCTGCCCGCGCCACTGGTGATAACGAGTCTTTTGGGGCTCGAGCTCGATTGCCTTGTTGATGAACGCGATAGCCCGTTTACCCTTGCCCAGCTTCCAGTTGGCGACGCCCGCATAAGCATTGGCATCGGCATGATCGGGAACGGCGCGCACAACTGCCTCGAAGTGTTTGACCGCCTGACCGGCGTTGTTTGAATCATAGAGGTACCGGCCCATGCCGATGTGCGCCGGGACGTAGTTCTTGTCGGCAGCGATGGCTTTCTTGAAGTAAGTACCGGCGAGCTGGCGGTCGTTCTTGCCCGCAGTACCGAGGTACACCAGGCCTAGCTGCGTCAGGATGTCTGGCTGCGCCAGCCAGTTGGCGCGACTGCTGCGCACCGCCGGCATTTTCTCCGTGCGGTGTTTGTTCAATGACTTGATGATCACTGTCGACGTGATCTGCTCGTACAAGGCTTTCGGCGCGTTGTACTCGAGCAGCAGTTTGTCGTCGGTGTTCAAAACGCTGCCGCGCACGTAGTTCCAGACGTCCTTCTCGCCAAGCTGAAAAAACGACAGCAGCCCGCCCGGTCCGGTGATCTCGAACTGCCCCATGTCCTCACGCAGGATTTCGTTGCTTTCGAACTCCGCAGCAATACGGTCGAGATCCATCACAATCGGTTTGGCAGCAGCAATGATCAGGTTGTCACCTCCCTGACTCTTCCACAGCGTCACGTGCGGGAACACGTGTTGCACAGACGCCAGGATCATCTTGAAATCCGCCGGTGAAATCGTGTAGGAATGCAGCCACTGGCAGAATATGCCGTCCGCGTTCAACCGCCGCCGCACCATCTCGTAGTTCTCGACCGTGAACAGATACGACACGCCGGCCATCCACGGATTTGACGGTTCGCTGACGATGACGTCGTACTTGCCCGGCTCGGTCAGCAGATGGTTGCGGCCGTCGTTCAGAATAACACGGGCCTGGGCGGTGTTCTTATAGGCCAGTCGATTGATGCGCTCGAAGTACGGCGCCGCCTCGATCACGGCCGGTTCGATTTCGGCACAGTCCCCCTTGTTTTCCGGATACGCCAAAGTCGCGCCGAAGGTCGTGCCGCTGCCGAAGCCGATGACCAGACTGCGTTTCGGCGCGGGATGCAGGAGCATCGGCAGGTGCCCGGCCAAAACCTGTGTGCGCATGTCGATGCCGGTCGATGCATCGGTCTTGCCGTTGATTTTGAGGAACGTGCTGTTGCCCGTCTGCCCGACACTCACGATGCTGTTCAATCCCTCGCGATAAAAAATAATGTCGCGATCATACGCCTTCGCTTTGAGATCGATGATCGCCTTGCCCACCGTCGCCTGCGGACGCACATGATAGCCCCCGACAATCTCGTGGGCGTCCCAACCGCCGCGCGTCAGACACAGGCCGACGATCATCATCCCCGCCGCTACTGCAGCCGGCACCAATCGCCGGAAACCGGCCGTCGATCTCTGCCATCGCGCCGCCACCAATGCCCAGATTGCGACACCTGTTCCGATCATCACGCCCGCCTGTAGCGAGTGAAAAATTCCGACTGTCGGGATCAGGATGAACCCGGCCGCCAGCGACCCGAGAATGTTGCCGCCGGTACTGAACAGATACAGTGTGCCGACGCCCCGGCCGATCTTGTGGTAGTCGCGTGTGTACAAAGCCACACTGACCGGAAACAACGCGCCGAAGCACAGCGCCGGCACCAGCATGATCGAGGAGCACAACACAAAGCGCATGACATTCAGCAGCGGCACCGAGCCGACGGTCAGGGCATAGAACCGCGCACTTATCAGGTCGATCTTGCTGAACAACGGCAGGCCGGCCAGCACGAACACCACGATCACTACCTGCAACCAGCCCCACTCCGAAACGGTCGGCGCGCGGTTGGCCAGACGGCGTTTATAAATGACGCTGCCCAAGCCAATGCCGAGCAGGAAGGTTGCGAGCATCAGCGTGAAGGCATAAGTAGAACTGTCGAGAACCGCCGCCAGTGTGCGCGACCAACCCACCTCGTAGATCATCGCCGTCGCCCCGGAGAGCAACATGGCAATCGGCAGCCGCCGGATGAAAGCATTCGCAGCCGGCGAACGGAGACCTGTCGTACCACCGGCAGGCAACGGCAGGTCGGCGTCATTTTCGTCCACCGGCGTCGCGTCCAGCGGTCGGGTGCCCGCCGACAACAGCCACGCCATCACACCGACGCCGATATTTGCGGAAACAGCAATCGCCAGAGTCGCCTGGACGCCGCACACCGGCATCAGCCAGAAGCCGGCCAGCATCGTGCCGATGACCGCACCCATCGTGTTGAGACCATACAATCGCGCAGTCGTGGTGCCGATCGCAGCGGATCGACGAATGTAAAAGCGCGCCAGGATCGGCAACGTCGCCCCCATGAAAAACGTCGGAATGAACAGCAACAGAAAACACAGCGACAACCGCACAATGAGCAGCAGCGTACTGTTACTCGTCGCGCCCTGGGCGAAGCTGACGTATACACTGGTGAGTCCGGCAACAATCATCGGCGTCAGGATGCCGTAGACACCGATGCCGATCTCCAGCAGCCCATAGACACGCAGCGGCCGGGTCCACTTGTCCGCAAGCCCGCCGAGGAAGTAACTGCCGAGCCCGAGTCCTGCCATGTAGGCCGCCAGCACGGTGGCAATGGCGTACGTGGTGTTGCCGAAAACCAGACCGAGATATCGCAGCCAG
>DPYP01000390.1:0-2576 GCA_003545375.1 Lentisphaeria bacterium
GTTGCCTTTCCCCATAGCGACTATGCGGCTATCGTACCGACCGCAGCGGCCATCATTGTGGAAGAAAATTAGTTCAGGACACATGAAATGATCGCGGGAAACGTGAAACGAATCAGTAAGATCACCGAACGATAAACTCGCAGGTTTCACCGATGCTCACGAACGACAGCAGACTCGAGGATTTTCCGTCGCTGGCGGAGCGGACCTATCTCAACACCGCTGCCGAAGGCATTCCGCCTCTGCCGGTGATCAACGCACTGCACCAGTATGCCCAGGACAAGATCCTCGGCATGGATGGTCGTGACCTGCACGAAGTACAATGGGCTGAAGCAAAAAGTGAAATTGCGCAGGCTTATAACCTGACAGCCGATGAAATCGGCATCTGCTCCTGTACCTCCGAAGCCTACAACATGGCGGCTATTGCGCTGCAGTTGCAGGAGGGTGACGAGGTCGTCATCAACGATCTTGATTTTCCCGCCGGCGCAACACCGTGGCTGCAGACTGCCTGCCCGGCTACGGTCCACGTCTGGAGATCGCGCGACGGCGCCTTGCGGGTTGACGACCTGGTGCCGCTGCTCAATGCAAAGACACGCCTTCTGACGGTGTCGCTGGTCAGTTTCTTCAACGGTTTCAAAGTCCCGCTGGATGACGTTCGCGCCGCCGTGCGCCGGCACTCATCTGCGCTATTGGCGCTCGATGTCACCCAGGCGCTGGGCCGCGTGCCGCTGGACCTGACCGACGTTGACTTCGTCGTCAGTTCGACGCACAAATGGATTCTCGCCAGTCACGGCGGCGGCCTTGTCGGCGTGCCGCAGGCACGCGTTGCGGAGTGGACCTCGCCCGCCGGCGGCTGGTTCAATATCGAAAACGCTTTCGACGCCGATCGCTTCAATCATCCGGCAGTTAGCAAGCCGGGCGCTGCGAGCTTCACTGCGGGCATGCCGAACTATGCCGCGGTGTACGCCATCAACGCCGGCCTCCGATACATTCGCAGTGTTGGTGTCGAGAACATCGCCGAGCATGCCGATCCGCTGGTACGCGCCTGTATCGAGGGACTCAGGGCGCTGCCCATCGACCTGCTGACGCCGGACGAACCCGCGGCGCTCGCCGGTATCGTGTCGTTTCGCCATGAAAAACCGGCGGCGATTCAGACGATCCTGCGGGATGCGGACATTCATATCATGAGTACCGACGGTCGGATGCGCGTTGCCATTCATGGCTACAACACTGCGACGGACGTCGAGACGTTCCTTGCCGTGCTGCATCAGGCACTGAAGGACGTCTGATGTTGGGCTCGCCGCCCGTTGATACCTGCAACCTGATCCGGCAGCTGACGGACTGATATCCGGAGTTTCCGATGCAATACCGCAGCCTCGGCCGTACCGGCGTAAAGGTCTCACAGCTGTGCTTCGGAACGATGGCATTCGGTGGTGACGCCGACGAGGCAACTTCGGCGCAGATGTTCAACCGCACGCGCGACGCCGGCATCAATTTCTACGACACCGCCGACGCGTACGCCATGGGGCGCTCCGAGAAAATCCTCGGCAGGCTGTTTGTCGGTTTTCAGATGTCAACGTAACGGCCGGGGCAGAAGGGGCTATAACGAATCTTTTTTGCTGCTTGAGAACGGCCGATCCGTGGAAGTCTCCCCACGGAGCCTGCTGATCAGCCAGCCTTTGTTGGTTGTTGCCTCAAGCATTTTCGTTATGTTTTGTTTCGACAGGTACGTCGTCTTCAGATTCAGGTATCCCATTCGCATGACGTCGTTCTCGTCATCGCCCTCATGATCCAGCCTGAGCGTATGCCCGATTTCATGGGCCAGGCCACCGGCCCAGCGGGTGTTCCACTGCTTTGATGTCACCCCATCGACATCCTCTTGAGGCAGACCCACGAACCTCGGGACACCGTTTGCGCCGCCGGGCCCGTCTGCACTTATGTAAACGACATATCGATATTCATGCTTCTCGTCGCCCCAAAACGTTCCATTCTTGCGGAACACCTCTTTGATGGCGTTGTGAATCGTATTCCATTTTCCATCATTTCCCGTATTCGTGTACCAGTCCCGACTTTCATCACCCATGACCACTTCAACCGGGTTGATCCGGAACGTTTTACCCGTTTGTTTCAGAAACCATCGCTGGACGATTTTTACTGATCGATTCATCTGCCCAACGGTGTGCTTCTTGGCGGTGACATCTTTGGGAACGAGCCAGATAAAACGATAGCTTTTCGCAGGCGGCTCCAGCGCATGAACCGGTGACAGGAAGATGAGAAAAAACAGTGTACAACAGAAAATCCCGGATTTCCGGATGGCGGTCACACGGCGGTCCACACCCGGGCCGATACAGGCCCGAACCTCGGTGACGTTCGCGGTGTCCAGAAAGAGTCTCATATCAGTACTGGTACTGGATGAGGCCCGCAATTCAAGGATGACGATGGTGCAGGCCTCGTGCCCATCGACGACCCCACGATGAACGAAAAGGGCCGCTGGAGACATATCGAGGTGGCCGTCCGTGTCGTGAAAGACGCGACGCCGTTGCTCGACGGACATCTCGCCTTTCCCTTCAAGCTGGATA
>DPYP01000258.1:0-3628 GCA_003545375.1 Lentisphaeria bacterium
AAACCTGAAACCTTTCTCTTGCTCAAGAACAGGATAATTCGCAACATCTTCAGCAACTACGTCGGCTTCGTTTTGACGATGCTGGTGATGTTGTATATGGTGCCGTTCCTGCTGGGCGAGCTCGGCATGGCGACCTATGGTGCGTGGATATTGGTCAATGTTTTTTTTGCGTACTTCGCACTGATCGAGCTCGGACTGATGCCGGCGGTTATCCGCCACGTCTCGCAGGCACTGGCGCTCGACGATCGAGACAAAGTCGAGAGGACGGTCGGTTCGGCATGCGCCGTTCTCATGCGCCTGTCACTGATCTCGGTACCGATCCTGATCGTCATCATTTGTCTGGCGGGCTGGGCGGTTGATCTGGATGGTTTCGATCGGCGTACTTTCGTCACTGCAACGGTCTTGATGGGGCTCATAGCGGTCATCGATTTCTTTCGTCGTTTGCAGATTGCCGTACTCGAGGGGCATTCCCGATTCGACCTGCTCAACGCTATCGAGGTAGCCAGGACCTTCGCAGGTGCCGCCGCAACCATCATTGCCGTGAAAGCCGGCCACGGTCTTCTCGCGCTGGTCGTCATCCGCATGGCGGAGACGGTGGTTGAGATCGCCGCACTGAATTTTTTCATCCGCCGAGATTGCGGTATCCGGGTCAACCCGCGACTTGCTGATCCGGAGATTCGCCGCAGGCTGAAGGATTACTCGAAATTCGCTTTCCTGGTTGATCTCGCTGTCAACGTTTCACATCGCATCGACGGGCTGGTGATCGCTTTGATGATGGCGACGCCCTTCCGTTCGATCGCTTATTACGATGTCGGTACAAAGATTGCCGGTGTGCTCGAGAAAATTACCGACCCGCTGATCGACACGCTTTTTCCCCTGGCGTCCGAGCTCGACACCAATCGTGAACCCGAAGCCATGCGCCAGCTGCTGATGACGGGAACGCGTGTTTCCGTCATGATAATCACACCGTTCCTGATCATGCTCAGTGCCTATGGCGGGGATGCGATCGGTTGGTGGTTCATGATCATTCCCAATGACAAGGTGCCGGCGGATATAATCGCGATGAGCCTGCCGATTCTCCATATCTTTCTGGGGGCAGTTTTCATGGCAGTATTCGATGCCACTGCATCTCGGGTGCTCCTTGGTACCGGCCAGGTGAAATTTGACGCAACCATATCCCTCGGCGCGGCGATTCTGAACCTGACGCTCAGCTTGATTCTGGTCTGGAAGCTCGGTATCATTGGCGTGGCGCTGGGAACGCTGATCCCGGCAACGATCTGCAATCTGTTTATCTCTGTGCCGTATACCTGCCGTCTCTGCGGCCTGCCGGTGCATCGGCTATACATCGCGGTCTTTGTACCGTTGTTGGCGCTGGCCGCCTTGTCGTACGGCGTCATGGCGCTGACGTCGCTGATCACTGACAATCGGGTGATCACCTTCATAATCGACGGTACTGTCGTTTCGTTGATCTGCGGAACGATGCTGCTGCGACTGTTGAAACAAGCCGCCGTGGTTGCCAGAGAATTGGACGGCGGATAAGTTATCAGCCGAGGAGCCAGTAAAAGTCACTCGCCAAATGAATAAAGATGGAAGTGTGCGGATGATATTGCTGCGAGGCCAACAACTGGCTCGTTGATAAATTGTGCCCGAAAAAACTCGGAGCCACGCAAACCGTGGGCTGAGATTTCGTCTCAGAGGAAATCAGCAATGACGATCGCCGTCCTGATCGCGACATGTAATCGCGCCGACATGCTGCGTACTTGCATCGAACTGTTGCTGGCCAACGACCGGCAGCCGGATGAGATCGTTGTTGCCGACCAGAGCGACGACGACAGTACGCGAGAGATGCTCGAGCGGGTCGATGCCGGACAAACAACTATCAAGTACGACCGCTTGGCGCGCAAAGGCAAGTCAAACGCCCTCAACCACGCCATTCAAAGGACCGAATGCGACTTGATCGCTCTCACCGATGATGATGTGTTGCCACCTGCCGACTGGCTGACAGCAATGGCGTCTGTCGTACAGACGCATGAAGAGGTGGGGGCGTTCTGTGGACGTGTCCTGCCTGAAAAAGGCACGAACCCCGACGATTATCTGAACCTGGTGCTCGACACTGAATCGTTTATTTTCGATAAGTCGATCAATCCGATCAGTCCGTCCTTTGTCGGTGCGGACATGGCGATTCGCCGACAGACTTTGATCGATGTCGGTTGTTACAATGAGGAGTTTGGGCCGGGCAGCCGATTGCGTAGCAACGAGGACGGCGAACTGGCCTATAGACTGATCCGTGCCGGTGTGCAAATCCGGCACTCGCCGGAGATGCTCGTCTACCATTCCGGCTGGCGTGGCGAGGCAGACAACGCCGAACTCCTGTTTGACTATGCTTTCGGGATCGGTGCGCTGGCGGGCTACTGCCGGCGCCGCGGTGACTGGGCCCCATCGTGGTACCTGACGCGTAAGCTGTTCTATCGCGTCCGCCAATGGTTGTACGGCTTTTTCTTTTGTACGCCAAAGTGGCGAACCGATGCAAGCTTGCACCTGCGTGCCTTCATTGCCGGGTATCGCGAAGGACGACGTGAGCCCGGATGAAGCTGGACTGTGACTTCAATTACCACGATAAACGGTTGCGCCCGTGGATCCGCCAACTGGCGCTCAACGAAATCCAGCGGGTTCTGAAGCCGCTGGTGAGAGCTTACAGATGACCACCATAAATGCCGATTGCCTTTCGTCACTGCCGGTGTTCTGCTATAAAAAATATCCTGCGCCTGCAGAAGCGAAGCTGACATGAGTTGTCAAATCTCAGTCGTCATTCCCACGTTCAACCGCTGCACGCTGTTGCGCCAGTGTCTCGACAGCCTGGAACGGCAGACGCTCGACCACTCGGCGTTTGAAGTCATCGTCGTCGTCGATGGTTCCACCGATGGTACCGAAGCGTTTCTCAAGGATTATCAGCCGGAGTACCCCTTCCGCTATCTGGTGCAGGAGAACAAGGGACTGTCGGCCGCCCGCAACGCCGGGAACCGGATTGCTGCAGGCAACATCATTCTGTGCCTGGACAACGACATGATCGCGGCGCCCGAGCTGGTAGCGGCGCACCTGCATATCCAGAAAGAGAGTCCCGGCAGCCTGGTCCAGGGGAACCTGAAGATTCACGCCAGCGTCAATCGCTCCTGCTACTTGCGTTATGAGGAGCGAATTCTGGAACAATTGTTCCAGAATAAGGCCCGGGCCACCGAGCTTTCCGCCGATGATGTGTCCGGCGGGAACATCTCGATAGCCCGCGATGTACTCGACAAAGCCGGTGGTTTCAACGAGGAGCTCCGCCGCATGCGCAATACCGATGGCGAGCTGGCATACCGGCTGCAACAGCTCGATGTACCCGTCCGCTACTGTTCGCCAGCTTTGGCATATCAGACACACATAAAGGACTTTGAAGAGACGCTCGAGGCCTCGATGCTCTACGGGCGAGCCTATGTGCATACGTCGCGGCAATTTCCGGAATCGATCTGGGAGTACTCGCCGCTGGTCAACGATCGTTGCTCGACACTGCGCAACCTGGCACGTCGCTGCTATATCCGGCCCCGCAGCGAATGGGGCTGTGGCATGTTCGAGGGTCTTCTGCGCATTG
>DPYP01000118.1:0-4498 GCA_003545375.1 Lentisphaeria bacterium
GAAGGACGAGAAGGACGAGAAGGAGAAGCCGGCGGCCGAAGATGACACTCAGAAAGCAACGGCTGAGCAGCAAGTCGACCCGGACGAAGACGCCATCGTCGATGCCGAACCGGAACCGCCGTTAACCGAAGAGGAGCAGCGCCAGGAATGGGCGGACAACATCATCGACCCCTACAAAAAATTTCTCGAAAAGCAGGAGGCCAGAGAAAGCATCGACGTGCTCGAAATGTATCTCTCGTCGATCGCCAAAATTTACGACCCACATTCGGCCTACATGGCGCCGCGCACCCGTGAAGACTTCGATATCAAGATGCGCCTGTCGCTCGAGGGCATCGGCGCCCGACTCAAGGCGGAGAACGGCTATATCATTGTCGTGTCGATTATCGACGGCGGTCCGGCAGCGAAAGAAGGGCGGCTACAGGCCGGCGACCGCATCGTTGCCGTGCGGCAGGAGAATGAGGAACCCGTCAGCGTCGTCGACATGCCGCTGCGCCAGGCCGTGAGAATGATCCGCGGCCAGAAGGGCACCACGGCCTATCTATCCATTGTTCCGGCCGACGACGACATCGACAGCAAGCCAATCGAGATCGGCATTGTCCGCGACACCGTCCAGCTCGAGGATCGCAAAGCAAAGATCACCTACTACACCACACCCGACGACACCGACGAAGATGTCGACGACAACGTGGTGCCCAGGAAAGTCGGCGTGATTCGCCTGCCGGCGTTCTACACGGACTTCGACAAGAAGAAGAAAAAAGTCTACAACAGCGCGACGATCGACGTTCAGCGCCTGCTTACCGAAGCGAAGCAGGAAAATGTCGATGGCATGATTCTGGATTTTCGGCGCAACAAGGGCGGCAGCATGGACGAGGCAATCACACTCGCCGGTTTGTTCGTCGACTCAGGACCGATAGTGCTGCAACGCTCCGCCAGTCGGCGAGTCAAGAATCGGATCGACACCGATCCGGTCTGTCACTGGGACGGCCCGTTGCTGATCATGGTCAACCATTACAGCGCCTCATCAACTGAGATCTTTGCCGCGGCGATCCAGGACTACAAGCGCGGCGTCATCATGGGTGACTGGAAGACACACGGCAAAGGAACGCTCCAGACACTCAATTCGCTGCAGCGCTTCCTGCGTCACAAAGAACCGTTCCGCGAGCGAGCGGGCGGAACGTTGCGCCTGACTACAGGCAAGTTTTACCGAATCAATGGCGGCTCCACACAACGACGCGGCGTGACGCCGGACATCGTGTTTCCGTCCTTCAACGATCACAAAAAAATCGGCGATACGCATTCGGCGTTCGGCATGGAGTGGGACACCATCGACCAAGCCCAGTATGACATCCGCATCGACGTCACACCGCATATTCCGCTGCTGCGCGAACAGTCGCAGGCACGCGTCACCATCAAGCCGTCGTATGACGAATTCGTTGCCGACGTGGCGGAGGCCGCCGAGCGCGCCAACCGCAAGAATGTACCGCTGCATATCGATGAACGTCGCGCCTTCCGCCAGGATTCACGCGACTGGTCAAAGAGGGTTGGAAAATACGCCAAGCTGCTGAAAGATGAGGGCACCAATAAGCGTACCGACTGGCGGCTGGACGAAGCCATGCGGATCATGGCCGAGCTGATCGACCTGACCGAGAAAGCGACGCTGGCAGCGCCCCGGGAAGAGCAGGAATAGAAGAAAAGACAAACGGTGAAGGACTGCACTATCCTCACCCGCCGAATCGCTGCCACACACCTTGCAGGATCGTCTGCGCACAAGCCGCGGCAGCCACGCGGAGTGATCCGTGTTCGCGTGCGTCAGCAACACCGCACCGATACTCCCGGGTTCGACTGGAAACGGTTCCCAGTTCTTCTGCCGGATTTCCCTAATCCCCTGGGACATGCCGCAATCGATGAGGACACGCTTGCCTTCCGCTTCGAGAAGAAACCGTGAACCCGTGACCGTGCCGGGGGCACCGAAAAAGGATATAGTTGCCATAGCTACTCGGATCGTCATGAAGATGAATGCGGTCGGATGAACCAAGAGAGATCGAGCATATTGTGACAGACCAATAGCAGCAATCCTGTGAAACGCATTCCGATGACTATTCCAGTGATCGACGGCGACGTCGTGTTCGATGCAGCGTTTTTCTCTGCCTCCGATGCCGACCGGTTGCTGGCGTCACTGGTCTCGTCATTGCTCTGGGAGCAGCACCTCGTTCGGGTTTACGGCCGCACGCATCCCGCGCCCCGGCTGTCCGCCTGGTACGGTGACGAAGGGGTGCGCTACACCTATTCAGGACTGACGCTCGAAGCAAGGCCCTGGACCCCTGAACTGCAGAACATCCGCAGCCAGGTCGAAGCCGCTGCCGGCGCCTCGTTCAATACCGTCCTGCTGAATCAATACCGTGACGGCAAAGACAGCATGGGCTGGCACAGCGACGACGAGCCGGAACTTGGCACGAACCCGGTGATTGCTTCGGTCAGTTTCGGCGATGCCCGGCGTTTCATCATGCGGCACAAGACCCGCGACGACATCGATCGCGTCGAGCTCGCTCTCGGTCATGGCTCGGTGCTGATCATGCGCGGCGCCACGCAGCACAATTGGCAGCACCACGTGCCGCGCACCACCAGGTTGGTCGGCACGCGGGTCAATCTGACGTTCCGCCTGGTCAGCCGTTGAGCGGCCGATCGACTTCGACGATGACTGCCAGGAACTCACCCTCTTCGACCCGGGGACGGGTGCGCAGGGTGAGAACGATGCCATTGTGCGGGCAGGTAACCTTGCGCACATCCCTGCCGGCAACATCAGAGACCGTGCCCAGCTCGACGCCCTCACGTACAAGCTGTCCGAGCGTCACCGACGGCTCGAAGAAGCCGGCGATCGGTGATGGATTGTGAAGTTGCATGTGCCCGGCATTCGAACGCTCGTCCTCGACAATGTATTCGATGTATGAGTCGAGATGCGTGCGATCAATCATCCCAAGCACCGACATCACATTCAAACATCCCTCGGTATAAGCGCGAACGCCGCTTTCCGAACAGACGCCGCTGCCAAGGTACTCCGCATAGATCGCCGGGATGCCGGCATCGTGGGCGACCGAAAGAGAACGCCCCTTGAGCCCCGCCACCGTGCCCCAGATGAACGGCAGGTTGAAAGCCCGCGCCATCTGACGCTGCATCTCGAGAATTTTCGCATCAGCATGCAGGGAATACCCGGAAAAAGGCAGGACCTGGCAAATCTGCCCGCCAGTGTGCAGATCGATGTAATAGTCTGCCGTCTCGATCAGCTCGCTCAACGCGTGCGCTGTGCGCTCGGTGATACTGCCGTCAGCCTTGCCCGGGCAAACGCGGGCCAGGTCCAGGTCGTCGGCGCCGCAACGCTGTTTCAGGACATAGGCGCCCTCGTTGACGACCGGCACCAGCGTCAGCCGGCCGCTGACCTGATCGGCGCAAAGCTCCGCGGCAAGCCGTCGGATCGCTACCATCGGCTCGTACTCGTCACCGTGCACACCGCCGGTAATCAGCGTGTGCGGGCCGGAAGCAGTGCCTTCGATGACGATTTTCTGAAGTTCCACGGAATTGGCCATAGTCTGTCTTGAGCGCAGAGTTTGTCGACACAACAGGGGGGTGACGCGCAATTATTCAACATGAACGGACTATATCGTTGGCGAATACCACTGGCAAGCAAGCGCCCAGCGAGTCGCGTAATTGCGAAAGATTCATATTTCCCTCTTCTGTCGGTATATTCATATACTTTCTGGCGTACGACTCGGCAAGGATCGCAATGCGCGGACGACCGAAAAATTTCAACCCTGAAGAAGCGCTGCACAAAGCCATGGACCTGTTTTGGGACCGTGGCTTCGAGGCAACGTCGATTCAGGACCTCGTCGATAATGTCGGCATCAATCGCGCCAGCATGTACGACACATTCGGTGACAAACGCGCCTTTTTCTGCGCCGCTGTTGAGCATTACGGCAAGACGGTGACGGAATCGCAGCTGCGCACGCTGGAGGCCGCGGAGTCATCGCTCGAAGGCGTGCGGCAGTGGTTTTGCAGCCTGGCAGCCACTGCCACCGACGGACGCCTGCGCGGCTGCCTGGTCACCAATACCGCGATCGAGTTGGCACCCCACGATGAAAACATCGGCGACGCCGTTCGTCAAGCCCTGCTGTACATGGAAAACTCGATCTGCAACGCCCTCATTCGCGCCCAGGACGCCGGGCAAATAGCGGACCACACCGATACACGGGCCCTGGCGCGCTTTCTCATTGGCAGTGCCCAGGGCATCGTCGTACTGAGTCGCGCCGGTGCCGACCGCGAGACAATTGCGGACATGCTGAAGGTGGCCCTTTCTCGCATCGCCGATCGCAGCACGTGACGATTTTTTCCAGCGCCCGGAAAGACCGGCGACGGCTGATTGCGATCACCGCAATCCTGCTGATTATTGCCGGCGTCCTGTGCGTCGGCCGGCGCACCTGCTATCGTTTCCGTCTTGCTGCTGCCG
>DPYP01000118.1:4806-5199 GCA_003545375.1 Lentisphaeria bacterium
CCGTCTTGCTGCTGCCGACTGCGCACCACCGCCGCCTGGCATGGTGCTGGTACCCGCCGGTCCGGCAATCGTCGGCAGTAATGACGAGGCGGCCGAAGCGGATGAGCGCGGCCTGCACCAGACCTGGCTGCCCGCGTTTTACATCGATACGCATGAGGTGACCAACCGCGAGTATCGCCGCGTCAAGCCCGACCACAACTTTCCAGAAGGCGCCGAAGATCTGCCGGTCACCCGTGTTTTGAAATCGGCTGCCACAGCTTATGCCAACGCCGTCGGAAAACGACTGCCAACCAACGCCGAGTGGGAAAAAGCAGCCCGCAGCGCCGACGGCCGACGTTACCCCTGGGGCGACGAGTTCGACTACAGCCGTGCCAACGTGCGCCGCCACGGCGA
>DPYP01000118.1:5532-6603 GCA_003545375.1 Lentisphaeria bacterium
CAAAGCGCCGGCAAACTGCCGGTCGGTTCGTTCCCGGACGGCGTCAGTACCTACGGTTGCTACGACATGGCCGGCAACGTCTGGGAATGGGTGGCGGACGTCCATCAGGACCGCTGGTTCGGCGTCGTGCCCTGGGGCCCCGAGCGCGGCGTCCTCAAGGGCGGCGCCCACGGCTACAGCCTATTCCAGGCGCGCAGCAGTTATAAAGGGTTCGAAGGTCTGGACGTCACGTGCAACGACGTCGGCTTCCGCTGCGCCGCAGATGCAGTCACGGTGGAATAGAGCGAATCTCCAACCTCTTGGACTTTTGTAATTCATACAGCCTTGCGGCTTTGCCACTTTGGGTTACCATACGGAGCAAAGCAATTCGCGAACCTGATCATCCAACAACCGCGATATGTCCACACTATCGAAATCCAAGCGCCTGCCTAAGGAAATGTCACTGCTCAACGTTTACGCCATTGCCACTGGCGCGACATTGAGTTCCGGCTTTTTCCTGCTCCCGGGTCTCGCCGCCAGCCAGGCGGGTTCTGCCATTACGCTGGCTTACCTGTTTGCTGCCTTGCTGCTTGTCCCTGCCATGTTGAGCATCGCCGAACTGTGCACCGCCATGCCGCGCGCCGGCGGCATATACTTTTTTCTCGATCGCAGCATGGGACCTTTGATGGGGACAATCGGCGGCTTCGGCACCTGGATCGCACTCATTCTCAAAGCCGCCTTCGCCCTGGTCGGCATGGGCGCCTATGTCACACTGTACCTCCCGGGCTTGCCGATGACTCCGTGTGCCGTGATTTTCGCCCTCATCTTCGGCGCCATCAATCTCTTTGGCGCCAAGAAAACTGGTGGCTTGCAAATCATCCTGGTCCTCTCGCTGCTCGCCATCCTCGCATGGTTCATAAGCCTCGGCATCAATCACACAATCAATCACACAGACATATCCTATTTCGCCGACATCAACGACACAGGGCTGGACAGCATCTTCGCCACCGCCGCCATGGTGTTCATCAGCTACGTCGGGATCACCAAGATCGCCAGCGTCTCGGAAGAGGTCAAGAATCCGGAGCGCAATCT
>DPYP01000221.1:0-4175 GCA_003545375.1 Lentisphaeria bacterium
GTGCGATTCCAAACGCATTTCGCGAGACCACGGCTCCGTCTATTTCTGGATCCATCGCGATGACCTCAAACAGGGCGATTTCGAAAAAGTACTTTGCTTCGTACAGAACTGACGGTTTCTCGGGTGCCACATTACGTGGTATGTTTCTTCATGAATCGAATTCTGCATGCTGTCACAATTTTGTTCCTTGCCGTCGCCGTCGCTGCCGACGAACCACGGCAAACACACAGCGATTCCCAGGTCCCGGAAATGATCGACCTCGACGATCTGCAGCCTTTCGGAGTCGCCAGCAGCCGAGAAATCACCACCCTGATCAGACAGCTTGGCGCCAAACAATTCAAGGCCCGTGAAAGCGCTCAAAACACCCTGGAAAGCCTGGGCATGATCGCCGTGCCCAGGCTCGAGGCCGCCCGCGGCATCAAGGACCCGGAAGTGCGTATGCGGCTGCGCGATATATGCCAGGCTATCCGCGCAGACGCAAAGTGGCGCATCCGTGTGCTGAAGTCGTATATGAAAGCATCATTGCCCAATGACAACTACTCGATCAATCGCAAGGGCGAATACCATTGCGAAGTCAAACTGTTCGCCGGTGCCGGCAGCGACCTGTCATTCCTCCTCGGTATGCCTGTAGTCGAACTGCGCGTCCACAAATGCACCAGCAACGTCGACCTGGCGCCGCTGGTCGGTATGCCGCTGCAACGCCTCACCATTTACTGCGACAAGCTGACCAACATCTCACATCTCGCTGGGCTGCCGCTCCGGCGAGTCGTCCTGTCCGGCGGCCGTGGCGACATGCCGCTGCGCGACATCCGGTCGCTGGCGGACCAGTCCCTGCAGCATCTCGACATCGGCAAAACCATGGTCACCGACCTGACACCCCTGAAATCCTGCAACCTGAGCACGATCGTTTTCAACAGCAACCGCGTCACCAACGGCGTCGAGGTCTTGCGCGATATGGCCGGGCTGCAAAGCATCAATGACACCGCCGCCAAGACCTTCTGGCAAACGTACGACGAGAGCATCCGCTAATCGACCCATGCGCGACCTCCTACAGAATCCACTGTGCAACGCCACCGACCTGGGCGAACCAATCCCCGATTCGGCCCACGCCACTTCCGTGTGCCTGCCACTGTGGCAAGACAACATCGGTTACGAAGAGGGTGAACCCCGTGTCGTCGACGCCTTGCGCGCCGGCTATCCGCGCTTCGTCTTCCACCCGTTGACGGCCAACCTGTTTCGACAATGCGAACGACAATTCGGTTTCGATCGCTGCCTCGCTTTTCCCTCGGTCAACGCTGCCCGCCGATGCCTGCAGTTCACCGACGCAGCCCTGCCGGAGCACGAACACATTCGCGAACTCGACGGCATCTTCGCAGTCGGCCTCCCGGAAGCCCGCTTCGATCGCGCCAAGCAGTATTGGCAGCATGCCGGAGAAGGGATCAGTTCGCGACTCGCCGCCGCAGTCGCGGCCGGGCAGACCGCCGCGCCGACATCTGCAACACTGACCACCATTCGTTCATACATCGGCGAACTGATCGACGCAGACCCAGGCGACGTTTACCTCTACGCCAGCGGTATGGCGGCCGGCTTCACAATGTTCCGAGCCCTCCACGAGCTCGCGCCGGATCGCAAATTTGTACAGTTCGGATTCCCCTACGTCGACACCTTGAAAATCCTCGAGAAGTTCGGCGGCGGCGTCCATTTCTTCGTCCGCGGCGATGCCGCAGAGCTCGATGAACTGGAAACCCTGCTTGCCGGTGGTGAACGTATTGGCGGCCTGTTCTGCGAGTTTCCCGGCAACCCGACACTGCACAGCCCAGATCTGCAGCGACTGCGTACACTCGCCGACCGCTACGACTTTCCGATCGTCGTCGACGATACCATCGGGACCTTTGCCAATGTCTCTGTGCTCCCCATTGCCGACGCCGTTACCAGCAGTCTGACCAAGCACTTCTCCGGTGTCGGCGACGTCATGGCGGGATCACTTGTGCTCAATGCGCAACAACGCTTCTTCGAGCCACTCAAGACGTGGCTGGAAGCCGATGACGCCGCCTTCCTGTACGCCGAGGACGCTGAACGCCTCGAGGCAAATTCCCGCGACTTCAGTGAGCGTATGGCACGCTTCAACGCCAACGGCGAGGCCTTCTGCGACTGGCTGCAGGCACAGCCGCAGATCGCCAAAGTCTGCTACCCGAAGTACCAGACCGATGACGCCTACGACCGCTGCCGGCGCGACGGCGGCGGCTACGGCAGCCTCTGTTCGGTAATCTTCGAGAACGAGGCCGTTTGTGCTCCACGCTTTTTCGATGCCGTCCGCGTCAACAAAGGCCCCAGCCTCGGCACCAACTACACGCTCATTTGCCCATACACGATTCTGGCGCACTATCATGAGCTGGAATTCGCAGAGACCAGCGGTGTTTCGCGCTATCTCGTGCGTGTGTCGATCGGCCTCGAAGACGTCGACGACCTGAAATCCCGCTTCACCGCCGCCCTCGCGTAAAAGTACCACGAAACGCCACTCTCGTAATTGAAGCCGTCAAGCCGGTACCACGAGCCGCCGCTCTCGTGACTGGCCCCTTATACGAACAGGCGCTTCAAATATCGTGAAATCGCGCTGTACAGTCCCCATTAATTCGAGTCAATTTGCGTTGATTCGTGGTTGTATTCATCGGCAACATGTATTAGGTTCACCGGTTACATCCTGTTTTGCAGCATTCGTGCCTGTGACTGGTTTTTGCACCAGCGACATCGATTGGAAGTCGTTGGAAGGCAGGGGTTTACGTAGAAGCGAATGGTGAAATCAGCGAAAGTGGGCTTGTCCCGCTTTTTTATTTTATGCGAGGTTAAGTCGTTATGAATAACGAACTTGTGGCGATGCTGGATTACTTTGAGCGGGACCGTGGCTTGGATAGAGACGTTGTCACTCAGGCCATCGAGGAAGCTCTTATTTCGGCTGCCCGCCGTGCCGTCGGGCCGGCCAACGGCCTGCGCGTTACACTCGATCCAAAGACTGGGGATATCAATGCCATCGCCGAGCTCGAAGTCGTCGAACGCGTCGTCGATCCCAACAAAGAGATCGCCATCACCCAGGTCCAGCGGACGGTGCCCGATGTCAACATCGGTGATATGGTCGACTGGGAAGTGACCCCCCGCAATTTCGGCCGGATCGCCGCGCAAACCGCCAAGCAGGGCATCATGCAGCGTTTGCGTCAGGCACAGAAATCGCAGATCCGTGAAGAATATTCCGAGCGCGTCGGGGAAATCCTGTACGGCGGCATCACCCGTTACGAAAAAGGCGACATCATCATCGACTTCCAGGGCGCCGAGGGTGTGCTCCGTCACCAGGACCGCGTTCCGAACGAAGACTACCAGGTCGGCGACCACATCTGCTGCGTGCTGATCGAAGTGAACATGGAACGTCAGGGCCCAATCCTCGTCGTGTCACGCTCTGCACCGGCCGTCATCCAGCAGTTGTTCGAGCGCGAGGTAGCCGAAATTGCCGAAGGTATCGTGACCATCAAAGCCGTCGCCCGTGAACCCGGCTACCGCAGCAAGATAGCCGTATTCAGCAACGATTCGAAAGTCGATCCCGTCGGCGCCTGCGTCGGTGTCCGTGGCTCACGAGTCAAAGCGATTGTCCGCGAACTCAACGGCGAAAAAGTCGACATCGTACGCTGGGATGATGACAACAGCACCTTCATCAGCAACGCCCTGCAGCCGGCCGAAGTCCGTAAGATCGAGATCGACGAAAGTACCGGCATCGTCAACATTCTGGTAGACCCCGATCAGCTGTCACTGACCATCGGCAAGCGTGGCCAGAATGTCCGACTGACCGCAAAATTGACCGGGTGGAAAATTGAAGTCCAGCGGATTGAGGACAAGCAGGAAGCAAACTTCGAGGAGCAGGTTGCCAAGGCGATTGCCAACCTCGCCGGATTGCTCAACATCGACGAAGTGATGGCGGAAATCCTGATCCAGAACGGCTACGCTTCCAGCGAAGGCCTGGCAGCCGCCGATGAGGCGGATCTCGCCGCGATCGAAGGTGTAGGCGAAGAAACGGCGCAGGCGATCAAGCAGGCAGTTGCCAATCTGCCGATCGAACCGGCAGAAGAGGAAGCGCCCGCTGCAGAAGAGAAAACGCCCGCTGCAGAAGAGGAAGCGCCCGCTGCAGAAGA
>DPYP01000539.1:0-10646 GCA_003545375.1 Lentisphaeria bacterium
GCGTCATATCCGAAGCCGAGCCATGATTCTCCCAGCGAAAATTCGTACGCGACTCAGTCGAGCGACTCGCGAGATCCAGTCAGCACTGTGACATGGGTGAAGGCGCGATCGAAGACAAAGGGCCGGATCTTGATGGTGCGATCGAGCTGCTCGTTGCCCCGGGGGCCAGAGGCCGCATCCACGACAGTTCCAACTTTAATGCCGGGCGGCGCGATGCTGTAGTCGGATGTCTCGACCACCTGCCCTTCATTGATTTCACAGTCGAGCTGAAGATGTCTGACCAACAGCACGGGGCGACTGCGCACCGATCGATCTTCGGCACCGGCGAGAATCCCGTAACAGCGTGTGCCCGCGGGGCACACGCTAAGCCGGCAATTGGCGTCGACAATGGTAAGCACACCGGCGGTTTGTTTCGAGACTTCGGCGATCCGCCCGAGCAGGAAACCATTGGCCAGCACCGGCTGGCCAACAGCGATGCCGTCCTGTTCGCCCCGGTTCAACTGCAGCCGACGTCCTCCGGCGGCAGGATCTCGGAAAACCACACGGGCATGCGTGACTTCCATGGCCGCAGTTTCATCAAGTTGCAGCAGTCGGCCTAATTCGCGGTTCTCGCGTTCGAGCTGTTTGATCCTGGCGAGGTGTACGGCTGAACGTTCCTCCGCCTGCTGCAATTCCGTGATTTCCTGCACCAGATCAGCTTTCGATCGCAACATCTGCACCTGCTCCGCCAGCTCGTCCTCAGCAACACTCTCGGCGGCTGTAAACGGGTTGCTGAAATCCCGCAGCAGCCTGCGACCGTCCGGGTGAAACCGAAACACCAGGACGACAATGATCAACGCCAGAACGACGGCACCCGGAACAACAATTTTACGAATCGGCTTCAAGGGCAACGGTTCATTTGCTGGTGTGGAGAAGAACGAGAATAGTGCACGAATAGAGCTATGGAGTAATAGAATAACAGAACCGGCGTTTCCGCATTCGCCAGCACGCCAACACGCCATCCCATCAATCTGGTCCACATCGTGCTAATGTAGACGCCTTTGCACCGGGAGAAAGCGCTTGGAACCATGGCAACGAAATCTGAGACGAATCTGGTTTGTACAGCTCTTCAGTATCATGGGGTTTGCGCTGTGCATGCCACTCGCGCCATACTATATCCAGGAACTCGGCGTAACGAATCCCGACACGGTGAAGTTCTGGTCGGCGCTGTTCTTTGCAGTTACCCCACTTTCGGTCGCGATCATGGCGCCGATCTGGGGCATCCTCAGCGACCGCTACGGCCGACGAATGATGCTGATGCGCGCCAATGTTGCCGGACTCGTCGTGCTTGCAGCAATGGCATACGTCGACACACCGTTGGCGCTGATCGTGCTGCGCAGTGTTCAAGGCGTATTGACGGGTACGTACACAGCAGCATTGATAATGGT
The DNA here is from genome assembly GCA_003545375.1 of Lentisphaeria bacterium. Lineage (GTDB taxonomy): Bacteria > Verrucomicrobiota > Lentisphaeria > JABSQK01 > CAJWLW01 > CAJWLW01. The sequence continues at coordinate 1,428 of DPYP01000539.1, forward strand.
CTCCGCCAACGCCCCCGACGACCGGCAGGGCTCGGCCCTGGGCATGCTGCACACGGCTGTATACGCCGGCGTCATGTTCGGCGGCCTGGCCGGAGGAGTCCTCGGGGATATCCTGGGGTACCGCGCCTGTTTTCTCGTCTCCGCGGGACTGCTGGGCGTGGGAGCACTGCTCACCACGACGCTGGCTGAACTCCCAGACCCAGTCGACGACAAGGGCGTGCAGGTGGCCAGCACACGCTACTCGCTGCCGATGCTGGTGCTGCTGCCAATCCTGATGGCGACCTTCTGCATGGCGTTCGCCCGGCAGTTTGATCTGGCCATCCTGCCACTGTACGTACAGGAACTGCATGGGCAACTGGCGGGCAGCGCAACCATCACCGGCGCCCTGAACGGGATCGGTGGGATCGCCTCGATCCTCTCGGGCATCTACCTGGCACGATTCGCCGACCGCCGGCATCCGGCCCTACTCGGCTGTGTTGCGGCAGCGGGTGCCGGACTGTTCATGATATGCATGGCACTGACGTCGTCGTTTGCACTCATCTTTCCGGCGCGCTTTGCGATGCTATTCTTTGCCGGTGCGCTGGACCCGCTACTGCAGGCCTGGGTGGCACGGATGATCCCGGCGAACCGACGCGGCTTTGTGCTGGGCATCACTGTTACGATCCGGGCCCTCGGCTGGTGTGTGGCACCACTGCTGGCCGGCTGGGTCGCGGTGCAGTGGAATTCACAGGCAGTCTTTTACGCGGGCCCGCTGATTTTCTGGCTGCTGCTGCCGTTGTTCGGCATCATCGTCGCAGCACAGAATAGGGAAAGTAGGAAGCAGGCGTGAGGGCACCACTGGACACTCGCTACCCGCTACTCAATGATCAGTGCTTCGATCTCGTCGTCCTTCGCATCTTCATCGAGCAGCTTCTTATCCGCATCTTTCCGGAACGGCTGCGGATCTATCGCCTCGGCTCGCAGTTTGTCGAGATTGAAGCTGGGCAGATACCGATAGTAAACTTCCAGCTGCAGACAAGCGAGTGTCGTTGAAAAGACCAGGCCGGGGTTGCCGGAAAATCGACCACCCGGCCCACCGGGGGACTCCCAGTACCCTTCGGCATGCTGGCTCCTGATCAGCACGTCCTGAAACTTGTCGTTCCAACGCCGCCAGCTCGAGCCGCCCTCGTTGAAGAGCGCCTGCGTATCATAGTACCAGCCATACAGCGCCGTGGAGGCATTTTCCCACTGGTACGCCGGCAGACGGTGTTTCAGCAGCGTGTTGATGCCGCTGTTCACCGGCCACGCATGCGGCTCACCAAGTAACTGCAGCGATACGCAGCCAACGCCGGTCATGTTGCCGGTGACCTCCCCCGGTACGCTCGCATAGCCGAATGTGCCGTTCTCTTTTGCCGACGAAACGTTCTTGAGGAACCTCTTGCCTTTCTGGATTGCTTCACCCAGTCCGGCCACCTCGGAACCCGAAACGTAGGCGGCCTTCATTGCTTGAAACTGCCAGCCGGACACCGACATATCCCACCGTGTGCCCAGGTCATAGACATAGCCGAAGCCGCCGGACTCCTGCTGTCCGGCGACGATCACGCCGATGCCACGATCCATTGCCTCCCGAAGGTAAGCCATATCCTGCCCCCCTTGTTGCCCCTTCCCCCGGACATAGACCCCGGCCTTGGTCATGCCATATGCTTCGGCAATGGCGTACGTCGCGATACCGTTCGCATAGGCGTGGGAAGCGCCCCGCACCGGCACTTGCGGTGCCAGCCAGCGCATGGCGCGCTCGACTGTGTCGCCGAATTCCTCCGACTGCGGCGTGTCGCCGTGAGCAAGAAAGCACAGAAGCGCCAATCCGGAAAAGCCTGGTTCGCCATACCACGAACCATCTGCCTGCTGTACTCGCTTCAGCCAGCGCAGCGCCCGCAGCACGGCATCCTGGCCAGCCGGCTTGCCACCGTTCTTAAACACGGCCGCCTTGCGTCCAGTCTTCGTGCGGCCACCGTAAAGCCCGCGGATGACGGTGGCCGACTTGATCGGCTTGACGTCCAGGATGACATCGATCAGGTCGAAGTTGTCGTCGGTTGATGGGGCCTCTTCAATAACATCGGCGAATGCTGCCTCAAATGCTGTTTCGTTGGGCACCGCCGGCATCGGCACATCCATCTCCGGTGCCTCCTCGAAAACATCCTCGACGATCTCACGAACAATCGGTTCCGGCGGCTCGATCTCCTTGATCGGGATCTCCTCCATCATCACCTCGATCTCGGGCAGCGACTCCGGCTGCTCCTTACCAACGACAAGAGCGCCAAGCAGTGTGAGAAGAACGATGTGCAGGACGAACGAGACCAGCGGCCCGGCCATGTGTTCGCGCATCTTCTGCTGACGATAGGCCAGCAAAATCTTCTGCAACTGCTCCTCATGCTCAGCCAATGACTGCTCTTCGTCACTGATGGGATGTTCGTCTTGAAACGTTTCCAACGAAATGCTCGCGTCTGGCTTCCTGTTGAAAATATAAAGTATTTGTAAAAAATAGAGGAATTCCAACGCGATTGCAAATTTGCAGTATTTGAAAGCCGAAGTGCGCAGTGAAACTTTTCCGATCGCCGCGACCAACGCAGCCGGGCGACAGGCTGCCAATTAAAATTCGACCGCTGGCTCGGTACCGGCCCGAGTCTATACGGCCGATCCGTTTGCATTGCTCGGCGCTCCTTCTACGTTAGCAACTGCTATTCGCAACACCTGAAACCATATCCGTCATTCAGGACTTCGTCATGCCTTTCGATTCCGCACTACAGCGACAAATAATGGGCCGGTTCGCCACTGGCGTTACCATCGTGACGACAAAACATGAAGGTGTCCTCCAGGGCATGACCGCGAATTCTCTCACCTCGCTATCGCTTGATCCACCTCTGGTACTGGTCGCCGTGAGCAAGCGCAATTTCATGTGCACAAGCCTGGTCGAAAGCGGTTATTTTGCCATCAACCTCCTGACGGCGGCACAGCAACCGCTCTCGGACCAGTTCGCCCGGCCGGGACCAAAGGATTTCACCAAACTATCGACAATCACAGTGGAGACGGGCGCGCCGATTTTTGAGGATGCCATGGCCTATATCGACTGTCGACTTGTGGAGACCGTACCCGGCGGCGATCACGAAATCTTCATCGGCGAATGTGTTGCGGGCGCCGTCACTGGCGGCAAACCTTTGGTATTTTTCAGCGGCAATTACACTGGCCTGCAGGAATCCGCCTTCAAGGAGCACTCGCAATCCGAACCGATCATGCTCGAAGACACCTACGAGTACTACGGCTCATTCTAATTCCGGTGCCTTAAGCTCCCCCGCCTTCAATCTCTTTCCCAGCCGCTGCTTCGAGCGTCGCGAGCCGACTCGCCAACTCGGTCAGTTTATCGATGATCACTGCGTGTACATAAACCGCATCCATACCTACCGGACTGTCCAGACTCTTGATGCTCTCGATGATCGCTTTCAGTTCTTCCCTGGTCTTCATCTATTTACCTCCAGTTATGAAGCGAATTAATCCCGATGATCTGTCCCAGTAAGGTTTTATCAGACCATTGTCGGAAAAACATGGATTGAAGTCACAGCTCAAGCAACACTGTCAATGATGACAGACCATCCGACCAATGCAAGCCATGAAAACTCGATGACAGTTGGAATGAATCACTCAATTGCATACATTAGTCCCAACCAACGACCGACAGCCCCTGCTTCGGATGTCTGAAAAAAAATCCTCCTTAAAACTCGTCTCCTGGAATGTCAACGGCATCCGCGCCGGACTGAAAAAAGGCTTCCGCGACTTTGTGCGGACTGAAGATCCTGACATCCTTTGCATCCAGGAAACGAAGGCACGCCAGGAGGATGTCAAAGACCTCGACCTGCCGCAGTATCACGACTACTGGCATGCCGCCGAAAAGAAGGGTTACTCCGGCACACTTGTCCTCAGCAAGACCAAGCCACTGTCCGTCACCAACGGCATCAAGATCGCCGACGACGATACCGAAGGACGCGTCATCACTGCGGAGTTCGAAAAATTTTTCGTCGTCAATGTCTATACGCCCAACGCCAAGCGCGACCTGTCGCGGCTCGCTTACCGAGCCAACGTCTGGGATGTCGCCTTTCTCAAGCATTGCCGGGAACTCGAGAAATCGAAGCCGGTGATCTTCTGCGGTGATCTCAACGTTGCCCACACCGAGCTCGACCTGGCAAATCCCAAGGGTAACCACAAGACCCACGGCTTCACACCCGAGGAGCGCGCCGGCATCGACAACATCGTCGGGGCCGGGTTCATTGACAGCTTCCGCGAGTTCCACGAGGGCAACGGCCACTACACGTGGTGGGCTGTGTGGGGAGGGTGCCGGGCACGTAATGTCGGCTGGCGCATCGATTACTTCTGCATCTCAAAGGCCTTAAAGCCGCAGCTCGTAAGTGCCGACATCCTCAAAGATGTGATGGGCTCGGACCACTGCCCGGTCCGCCTGGTGATCAAATCCACCTGACCGCACCCGCCTTACCACGCCAGATCCGCTTCCTGCAAATCCTCATCGCGCCAAACCCGAGCAACGTGACACCAGCCCTGTTCGCTCCGGTTCTTCTTCCGGTAACAACGACATCCGTTCCCTGAGTCATCGATTCCCTTCATTCGCTTTCATTCACCTCATTTACGGTTCGGCTTTGTCTGACTCCAATCTTTTAATGAATGCTTTCATACTCGTCGGCGTATACACTGCCAGCTCTCTGCGCCTTACCAGTGCCTCTGCCTCAGTCACAACGCCGTTATCCCGCGTGGCAATAAAAATCAGATCGTCGGGATGCCCCGCAGCAAGCGCACAGGCCAGGCCGCAAATCGCCCGGTCCACCGATGAGTTCGGACCGCGTTTGCGCCGCAGCGGTTGATAGTCGAGAAACGGATCGATGTCGCACGCCTCGCCCCGCGGTCCCTGCAGCAACAAACTGAGACGCTCCTGAGCCTTGCGCCCCACCAGCTCCTTGCCCGGCATCTCCAGCAGCCGCTGGACCTCCTTCTGCACACGGTTCGGCACAAGCTCGCGGACCGCATGGCACACCCCGTCCGGGAACGCGTCTTCGACCTCGGCCGGCGGCCACACACCGCCATTGATCAGGTAGCAACTGTCGTAAATAACATGGATCACCCGGGAATCCTCCTCTCCAGCGCCTGTATCTGGTTGCAGCGGGCAGCCAGCCGGCCGGCATCGACAAACTCCGTACTTATCTCTTCGCGTTGTCGACGCAGTGGCATACCAAAACCTGCCGATTTCAGCGCTTGGTCATCACAAAAATCACCGCGCCCGCCAGCGCTGCGGCGCAGGTAAGAACAGCCAGCACGACGCTCTCCACCGTCGAGTACGTCTGGTTGCCAAGGAGCACGCCAAGGGACGATGAAACGGCACCCACCGCAGCGCCCAGCACGAGCTCGTTGTGCCGGGCAATCCGGGCACAGACAAAACCACCGAGCGCCGAAAACAACAGGCCGGAGGCAGTCATGAGCAGGCCCAGCCCGGAAGTCCACGACAAGTCAGTGAATGTCTCCTCGATCTCTGTCTGACTCGCACCCTGGCTTGACATGTAAACACCCACGATAATACCCAGTATAATAAGGAAAACCAAGGTACAGGCAAAGTCTATCACGACGCCGACACTAACCGCCTTGACAGGCGAACCCCGGCGGTCGCCAGATCCGTTTATTTCGGATTCCGGCGGTGAGTACATGTTGTCGTTCATGCGATGACCAATGTATGGAAGTTGGTTGCGTATCAACATAATCGACAACACCGATCCCACTACCCGACGCCGGAAACTTTTTATGCGCTGCTTCCAATTCGAACGCGGTCTGTTATGCTACCAGCCATAAGGCCTTGATACCTCTGGTTTATGACTTTCGACCGTCGCCACCTTGAGTGGCGGGATTGCTTTTAAGACCTTCAGTCAGTGCCGTCAATCTCAAACCGAAAACAGATCATGAATTCGAAAATCATCGTCGGCCCGCAGTTTCGCAACGCCGAGTACGACTCCGAACCGCGGCGCCGGGGCTTGGCGCAACTCGAGCAACTGGGCGAACTGGTAGACGAACCGACCGACCGTATGACGGCTGATCACGCCGATGGCGTTGTTGCCGGAATGCTCAGTACCGTGACGGTTACCGACGGGTTCTACGAGGCCGCGTCCGGCCTGCGCATCCTCGCACGCTGGGGCGTTGGCTATGACCAGGTCAATGTCGCAGCAGCGACGCGCAGCGGCGTCCTCATCACCGTCACACCGGTCCACATGGATGCGGTCGCCGAGTATACCCTGGCACAATGGCTCGCGACACTCAAGCGAACCTACGAACTCAACCGCCTGGCACACAGCGGCGACTCCTCGATTATCCGTACTTATGAAGCGCAGGGCTCGACCCTCGGCCTTTACGGCTGCGGCCGCATCGGGCAGGAGATGGCAATGCGTGCGCGGCCGTTGCTCGGGCCTCGGGGGCGGTTGCTGGTCTACGACACGCGCCCCGATATTGCGGAAATCGCAAAACAGTTCGATGCCGAAGTCGTCGACGCCCCGGAAACGCTGTTCGAACAGTGCGACACCGTCTGTCTGCACGTGTCCGGTGACACAACCGTCGTGAACTATGACCTGCTCCGCCGCATGCAACCGCACGCCTCACTGATCAACCCCTCACGCGGCAACCTGGTCGATGACGATGCGGTGCATCGCGCCATTGAGGAAGGGCGGTTCTATTACTACGTCGTCGATGACCCGGCCAACGGCACGCGGGCCGTGCACAAGGGGCATCCACGCGTCATCTGCACCAACCACAACGGCGGCATCTCCGTAGAATCAACGATCCGCCTGGACCAGAAATGCTTCGAACAGGTGACCGACGCTCTCGCCGGACGCAAGCCCGAGTACATCCTCAATCCCGAAGTGCTGTCGCATCCACGGGTGACAGAGTGGCTGGGGGAATAGGGTAAAGCATTACGGTTCATGCAAGGCGACGATCCACTCGACTTCGAGAAAACCGTTGAGTGAAGCAGGACAGGCCGTATCGGCCCTGGCAGTCACGGTTGCCCGTAAGGCAGAAGAGGAGTCTGCAGGCCCTTGATTTCAGTCAATTTCTCGCACGCCCAGCCACCCGACACGATCTTCCTCCCCGTGACCGGAAAGCAATTACCTGAGAGTTATATTTACCCTTACTTTCCCTGCTCACAATCGTTTAACCATTCGTCGGTAATATGTTTTCCCAGCAGAAAATGTTTTCGGTCGGGATAAAACAGGATGCGGTCATCGCCATCTTCAAGGAGGCTGGGGTAAGTAGCTACTTCGGTTCGGCCGCCGACACCAATACTATGGCCCTCGCTGGTGGCGAAAAACTTCGGGGGTGAGAAACGAATTGGCGCAAAGGGATTAGTGGGATCTTCATGACCGACGCTTATGTAAGCCGGGTAGCGGTTGCTCCTGAAGCATGCACCTCCGCAGGGGAAATGCCCACCGTGGATGTCGCCTCGATTATTGTAATACAGCAAGATGCACCTGCCGTCCTTAAGCTGATAGAGCGGAGCGGGTACTTGCGGGTTCAGCATGAGTTCATTTTCATTATCCCTGTAGAGCGGCGCCGGCACGCTCCATGTATGCCCGCGGTCGGCACTGATGCTGAAAGACAGATGCCCCGCAGTCGTGGTCATCACACAGTAGAAGCGACCATCAGAAAGCTCCACTATTGAGGGTTCCAGCGCAAACGATCTGGTATTGCCCTCGAAGAAGTTAGGAATGCGCAGACCCCGCTCTCCGTCCGGCAGCGTCGTTGTGGTCAGCTCGCGCGGGTCGGTCTCGGTAAGAATGTTATCGAACCGCAAAAAACAGCTATCTAAAGCGCCTGGAAACGGGGATGCCTTGGCGCCGCCACGGCTGAATGGAGCAATGACCTCTCCGCGAGATGTGACATAGGGAGTCTGCCAGATTATCCACCAAATCGGAAATCTCTCGTCAGGATGATCCAGTATAGTACGCCTTATGGGCAGATCGACGACCTCCTCGCTCCAGGTTATGCCGTCATCGTCGCTCCACTTGCCGCACAGTATGCCGCACACGTCATAACGGAACTCAGCCAGGCCTTCGTTCCTAGTGTAAAAACAGTATATTCGTTCCAGTGCCGGAACGACGATAGGAAATCCCCACTGCGCGATTCCCGCATGGCGCTCGTCTTCCTCGAGAGAGGCATCCACGGCTTTCCATTCGCCCTTTTGATCCTTCGCGCGAACGTTCTTGTCAATGGCCTTTGCCGGCCCATCAACAACAATCGGCTCGCTCCATGTCTTGCCCCTATCAGTTGAGCGTGACGACACGACCGATTGATTGACCTCACCCTCGTCAGCGCCCTGCGTCCAGATAGCAAGCCATGCGCTGCCGGGTGTCTTGGTCACAAGAAAATGCTGATTTACACTGTCAAATCCGCCTTCCAGCTCGGGCAGATAAACCACCAAATCAGGATTTGTACGTTTCCATTCATCCGACCATGTCTTGTTCGTCATAAGTCTTCACATCACCAGTTTTTCAAAGGTTTATCCGACATTGACCGGAAAGCGGCAGATGCTTGCGCCGGCCAGGCGTCAATCCTCCGCTTGCTCCAAGAATGGTGCAAGCTGTTCCAGAGTGCGAGATCCGTGTTCAATCGCCAATCTCTCACATTCGTCCTTCGTACTGGAGATGGCTTTCATCAGGCTCCGAAATTCTTCCCCGTGTCCAAGCAAGTTGCCGCCGGAACCTCCTTGTAATCCACGCTTATAACTTTTAAGAATTGCCTTCCCCGCGGGTGTGGATTCCGCCGCCTCAATAAACCTGTAGAGTGCGTCCGTAGCCTGGCAGTGTGCCAACCAGGCAAGACGGAAATCATTTGGACACTTGGTTCTGTCAATCATTCTCAGTTGGGCACTTCGCTTTCTCAACGCCTCCACAAGGTCGTCGTCCTGTCGCGCAGCGTGAATTTTTTCGCCTTTCAGCAGAACCCGTTCAATTGGAGTTATGGAAGCCAACAGTTCTGCAGATTCCAATTGGGCCTGCGCCTTTTCGTGCCCCTGCGCAGCCGCCTTACGGAACCATTTCACCGCCTCCACATCGTCCTCGGGCACGCCGTAGCCGTTGGCGTACGCCTCGCCAAGCATATATTGCGTTTCGGCCTTTCCCTGCTCAGCCGCCTTGCGGATCCACT
>DPYP01000555.1:0-2056 GCA_003545375.1 Lentisphaeria bacterium
GCCAGTGAGCGCTTTCACCTGTTCAGGCCAGTCGTCGTCCCGGTAATTGACGGTGTGAGCAACGCCGTAGTTCTCCTTGACGATCGCTGCCTTCTCCGGGCTGGCCGTCGTGACAATCGTGTGAATGCCGAAGGCCTGCGCCAGTTGAGCCGCAAATATCGATACACCACCAGTGCCGTGCAGCAACGCCCACTCGCCGGTTCCTGCTCGTCCGTGAGTGATCAGTCCAGACCACGCAGTTAATCCGGCGATTGTCAATGTCGAAGCCTCGGCGAAAGAATAACTCGCCGGCACCGGCAGCAGGGCGTGATCCGGATAGGCGACTTGCTCCGCGAGAACACCGTCGACGCCGGCACCGCCGACGAATGTTCGGGTCCACTCGGGTTCCAGTTGCCCGGCTGGCCAGAAGCGAAACGGCGAGTTCACAACCCGATCCCCTGGCCCCAGCGTCGTCACGCCGTCGCCAACTGCCGTCACGACACCAGCCATGTCGGAAGCAGCGATGATCGGATCGTCACCGGCTGGACCGTACTGGCCTTTTGCTACCATGAGGTCGCGGAAATTGAGCGAAACCGCACGAACATCAACGAGTACTTCGCCGCGCCCAGGCAGCGGGGCAGGGCGGTCGCTGAGCTTGAGGCCATCGAGGCCCGAACCGTCAACGGTGAAACACTTCATGAAATTGTTGCTCCATGTAAGAAATTCGGGGATCCACGCACATCGGCGTGCCGCACACTATTGAACGGCGTCAACAATTTGTCCACAGATTATCACTGACTTATCCACAAGTTATTAACTTTTGTTGACGATCGCAGAGATCTTGACAGGTTGTCCAATCGCCGCGCTTCGAGCAGCGCAGAGCACAATTTCGGTGTTGTGAAAACTGTCAGCGCCAGTGAGTAATGTCGGGGTACCGTCCAAAATGCAATCAACCAAATCCTGCGGATAGGAAGTTTCCGGCGCGATGTCCGGGAAAGTTTCCGGCGCTGCATCAGCGCATGCCAATGATCGGCGGGTCAGGCCATCGGTCAATTCAATCATGCCGCCGGTGCCATGCACGCGCAACTGCTCGTTGCCCCAGAACCCGATGCCCGGCGGATTGCAGTAATTGCAGACAATGGAGGTGAGGGCGCCGTTACTAAGTCGACCAGCGAGATTGGCGGCCATCTGCAGGTCACCCTCCAGGGGATTTCCCTGGCCGGTGTCCTGCATGAACACTTCGCTGAACTCGAGGCCAGTTACATACCGGATGAAGCTGACCGCGTGAATCATCGACTGAATGATGCCGCCGTCGATACCTCGATCCTGTGGGCGCCAGTCGTAAAACGGATAGGATTTCATGCCGTAACACTGCACAACCTCCCCTACGGCGCCACTTTCGACGATTGCCTTCATGCCGGAGAAGCACGGATCATAGATCATCGTGGTCATCGTCCGCAACTCGGTGCCGGCCTGTTTCCAGGCCTTGTGAAGCGTGCTGAGATCCTCGAGCGAAGTAGCCATCGGTTTCTCGAGCAGCACATGACGGCCAGCCTCGAGCGCGCAAATCGCTTCCGCACACTGGCCATCGCGACGGCTGCTGCAAAAACTGATAAGCGTGGCAGCCCCCTGATCGAGCATGGTCTCGAGCTCCGGATGCCAGGTCGTGTTGGCAAAGACGTCGGGAAAGTCGGATTTGAGAACGGCGTATTCTGACTTGGAGACGCCGGCGACATCAGTGATCCTGGCCCGCTGCAACTGCGGGATATGCCTGAAGATTTGATGTCCGGCAACTCCGTGCAGGCCGATATTGAGGATGTTCATGGTTGCGATCCGGTTCGGCCGTGATCGTTGGCGTGTGACCGGTTGGGTACTGTTGGGGCCGTTATCGGACCGTATGGTAGGACGGGATTCGGTCAAAGGCAAGTGTCGGCATCGGTTATCCACAGGTTATGCACAGCCTGGCGGCAGGATGCGTCGCGCAACGAACTGAGGTATTTATCGACGTTTTGGTACATATCCGGCCGGGCCGGGGCTTCCAGCGCACATGAACTATACATAATGTATATTATGCGAC
>DPYP01000555.1:2437-10130 GCA_003545375.1 Lentisphaeria bacterium
AGCTCCAAACTTCATATTGCACCCTACTCCACCGCCCAAATCTCGGTTTCGACAAGACTCAACCTCTGATCTTTCTGTCGCGCCGCGAAGTTTACCCGCACGAATCGGGACGACACATCCTCATCGAGCCGGATAACCATGTCGTACACGTCATCGCCTGCGCTCCCGGCTGTCACTTCGTGGTGCGGCGGGCGCGAGTACACTTCGCCGGTCGCGGATGACAAGGAGATACCAGTCGCCTTACCCAGAGGATGCCACTGTTCGCCGCCAATACTGCCTTCTACGGTTACCGCCGGCATGGCGTCGCGGAACCACAGACTTAACTGGACCAATGGCCGTGATTCCCGAAGGTCGAAGACCATCGACACCGGATCCGACCTGGCCCAACTAACCATCCAATGGCTGTCGGGAAACTCATAGGGCACGTACTGTTTCGCTTCCGTCTTTTTTGCCAGCATCGACTTTCGGCGATCGGTCAGACGACCTTCGCTGAAAAGAATATCGCCGCCGACTGCGGCGTCCGCATAGCGATCCGGTGACAGGGAGTAACGGTAAGACCCTTTGACGTCCACGTTGTTTTCGAAGCGCAGTTTCTCCTCGCGCCAGACCACGCGATTATTGGTCACGCAGACCCCGGGCAGCGCGGGTTCTTTCCACACGACACTGTCGGGGAAGCGAAACCGCCAGATGTCGAAATCGACAGGCGTACCGAGGCTCTTGATCAAGGCGGTAAAGAAGTTGCGCCACTGCGCGTCCGGCACTGCTTTCAGGAGAAACGGATTAAAGCCGAAAAAGATCGCACGGCCCACTCCGTTCTGCTTGGCGGTGATCGCAGCCGAGCCGTCCTCATAGGTGGCCAGCACTTCAACACCCGTTCCGGGGTTAAGTCGGTATGCGGCTTTTCCCTTGAGCGTCAACGTTTCACCCCATCGGGCGTCTTTCGGAAGCAGTTGCTTGACCGCCAGCGCCTCGCCGACGTCGACACCGAATATCGTCTTGCGCAGCGCGCGCATGTCGTTGCCGAGAGCATCCGTCTCGAACCCGTGCGGGTCGCCGCAAACCAACGAACCGCCCTCTGCCGCGAAAGCCCGCAGTTTGGTTGCAACCGCCACGCGCTGATATTTCGCCAGTGGCAGGTAGATGACATCGAAACGATCACGCAACGACGGCCACTTCACCACCTGCGGGCAATCGAAAAACTTGAACCATGCGCGCGCCACCGGGCCGAGCATGGTGTAGCAGGCCTCGATGGCTTCAACCATGTCCAGCGGACCGTCATGGGGCCGTGTCGCGAGCGTGTCGTCATTGTAAAGGATTCCGGTGCGGTCGTAATCCGGAAACTTCAGTTTCGGCATGGTCTGCGTCAGTCGAGTGATGTTCAGAATCGTATGGTAGCGTCCCGGCGAACCGAAATAAGTGTTGCGTGTGTCCTTGACTAGTTTGGGGTGGCCGCCGATATGGGTCTGGAACAGATGAAAGCCGGTACCGCCATTGCGGAATATCTGTCCAAGTTCTTCGGCCGTTTCCTCGGGTGTCGAATCTGGATAATTAAAATTCTCGATGTGAATACAGGGCCAGAATTCTTTGCCGGTGAGGTCAGCGAAAATTTTACTCAGACAACCGACTCCCGCGCGCCAGTGGGTAGCGCCTCCGGGATAGCCGAACTGATGGGTAAACACATCTGCGTAGGGGGCGAGCTCGCTGTACTCGTTGGCGTAAAGTCCACCCGGGGGATTGTCTGTGGTCACGACAATCCGCGGCTCTGCGGCCTGGACCATCTCATAGAGTCTCTTCTGCCGCTGCACCATCCGGTGATTGATCCAGCGATAGAAGGCAATCCATTTATAAGGGTTCGGATCGTAACTCATATTGCCTTTGGGGATGCCGAATTTGTTGCCGCCGAATTCTGCTCTCACCATCTTGTCGGCCTCGTGGATGTATGCGTAATCGCCGGGTCGCTTCATCAGCATCGCACCATCCGCGGCAGCATGGTCCCCCTGCTCGTCGCCGGCGAAAAGAGCCCAGATGTGAGAGGTGTCCGGCAGTGCCAGGATTTCTGCGGTCCATTTGCTGTAATTATCGAGCGAGCGAGGATCCAGAACCCACGGCGCATCGGGCGCATTGAGCGGCGCGTGCGGGACAATCAAAAGGGGCCACTGATCGCTGCCGCGCCGGCGTTTGAAGTCGCCCGCCATGAGTCGGAATTTGGACAACGAGTGGTCGCGGAACATCTCCTGAGCCACGTAGCGCACACCGAAACGAACTGCCGCCGGGCGACTCTCAGGAAGGTCCAGCATGTGCTGCCACATGATCGAACCCTGGCTCCGTAACCCCGGTGGTTCGTCGCTGAGAAGTTCTTCGTAAAGCGGGTCGGGTATCTCCCAGGAACGAAAGGATTCTTTCTCCGGCGCCGGCTGGATCGCCAGGAATTCGCTGTGGTACACATCGCGGCCGTCAACCTGCACGCGATAGTTCAACAGCAATTCGCTCTGTTTGGGCAGTTCGTAGTCAACACTGATCGTCTCGGTCCGGCCGGCGGGAACAACCCTGGTCACCAGATCCGGGGGTGCCTCGATGACAGACACGTGGCAGGTGATTTCCGACGGTGCATCCCCGGTGTTTTCAATCTGCACCACAAACCGGTTTGCGCCTTTTTCGTTCAGATCCGCACAGGCTCCGCCGCGGGAGAGAACAGAGACGCGCACCGGGGTCTCCCGGGCACCAAATACAGCTTCGCCAAACCCCCGGGGATCTGCGTGAGTGACATCCTGCAGCGACCAGGCGAACGGTTCCAGCTTACCCGCTTGTCGCAATCGAATGAGATTGATTCCCCAGACCTCGCCCCGAACAGGTGCCCCGCCAATGTCTTCGAAAGGTACTTTGAACTCGGCGGTCCAGCGGTCCTCAAACACTTTGCTCGCAGCCTGAGCATCGGCATTGAAGTCCATGTCCAGCCCCGCCGGGGCATGCAAGCCGTCCCAGATGACCCCCTTGCTGTTGACAATCCAGTGATAGGCCCAGCTCCTGCCGCGCGTGGGATCCAGATACAGCTCGACACAATCCTCGCGCCACAAGGGGCCGTCGCGGCCGGCCTCGCTGATGGTGATGTCGCCGATTCGCGGTTCGTGACAGATGAAACCGACGTAGATGAATTCCGCATCACAGAGTACGTACGCCTCGGTCTTCACCGCCGGTTCGCTGCCCCCGGCACTGCCGTCTGACAGCACGAATGCCGGCAGATGAACGCCGTGCTTCCAGAGGGGATCGGAAAGGTCACCGTGTAAGGCGGGGCCGTCGGCAAGGACCGGCATGGTGAAGCGTTGCTGATCGACCGCGCCGGCAGTGCCCGCAACCGCAGGCTCACCGTCAGCGGCAAAAGCCATCGCCGTAGCGAAGAGGGCTATCACAACGAAGGTTTGAGCCACTGTACCGGGCTCTATTGCCCGTCTTTGACCGCTTTCTCCCATATGGACATGAACCGCATTCGCATCACTGGTTCAGTGCCGCGATCGTGTTGAGTGCCGAACCGGCCTTGAACCATTCGATCTGCAAATCCGACATGGTGTGCCGTGCCTCAAAGCTGTCCTCGGCGCCGTCGGTGTGGCTCAGCACCACCGTCACGGGTATCCCGGGAGCCAAGGCAGTCAACCCGATGACCGCGACGCGGTCGTCGCCACGTACCTTCTCATAGTCTGCTGGGTCCGCGAAAGAAAGAGGCAGGACACCCTGCTTCTTGAGGTTGGTCTCGTGAATGCGCGCGAAACTCCGTACGAGCACGGCCCGGGCGCCAAGATGCCGCGGGCACATGGCCGCATGCTCCCGGCTCGAGCCTTCGCCATAGTTTTCATCGCCAACCGAAATCCACCCGTAGCCTTCCGCTTTGTAGTGGCGGGCGATCTTCGAGAGATTCACCTCGGTATCGCCAGTCAATACATTGACGCCATTGCCCGGCCCTTCGGCAAAGACGTTGTTGGCGCCGATGAACATATTGTCACTGATGTTGTCCAGGTGGCCGCGGAAGCGCAACCACGGGCCGGCCGGCGAGATATGGTCGGTGGTGCACTTGCCGTCCGCTTTTAGCAGGACCAGCAGATCACCCATGTCCTGTCCGTCCCAGGCTTCGAACGGCGTAAGAAGCTGCAGCCTTTCACTGTCGGGTGCGATTTCCACCGTCACGGCGGCGGGGTTATCGGGGGGTGCTTCATAGCCGGAGACGCCTGGATCGAAGCCATTTACCGGCAGTTCGTCCGCCACCGGGGGATCGAGCTTTACCTGCACACCGCCCTCCCCTTCGAGGGTATCGGTGATCGGATTGAACGTCAACCGACCGGCCAGTGCCATGGCGGTGACGATTTCCGGACTGCCGATGAAGGCGAGCGTGCTGGCATTGCCGTCGTTGCGGCGGGCAAAATTTCGATTGAAAGACGTAATGATGGAATTGCGGGTGTCACCCTCGACGTCGAGGCGTCGCCACTGGCCGATACATGGTCCGCAGGCATTGGCGAGAACTTTCCCGCCGATTGCCGTCAGCGTGTCAAGTTGACCGTCGCGCTCGATTGTGGCACGAATCTGCTCGGAGCCGGGAGTGATCAGGAAATTGGACTTGGCTTTCAATTTCTTGTCGAGCGCCTGCCGGGCAACGTTTGCGGCGCGGCCGATGTCTTCGTACGAGGAGTTGGTGCAACTGCCGATCAGCGCCACCTTCAGTTCATCCGGGTAATCCTTCTCTGCCGCCTCGGCCTTGAGCGCCGAAATCGGTCGTGCCAAATCGGGAGTGAAAGGTCCAACGACATAGGGCTCGAGTGTAGTCAAATCGATTTCGATGACTTCGTCGAAGTACTTTTCGGGGACTTCGGCAACGCCGTCGTCGGCACGCAGATGCTCAGCGTATTTCTGAGCAAGTTCAGCGGCTTCTGACCGTTTGGTGGCTTTCAGATAGGTGGCCATGCGCTCATCGAACGGGAAGATCGACGTCGTCGCGCCGATCTCAGCCCCCATGTTGGTAATCGTCGCCTTGCCGGTACAGCTGATCGCCGTGGTGCCTTCGCCGAAGTATTCGACGATGCAGCCGGTGCCGCCCTTTACCGTCAAAATTCCGGCGACCTTGAGGATTACATCCTTCGGCGATGTCCAGCCGTTGAGCTCACCCGTCAGCTTGATGCCGATCAGTCCGGGCCAGCGCAGTTCCCAGGGCATGCCGGCCATGACATCGACTGCATCGGCGCCACCAACCCCGATCGCCACCATGCCGAGACCACCGGCATTCGGCGTATGCGAGTCGGTTCCGATCATCATGCCGCCAGGGAAGGCATAGTTCTCGAGAACAACTTGATGGATGATCCCGGCGCCGGGTTTCCAGAAACCGATACCATATTTCTGGGAAACGTTCTTCAGGAATGCGTAGACTTCGTTGTTTTCTTCGAGCGCTTGGTGCAGGTCTGCATCAGCGCCGTCCTGCGCGCGGATCAAATGGTCGCAATGCACCGTCGAAGGCACAGCTGAAGTGCTGCGTCCGGCCTGCATGAACTGCAGCAGTGCCATCTGCGCTGTGGCATCCTGCATGGCGACGCGGTCAAGCTGAAAATTGACGTAGCTGCGCCGCCGCTCCGGAGCCTCGTCCATAACTTCGTCCACATGGCCGATGAGGATCTTCTCCGCCAGCGTCAGCGGCCGGTTGAAAGCGTCCCGCGCCCGCCCTACCCTGTCGGCGAGGCGCTGGTACACTTTCCCGATAAAATCGAGTTCCTTGCTCATTTAAGCCTCGAAAAAATGGTTCTGCCTCCGTAAAAAAAAGGCAATCGTCGCGCAACGTGTCTACATTACGGAAGAACGAAGAAAATTCAACGCGACAATTCTCAGCACCGCAATTGACCGAAGAGTATATCGTGCCTCATACCGACCTGACCGCCAACATCGTTACCTTCTGTCGCCTGCTTCGGGCCCACGGCCTGCCGCTCGGGCCGGGTGAACAGTCGGATGTCTTGCGGGCGATGGCGATGATTGAGATCGGTGACCATCCGCAATTCCGCAGCGCCCTGCGCACGCTGCTGGCAAAAGATCAACCGCAGCAGGCGGTCTTCGACCTGTGCTTCGACATCTTCTGGCACCAGGCAGCAGAGGATCAATCCACGCTGCCTCCCGAGCCACCGCCGCCACAGCAGCAAGCACCGCCGGCAATGAAAGCCGATAAACGCCAGGCACCACAACTCAGTCCCACCGCCGACCACGATCCGGAGGCGGACGAAACGTCGGCGGCAGCAGCCTACAGCCCCACAGAGTCGCTGGTTCACAAAGATTTCAGTGGTTTTACCGCGAACGAACTGCGTGAGGTCGTGGAAATTGTCAACATGATCGCGCGCGCCCTGGCCAACCGTGTCGGGCGCCGTCGCCAACGCCATGCGCGGCGCGGCAGGCTCGACCTGCGCAACACGATGCGACGCAACCTGCGGCACGGCGGCGAGGCGCTGGACCTGCAGTACTGCAACCGCAAGCACCAGAAACTCCGGCTGTGCCTGCTGATGGACGTGAGCCAGTCAATGGACCTTTACAGCCACATGCTGGTGCAGTTCATCTACGCGTTTCAGAACGCTTACCGCAACATCGAGTCGTTCGTTTTCAGTACGTCCTTGTACCAGGTCACCGACCTGCTCAAGAACCACGACTTTCAGGCCGTGCTGCAGGCGATTTCGGAGCAGGTCCCGGGGTGGTCCGGCGGCACCAGGATCGGCGCATCGCTGCAGTCGTTCATCGATGACCACGGCACCTCCCTGGACCGGCGCACCGTTGTTCTGGTCATGAGTGATGGCTGGGATACGGGGGACATCGATCAACTTGCCAAAGCGATGCGGACGATTCAGAACCGTGCCGCCGCCGTGTTCTGGCTCAATCCCCTGTGCGGCACAACGGATTACCAGCCGACCTGCCGCGGAATGGAGGCCGCCCTGCCCTACATCGATGTCTTCGCCGCGGCCCACAACCTGGACAGCCTGCGTGCGCTGGGCCGCAGGCTCGCCGTCGTCTGATACCATCCCTACCGTACAGGTCGATTGCGGGATGTGTGTGTCCAACTGCTCCAGGACACGCACCAGTACAACAATCCGTTTCAGGCCGTAGTGGTGGAAAGCTCTTCGCTGGCGACGCCGTCGGCCGCGGGTTGCGGCACCGGTTCATTCGGCAGTTGGACAAAAACGGTCGTGCCCGCCTCTGGCTGGCTCTGCACCGAAATTACGCCGCCGTGCATTTCGACCACTTTGCGGACAATGAACATACCCAGGCCGTTTCCTTTGCCGACGTGTTTGGCCGTGTAGAAGGGGTCGAAGATCCGCGCCAGCGTCTGCTCCGACATGCCGCAACCGTTGTCGGTGATTTCGATCTCTATTTTACTGTCGACCTGGGCGGAAGAGATCCCGATTTCACCGCCTCCCCGCAAAGCGTGTTGGGCGTTACTGACCAGATTGGCAAAGGCTCTATAGAGTTGCACCCGGTCACCTCTCATCATGCAGGGATTCAGCTGCAGCTTGAACGCCACCTGATCGCCCACCTCCTCCAGATCCCGCACCAGCTCGGCGATCAATTCAGCGGCATCAAACTGCGTGCTGTCGCGCACCATGTTCGATGACAACCCCTGCCACAATTCCACCAGGTCGTTGCAGCGCCGGATATTCTGCTCGATGACATCGAAGTAGCGTACAGG
>DPYP01000559.1:0-11351 GCA_003545375.1 Lentisphaeria bacterium
GAGCGGCATTGCCAATACGCCAATACCCGCGGCATCCGCGACTTCTCGGAAGGTGATTACCTCGTCGATCCCGACTTTCATCGCGGCTACTCGATGCTGGCAGACTTCGATCTGGTTGCCAGCTTGTCGATCGACTGGGAAGCGATGCCGAAGGCGCACGATCTGGCACAGAAATTTCCGCACATCCCCCTCGTCCTCGATCACTGCGGTGAACCCGCGGCGCGCGACGACGAATACTTCGAGAACTGGCGAAACGGCATGCGTACCGTAGCGCAGTCGGAAAATGTCACCTGCAAGATCTCCGGGCTCGGCATGGCGGACAACGACTGGACGGTCGACAGCATCCGCCGATGGGTGCTGACCTGCATTGACATCTTCGGCCCGCACCGCTGCATGTTCGGCACCAACTGGCCGGTCGACAAGCTGTACAGCACGTACGACGTCCTGATCAACGCCTACACCGAACTCGTCGCCGACTTCACCGACGACGAGCAGGACGCCATGCTTTCGAAGAACGCCTCGACACTCTACCGCATCTAAATCCGGAGCACGGAATGCCTGACCACGCCAGAATAGCTATTATCGGGACCGGTTGGTGGTCCTCGACCGCACACTTCCCAGCGCTTGCGGCACACCCGGCGGCGCAAATCACCGCAATATGCGATACCCGTGAAGAGGTGCTGGCGATGATGGCGGCGAAGTTCGGCGTCGAAAAGACCTATACGGATTACCGCGAGCTGCTGGCGAACGAAAAACTCGACGGCGTCGTGGTCGCCGTCTGGCACGCCGCGCACTATGAGGTGACCCGCGCCTGCCTCGAGCATGACCTGCATGTCATGCTCGAGAAGCCAATGGTCCTGACCGCGAAACATGCCCGTGCCCTCGTCGACTTGGCAGCAGCGCGCAGCCGCGAACTGATCATCGGTTATCCGATGCATTTCTCACCGCGCGTACTCAAGGCACGGGACCTGATTCAATCCGGTGAACTCGGTAAGGTCCTGTACATCAACTGCTACTTCGCCTCCTCGACCATCCACATGCTGCGCGGCGACGACTCGGTTTATGGCAACGAGCACAATTACCCGGTCATCGGTCCGGGCGACGTGTACAGCGATCCCGCCCGCTCCGGCGGTGGCCAGGGACATCTGCAGATCACGCACAGCGCCAGTGTCATGCATTTCATCACCGGCCTGCGCCCGGTCCGCGTTCTGGCGTTGATGAACAATCTCGACGTACGGGTCGACGTGATCGACGCGATCACCGCACAAATGGACAACGGCGCCCTCGCCAATATCGGCAGCACCGGCAGCCTCCAGGTCTCCGACGGCGGCCTGCTGCCCCTGCACATCGACTGCGAACGCGGACGGATCAATATCGAATGCGTCGCGGGCGTCATGCATGTCCGGCATCCCGACGGAACCGACGAGCAGTTCGAACCGCTGCCGGTGGATGACACCCCGGACGGCGCCGATCAACCGGAAGAGTCGTACCCACTGCAGGCAACGGCAACGAATCTTGTCGACGTGATCATAGGTACACAACCGAACGGCTCACCAGCGGAATGCGGCTGGCACACCGTCGAACTGCTCGATGCTGCCTATCGCTCGGCAGCGCAGAACGGCCAGGCAGTCAACGTCGAATCGCTGTACGAATGAAGTCATGACCAACGGAGAAAAGCCGATGCAACGAATATCATTTGTTCTAAACGTCAAGGACGGGCAGCAGGATGAATACATCCGCCGTCATCAGGCGGTCTGGCCCGAGGTGCTCGACGATTTGCAGCGCGCCGGCATTCACAATATGAGCATCTTCATGCACGGTCGTCAGATGTTCCTCTATATGGAGGCAGACAACTACGCCGACGCTGTCCGAATCCTTGAAGACAGTCCGGAATCCCTGCGCTGGGAAAAATACATGGCACCAATCATGGAAAACGAAGCCGAGGGCGCCTACGACCCGGAAAACGCCTATCCCGATGGTCTGCCCGAAGTTTTTCACTGGGAAACTTCGTCGGAAGATTAGGAATTTTGGGACGGACACCTTGAAGGCGCAGCCCGGTTGAGCGGCAAGACACACGTGAATCCAGAGACAACCCGCACAATCAGTTTGCCATGACTTCTACGACCGGCAGGTTCCTCAGCAATTTTGTCCAGCGCAGCAGGTAGTCGTAGCGCGCCTCCACGTCGGGCTCGACAGAAAAAGTCAGGAAGGCGGAACGCTCTCCGAAAACCGACCCTTTCACAACTGTAACCCACGTCAGCAGTGTCCTGCACACGTACGAAAAATTTAAGTGGAAACTTTCAGCGGGATGCTCACCGTAATCCAACAGGTAATAGACTGCGTTCTCGTCCTGCGGCCCGGCATTGCCTTCCGGTGCACTGCTCCCGTACCAGTTGTTGACAATGGCGATCCCGTAACCCCCGGAGGGATGCACCAGCCCAATCCACGGAATGTCGGCTTTCACACGTTTGATCTGCCCGTAAATTTTCTTCGGATTCTCCGGGTCGAACAAACGGCCGAGCTGCGGCTTCCCGGTGTCATCCGGCCAAATGCCATGCGTATGGATTCCACGGTTGAACACCAGCTCGTTGTGACGTACCGCACCGATGTCCGTATCCTTGGTAAACTCCATGCGCGACGTCTCGAGTACGAACGGCATGCCCGCAAACACGGTGTAGCTGACCTCTGCCAGCGTCTCGTTGGAATATGGCATGACGCCCCGCCGCACTGACCGGTAAGCCAGCGGCCCCCGGCTTTCGCTGAAATCAGGTGTCAATTCGGGCTTGCTCGTATCCCAGTCGCTGACATGCCCCCAGGATGCCGGCGGCATCCACACGTCAGGGTTCCAGTGGATCGGCCTGCGCCGATCCTGAACAAACCCCATCTCCTCGCCCCTGCCGTTTTGTTGTGGAACGTACGACATGAACTGTCCGCTCACCGAATCGAATGCAAACTCCGCAGCCCCGGCATCTACCGTCGTTCCAAACCGTTCGCCACTGTATTGCAACTCCGGCGCACCCAGCCTCGCTTGCTTAGGCTTCACAACGAGATCAAGATCAAAGCGACGCATGCCGCAGCCGCTCAAGTCGGTGAAAAAACAAACATCCACCAGTCCGTCATTCGCGTCGGCCACATCCGCCAGGCGCGCAACGTCCGGCTCAACCACAGCAAGCACTTGATGAGCGACCGGCTCCTGCCGGCCTTCGCGGCGCAGCACAAACACCGGATCATCAATGCCGACCGGCAATTGGACGCGTGCAAGAATCGGCCAGCTTCCCCGGTCAATATCGACCGAATCAGTGACCACGATCGACCACGACGCAATCGCCGAATCGTTCGCGTCCAGATGCCCGCTGCCCATGCAGGCAAGCCCCAGCGTTACAACAAAAATACGGATGTTTTGCATTTGCCGTTTTCCGGTTTTTCTTTACTGATGCTGGAACGCTGATCGGCGCCTATATAAACTCATCCATGGCGGACGCCTATCAAACATTGCATCGCCTCGATCGCCGGTGTGACGAATTTCCGAGGCCATTCTGTTCGCAGCACAGCTGTGGCCCAGATCGCCGTCGCATTCTTGATTTTCTCCGGGGTCGCCCTACCCTACCACCTGTCCAGCACACAATACCCCACAATCAATCAGCCGGCACACCTATGGAAAATATTCGAGAACTGCGTCAGCGTCTACGCAAGGGCACACCATGCTTCGGCACATTCCTGGTCGAAATGAACAGCAGCGGTGTCGTCGCAACCATGGCAAACTGCGGGTTCGATTTCTTCATGATCGACCTCGAGCATGGCGCTCTGGACCTCAGCGACGTCACCCGCATGATCGACGTCGGCAAGTGCCGCGGCCTGACCCCGCTGGTGCGAGTCCCGCTACGCAGCCCCGGCCTCTTCGCGGCCATACTCGACGGCGGCGCTGAAGGCATTATCGTGCCGCAGATTCGCACCATGGCCGAGGTCCAGACTGCCGTAAAACTGACGAAATACCCACCGCTCGGTGAACGCGGCGTCCACCTGCTGCTGCCACACACGAATTTTACCATACCGCCCGACAAGGCAACGTACCTCAACGAGGCCAACCAGCAGCTGGCAACACTGATCCAGATCGAAACCGTGGAAGCTGTAACCATACTCGACGAAATCGCCGCGACGCAGGGCGTCGACGGCTTGTACATCGGGCCCGATGACCTGGAAACCAGCATGCGCAACGCCGGCAACACCGATCCGGATTTCCTGATGAAGGTCGTCGCAAACGTCGGAACCGCCTGTCGTCGGCATGAAAAGATCGCCGCCATCCATATTCCGAAACCCGACATGCTGCCCCAGCTTATGGCGCATGGGTTCACTCTCTTCGGTTATGCCGCCGCCCTGCGAGTGTTCGCCCAGGGGGCGACGGCTTTACTCAACAAAATGCGCGAAAACCTGCCATAAATTGGGAGATGGAGTTTCTCGAATGGAATACCGCAAACTCGGTTCCAGTGGACTGGAAGTTTCCGTCCTCTCCTACGGCACCTGGCAGCTTGGTGACAAGACTTACTGGGGCGACAGCTCGTGGGAGGACGATGCGGCATCTGTGCAAACCGCTCTCGACGCCGGCATCAATCTTTTCGATACCGCGGAGGGCTACGGCAACGGCGCATCGGAAGAAGCGCTCGGCAAAGCATTGGGCAAGCGCCGCGATGACGTGCTGATCTCCAGCAAAGTGTTCCCGGAACATTGCCAACCTGACCTGCTGCGCCAATCCTGCGAAGCCAGCCTGAAACGCCTCGGCTCCGACCACATCGACCTGTATCACATTCATTGGCCGTTCTACGATGTACCGGTCGCCGATGTCTGGGGGCTGCTGCAGGAGCTCGTGACTGAAGGCAAGGTGCGCGAAATCGCATTGTCCAATTACGGGCCGCAGAATTTAGCTGAATGGTTCGCTGTGGGTACATCCGTATCGAATCAACTCGTCTACAATCTGCTGACCCGCTGCATCGAGTTCGAGATTATTCCGGCATGCGAGGAAAAGGGCATGGGCATTCTGGCGTACATGCCGTTGATGCAGGGCATTCTCGCCGGACGCTGGGACAGCATCGACGACATTCCCGAATCGCGCCGACGCACCCGCCATTTTTCATGCGAACGTTCAATGGTGCGCCACGGCGAACCCGGATGCGAAGCAGAACTGTGGGCGGCCTACCGGGAAATTGGCAACATCTGCGATGGCGCCGGCATCCCAATGGCAGACGTCGCACTCGCCTGGACCCTGGCCAATCCGGCGATCACCTCGGTCATCATCGGGGGGCGCCGTCCCGAGCAGGTGCTGCGCAACATCAAGGCTCTGAATTTGAGACTCGATGACAGCCTGATCGCCGAACTGAACGCAGCAACCGAAACAGTCAAGCAGACACTCGGCACCAACAATGACATGTTTTGCGGCGGCGCCGACAGTCGTACGCGCTGATGCGCTGCAAGGCTCGATTCGTTCACCTGTCTTTTCCCGCGCACTGGTCGGAAAGGGGTCGCCAAAACCGGAGACCTCGAACTCCAACAAGACACGACATATATTACGGGTATTCGAACCACAACCACAATCAGCCCGGCCGATGAGCCGGCATCAACCAACCATGAACCAACGCACAATTGGCCGTGAACTTGGCCGGCAAGCTGCCAGCGAACTGAAAGCCCCGGAACTGCGGCGAAAAATCGAGGAACAATTCGAATGGGCACAGGTTCTCTTCCCGACGTTCGAAGGTGATTTGGCCGTCGTCCTCCGCGACTTCGATCGCGAACGCCTCGCCTCCGAGCCTGACTACGCGAAATTCCCGGAGATGAGCGGTCTGCTCGACCGCCACATCGGCGAACGCGAGGGGTTCATGGAGAACTCTGGATTCGACGAAATCTGCGCCGCCTTCCACTACTCCTGGAACATTCTGCTGTTCAAGCGGCTTAATGCGCAGCACCCGTCGGACTGGCAAGAGGCCATAAAGCTGACGCAGTGCACCAACGTCTTTTTCCCGAATGGCAGGGACGGGGTCACGATCGGCGACAACCGCGACCTGGGCAAGGGGGAGGCACGCGCCAACAGAAGCTGGCAGCCGACCGTCGTCCCGTGGTGCAAGGCCGATCAGTTCTGTCAAGGCGGTGCATCCAGCGCCATCTGCATGGACGAGGAACCCTCTTGTTACTTCCCGTGCACCCCGGAAGAACTGTGCCCGCCGGAAGCCTGGGACGACCTCAACGTACGTATCGAGTTCATGATCCGCTACCGCGAATTCTGGGGACCGAGCAATCAGATCTGGATCGACCGGCACCGCAATGCCGTGGCTGTCGAAAAAACCAACTGCCGCGTCGGATTCCACTATCCGCAGGTGAACGGCGCAGTTTGCATAACGGCGTGCAGCTATCTCGATCCGGACCTGCACGCATTCAAGGAAGGGTGCCTTCGTAAAATGGCGAAACTGCGTGGTCAAAACGAAGCGACCAGTCCTGACTTGCTCTACAACACCGGTTCCCGTCGCCGCTACAAACGGCTCTGGGACCTGACGAATGCCGCTGCCGCGATCCCCGGCGGACCGACGATCTGGGACGCACTCGACATCGTCGCCGACGAGGCGGTTCCCTACCCTGATCGCATCTGCCTGGCAGGCCAGGACACGGCCACGTGGTCGTTCCTGCAACACGCCGGCGTCACTTCCGGAGATAAACGGCGCTGGGTCTACCGGATAGTAAAGGACGTCGAGAACCCGACATCGGTAACCGAAGTCACGCCTAAACTGCTACTCGGCGAAGGTGTCGAAATGCAACCGGACTGGCAGGCGGATATCGACGCCGGCCGCTGCGAACTTGTGCCGTTGTCCGGTGTGAACTCGTATAATTTACCGTAGCGGGCCCGAGCAGAATAAACGCAACGATTTCCCTCATGATATTTCTCGCCGTGATTTGCGGCTGTTTTTACTCTCATTGTTGAAGCTTTATTGCTCCCGCGATTGTTCCTGCAACTCATACAGCGATGCAGTCGTGCGCCGGTACTTTGGTATCGGGAACTCGCTGTAGGCGATCCTCGCCACCAGCCGCCAAACGCCACGAACAAGTTTCTCGTGGTGATGACCGTCCACCGTCGTGGTACCGCAGAATAACTGATAGGTGTCAGAGGCGCGGTAACTGACAATCAACGTACGCCGCGACGTCTGCGAAGTGTTGGTGATCGAGGCATGCGGCGTCATGGCATGCATGAAAATAACTGATCCGGCTTCACCCTCGAGCGGAACAGCGAGGGACTCGTCCACCGGTTCCGTAATCTTTCCCTGAAAGAACCCGTCCAGCGTATGATCCATCAAAGGCTGCTCATGAACGCCCGGGATAACCTGCAGGCACCCATTCTCAACCGTCGTATCGTCCAGGTACATCAGCGCCGCCAGTGAATCGCCGTTGGTCAGCGGGTAATACCCCATATCCTGATGCCACTCCACAACCGACCCGATCCCTGCCGGTTTCATGTTGATCTTGCTGTAATGCCGCAGGATGTCCGGCCCGATCAGACCTTCAATGCAGTCGAGCAACTTCGGCGACTCGGACAATTTCTCGAACAACGGATAATAGGTGCAGGGTTCATACACCCGCCGGACCACGGTGCCGTCCGGCGCCTGGTTCGGCTCCATCTCCAGTTTATCGGAATGCTCTGCCAGTGTATTGCCGGCACAGATGCCGTCGAGCTCGACGATCAGATCCGTAACCTCCGTCGCACTGAGCAGGTTTGGCGCCACGGTGTACCCGTCCCTGCGGTACTGGTCAACCTGTTCGCTCGTCAACATGTTTGTTCCTCCCACAAAAAGTTGTCACTGCCGGCGGCATTGAAACAGCCGAAGCCACCGTGAATATCAATAATCGTGTCGGCTACGCGATCATCGTATCAATCAAATCGAGGTCTATGGATATGATGCAGTTCGTCGCGGCAAAGGTGTAATAACTCTGCAAAGACTACCCGAACCGGCGGCTGCACGCAAGGTTATACCGACGAAATCGTGTAGTCGTAAAACCAGCAGGTGCAATTATACTGTGAACATGCATAAACGAATCATCATCACAACATTTTCGCTGATGCTGTTTTTTGCTGTAACCGGAACCGCGGCGATCACCATTGACTTCAATGGCTGGCGCCCGACCGACTACGCCCACTGCGGCCGGGTCACCGGCACCGACCTGAAAGGGCCCGACGGCCAAACCATTTTCTATTTTACCGGCAATTGGACCGTCGCAGCGCCGGCCAATCGGCCGAATGACATTCTCACCGTGCCCACCGTCCGGAACGGCACCTACGATATCGACATCTTCGAGGGCGACAGCAAAGACGCCGCGTTCACGACCGATGCGAATGGCAACATCGCCACGCTCACGGGCAATGGCGCCGGCACGACCTTCCGCAAGGTCGGCCCGCAGGCACTCGAGATTCAGACCGTCGAAATCGTCTGGAACACCCATGGTCAGCCACAGAAAAAACTCGTCCTGGAAAACAACCCGCGCACGTGGACCAAGGCCGGCAAGATGGTGGTGCCGGTCGGCGAATGGCAACTGCACTGGTGGGGTATGCGCGATTCCGGCAAGGCACCCGAGGAGAATATCAATGTGTCTTTCACTGCGTATCCGGATCGCGTCGAACCAGCCGAACTGCTGGTCCGCGGCGGCGACCCCGATCCCGCCATTCTCTATATTGCCGCAGGCAAGGGTGCCGAGCCCTTGCGCGGCGCACTCGTGAGTTCGCAGCTGGTCAGCTTCGAGGACGTCACCGCCCCGAGCGGCCTGACCGGTGTCGACCACGGCCAGGCGGCCTGGGTCGATTACGATGGGGACGGCTGGACCGACCTGCAGACACAGACAGCACTGTGGCACAATGAAGCAGGTAAAAAATTTATCCAATCCGGTCCCAGCGGGCTTTACAATGCCTGGGGCGATTTCGATAACGACGGCCATCTCGAATATTTCAATCCCGGGTCAACCTTCGCCTACTTCGCAACAGACGACGGAACCTTCCGCCAGCAGTCTCTGCCACGACGCCCCATGGACGTGTCCGATGGCGGCACTGTCCTGGACATCGACGGCGATGGGTTGCTCGATCTCTATACGGGCGGCTACGAAAACAACTGGGTTTACCAGCCGGACTGCATCTATCGCAACCTGGGCAACCAGAAGTTCGAGATGTCCTGGAAAAGTGAGGGCCGCGCCCAACCTGCCAGGGGCATCACTGCCTGTGACTTCGACAACGATGGTGACACGGATGTTTACGTCACGCATTACCGGCTCGAAGCCAATGTCCTGTGGCTCAACGATGGCAAAGGGGGACTCACCAATGCGGCCGGAAGCCACGGTGCTGCCGGTGGCAACGGGCACGGTATCGGTTCGGCCTGGGGCGACATTGACAATGACGGACTGATCGACCTGTTCGCGGGGAATTTCGCCCACGGCGGCCAGCCTCAGTCACAATTCCTAAGAAACCTCGGCCCGGCTCAGGACCACCACTTCGAGAACAAGGGCACGTGCGGCCTGCACTACCAGGAATCGTATGGCTCACCGGCGCTCGGCGACTATGACAATGATGGAGACCTCGACCTTTTTTTTACGACAGTCTACGGAGGCGACCAGGCCGTACTGTACCGCAACGAAGGAAACTGGCAGTTCCGCAACGTCACGACAGAGTCAGGACTGCAGAATATCCGCAACACTTTCCAGGCCGCCTGGGGTGATTTCGACAACGACGGTGATCTCGACCTGATGGCCGGTGGCCGACTCTGGCGCAACAACTGCACCGAGGGAAACTGGCTGAAAGTCAGACTGGAAGGATCCGGCACCCAATCGACAGCCTCAGGCCAGGCAGTCAACCGCGCTGCCATTGGCGCCCAAGTCCGCATTCGGTTGCCAAACCGGGTCCTGACACGCCAGGTAGAAGGCGGCACAGGTCGGGGGAACATGAACGAACTGACCCTGCATTTCGGTCTCGGTGCCCATGACGGCGACGTCGAACTCGAGATTTCCTGGCCCTACGCAAAAGAAAAGCAGACGGCAAGCGCGCACGCCAACACCACGGTGACTGTCGTGTATAAGGACGACCACGGGTAACCATGACAATGGATCCTGTTGCCGTGATTCTCGGACGCCCTTGGCAACCATAGCGCAGGCGCGGTCAACTGTGACCGCACCCCGCACCATCGCCCCCCGCATTCCATCTTGATTGTTTGCCGGTATATTTGGGAAAACCGGGAACAGTATCAGAATTTCAACTGGACACCCGGCTGTCTGTGACATGAACAATGCAAACGACATTGACGCGATCGAATCTGCGGAGTGGCGGGACTCGCTGGACTATGTACTGAAACACTCCGGGGCCGAACGCGTCCGCGAACTGCTGGACCAACTGCAGAACCATGCGCGTCAGCACGGCGTCAGTGTTCCATTCGCCTCGAACACGCCGTACATCAATACCATACCGGCGGCCAAGCAACCGCCCTACCCCGGCAGCCACGACATCGAGCAGCGTATCACGAATATGATTCGCTGGAACGCGATCATCATGGTCGTACGCGCCAACCTCCGGGACGACACGATCGGCGGGCACATCGCCACGTACGCTTCGGCAGCAACACTGTACGAGGTTGCCTTCAACCATTTCATCCGCGGCCACAGCGACACGTTCGAGGGCGACCACATCCTGTTCCAGCCGCACACGTCGCCGGGCATCTATGCCCGCGCTTTTCTTGAGGGGCGACTGACGGAGCAGGATCTGATTAATTTCCGTCGCGAACTGCAGCCAGGTGGCGGCCTGCCCTCATATCCGCATCCACGGCTGATGCCGGAATTCTGGCAGTTTCCCACCGCATCCATGGGCTTGAGCCCGATCATGGCAATCTATCAGGCCCGGTTCAATCGCTACCTCGAGGACCGTGGGCTCAAGGAACCAACAGATGCAAAGGTATACGCCTACATCGGTGACGGCGAAATGGACGAGCCCGAATCGCTCGGCGCCATTTCACTCGCGGCCCGTGAGCAGCTCGACAATCTGATCTTCGTGATCAACTGCAATCTGCAGCGGCTCGACGGACCGGTGCGCGGTAACGGCAAAATCATCCAGGAGCTGGAAACCGTCTTCCGCGGCGCCGGCTGGAATGTCATCAAGGTGATCTGGGGCAGCGACTGGGATCCCTTGCTGGCGCAGGACCGGGACGGCCTGCTGGTACAGCGCATGGGCGAAATCGTCGACGGCCAGTATCAGAAATACAGCGTTTCCAGCGGTGAGTATCAGCGCGAGCATTTCTTCGGCGTCGACCCGCGGTTGATGGAAATGGCCCGACAGCTCACCGACGAGCAAA
>DPYP01000081.1:0-6319 GCA_003545375.1 Lentisphaeria bacterium
ACGGCAGTTGGAAAGGCTGGTGACGGGCTGGCGCGTTCGCCGCGATGCATGTAGTGTTCACCTTCGGCAAAACACGTGCCGATGGGTGTCGACAACGATGTGACGGGCTTCTTTTTCTATTAAAAACGGTTCCTCATCCCAACCCCAGGCCAATGACTGGCCACAACGCTGAGCTGGAGTCCTATGAAACCAAATCGTTTCAAGAAACTGTACGCCGAGGGAAAGGTGCCTGTCGGCCATATGCTTTTCGAGTTCACGACGCGCGGCATCCCCGAGATTCTAGAAGTTGCCGGTTCCGATTTTGTCGTCATCGACATGGAGCACACCGCCTTTAATATTGCAGACACTGCCGATTTGATTTCATGGTTCCGCGCCACCGACATTGCGGTGTTCGTGCGTGTGCCAGAGGTGCATTACAGTCACATAGCCCGGATTATGGATTCCGGCGGCCACGGCGTGATGGCACCGAATGTCAAGAGTGTCGAGCAGGCACAAGCTCTGGTCGATGCAGCAAAATACCAACCAATCGGACAGCGCGGGTGCTATATGGGGTTGGGACCGAACTCCGACTACCGGGGATTTCCGCCACTCGATACCCGACGAGTGATGGACGAGGCTAATGAACGGACAACGGTCATTTGCCTGATCGAACATCCCGAAGGCGTTGCCAACGTGGACGAGATCGCGGCGCTGCCGGGTGTCGATGCGTTGTGCGCAGGCTATGCGGACCTGGCACAGTACATGGGGATACCCGGCGAATACCAGAACCCTGAATACCTCGACGCCATGCGGTTGATTGCGGAGACCGCAAAACGCCATGATATTCCCGCAATCATCCAGCCAGGCAACGAGGCACAACTTGAGCAGTGGCTTGGACTCGGCTACACCGCGATCTCCTGGAGCTGCGACATCGCCGTCTACCGTGACGCCCTCAAAGCAGCTACCGACATGACGAAAAAGGCCGTTGGCCGGTGACCGAATGGCAAGCGGTAAATGGTGCGCACATACCTGACGCCTACCAAAGCCCGCATCCTGAATCTGCCCCATCTGCAATGCTTGGTATTCTTTCCGTCCTGATTCTATCGATTTGTTTCACCGGGTGCCGAACCATTCTCGAACCACCGGCCGGTACCATGATACGACATCCGGTCGATGGTGCCGTCATGGTGTACGTGTCGGCCGGTGCTTTTACAATGGGCCTCACCGAGGGGAATGCAGAAACAGTCGCAAAGGATCTCGGGCAAGACAGTGCCGATAGTCTGTGGGCCTGGGAAGCCTATCCTAAGCAGACCGTACAGCTCGACGGTTATTTCATCGACAAGTATGAAGTGACCGTAACGCAGTGGCAGGCCTACGCTGCAAAAACCGGCGCGCAGACCCCGCACCAGACCGGGCGACATTTCGACACGCCGCCGGCGCCGCTGATGCCGGCTGCAGCGATTTCCTGGAAACAGGCGCGGGACTACGCCACCTGGGCCGGCAAGGCCTTGCCCAGCGAAGCACAATGGGAAAAAGCGGCACGTGGCACCGATGGGTGGCTATATCCCTGGGGCAACACCCCACCGACACCGGAGCATGGCCATTTTGGCACCCGCGCGCAACTGCCGGACCTCTACACACTGGTCGGGAGCTATCCGATGGGTGCCTCCCCGTACGGCGCTCTGGACATGCTGGGTAACCAATACGAATGGACGTCGGAATGGCTGGCGCCCTACCCCGGCAATCCGCTGGCATACAAGATGGCCGATTACACACCGGACATGAACGGTTGCCTGCGCGGCGGCTCATGGTATCACGGCTGGGTCGGGTTTTACGCTGCCAAGCGCTTCGGGCTGCCGCCGGACGAGACCCATTTTCACATTGGTATGCGCACCGTCTGGCTGCCCCCGCGCGATTACTTTGAGTCGGCCGCATTCAGACGCGACCGAGCCGCCGCGAAAAAACGGGAGCGACACTTAACATGGCTAAGAGAGTCGCTGGTAGAATAGTTGGCCCGGAACAGATGCGGAATCATACAATAGCCGTCATCCCTGATCTGCTGAATGAAACGCTGGATTGTCGAATGCCCATCCGCCACCGGGGCAGTCAGAACCGGTCGGCACGGTAAGGTCGGGGATCGATGTGCGGCTCGGCGCCGGTCAAAAGCTCGGAGATTAATTTACCCGTACCCGTTGCCATGCTCAGGCCCAGCATATTGTGGCCAGCTGCGATGTACGCATTCCTGTGCTTCGGCAGCTGCCCGATGATCGGCACACCGTCGTACGTCATTGGCCGCCAGCCGTACCACAACTCCTCGACCGTATCACCCTCCGGCTCCTTCAGATATTCCGATGCAGCGCGGCGGATTGCGTTGATGCGATTCTGCCGCAGTCGCGGATCGAACCCCGAAAACTCCATGGTCCCGCCGAGGCGGTAGCCGCTCTGAAACGGCGTGGCGATGCAGCGGCGCTCCTGAAAAGCGCACGGGTGCACCGGACTGAGTTTCGGACAGGTGGTCGTGATGCTGTAGCCCTTGCCCGGTTCGATCGGAATCTGCGTGTGGAACATGCCCGCCAGTTGGGATGACCAGGCACCGGTCGCCACGACAACTGAATCTGCCGTATACGGACCGGAGCTTGTCGACACGCCGGTTATCTTGTCGCCATCTTCGTAAATGGCGGAAACCGCAGAATTTTCGGAGACAATGACTCCGCGTTCGAGGTTCACCCGATGCCACTCCCGCATCAGACGATCCGGTCTCAGATGAGCGTCGAGGTCAAAGTACCAGGCACCGGCGACGTCGTCGCGTACCGCCGGCTCTTTGGCAGCAAGTTCTGCACCGGCCAACGGTACGGCTTTCATGTCGAATTCGGCGACAAGGCCAAAGTACTCTGCGCAGTGATCCATGGTCGCGGCTTCGCGACAGATAAAGAGTGCTCCTACTGGCGACCACTCGATAGCTGCCGCCAGGTCTTCCGCTTCGATGAACGCATCGTACGCGACCCTTGAGCTCCTGAGAATATCAGCCCGCGCGACCATCGCCGGCCGCATCCTTTCGGCATCGCAACGGGCTGCGAAATGCAGCAGCCAGCTTATTGTGCGCAGGTTCAGTGTCGGCCGGATGAAGAGTGGTGCGTCCGGCTTGAGCATCCACTTGAGACCGGTGGCAACGACACCCGGCTGCGTCAGCGGTGGCGCATGACTGGGGCACACCATGCCACAGTTACCGTGGGAGGCGCCGCTGCCGATAGTGTTTTGTTCAACGATGCGTACAGAACGCCCGGCCCGGTTCAGGTAGTAGGCAGAAGACAGACCTATAACACCGCCGCCAATGATCAGAACGTCGGTATGCTCAGACATGAAAGCGTCGTTTTGTTACAAAGTTACAGTAGTCGAAAAGTAAAAAGCAGGATTCCCAGGCTCTTTAACTTTTCACCCTTGCAGTGCCGCAGTTCCGGGTGAAAGAGATAGCAATTAACCTTCGGCGCGTTTGAGACGATCCCACTTGGCCTGGAATCCCGGCTGGTCGAGGACTTCGGGATTAATTATGCCGATCGGCTCCCGACCGAATGACAAGTCGACCATCGTCTGGCAGCACATTCTCCCCATGGCGGTGAAGAACTCGTCGGTCCAAGCAATCGAGTGCGGTGCCAGGATGATATTGTCAAGTTCGCCAAACCGGGACGGCTCCAGGATTGGTTCACCGACATAGCAGTCGAGGGCAGCGCCGGCAATGGCGCCGTTCGACAGCACATCGTACAAGGCGTCTTCGTTGACGATGCCGCCGCGTGCCGTGTTCAGCAGATAGGCATCCGATCGCATCAATGCCAGTTCACGGGCGCCGATCAGGTCACGCGTGCCATCTGTCAGTGGGCAGTGGACCGAGACAAAGTCGGCACGCTTCAACAACTCGTCGAGCTCGACCAGCTCGACACCGAGTTCGGAAGCAGTTGCTGTATCGATGAACGGGTCGAAAGCGATCGGTTGGTTCATCCCAAAGATACTGAGTAAACGCACTGTCTCTGCAGCGATGCCGCCAAGACCGACAGCACCGAAGGTGCGATCGCGCAGTTCGACACCGTTATATTTGGTGCGCTCGTTCCAATTCCCCTCGCGCATCAGCCGATCTTTCTGCCGAACGTTGTGTGTGAGCGCGATCATCCAGCCGATCGTTGCTTCGGCAACCGGCCGATCAGGGGCCCCTTTGGTAATCGTCAGAAGTACATCCGCTGCCGTACAAGCAGGGACATCGACGGAGTCGTAACCGACGCCGACGCGAGAAACGCATAAGAGGTCCTCAGGCCTGGCCAGGGAATCCTTCACGACATGCGCCGTCAGCACCACGACGCCGTTGATGCCGGCAAGTTGATCGGCACTGATCTCCGGGAGATACTCGTCGAAGGGCGCAAAGTCAATATGCGGTTCTTTCTCGAGCAGGCCCAAGCCCAGGTCTTTGAATTTTAGGTTACCGTCTGCATCGTGCATGTCGGCGGTCAATGCCACACGAAAATTCGGTTGTTCACTCATTTTATTACCTCATAGATTGTCCATGCAGAGTGATGCAACAGTATCATCAAACAGCGCTGACGCAATCGCCGAGGCTTTCGGTCGGTTTTTTTTCACCTGGTTTGATCTGAACTCGGCTGCCGAGGGTGCGCCATGAGACTATGAAAATGCTTGGACGCGGCAGGAAACAAAGGTACAACAGACAGCGAAATCGGGAATCTTGGAGAAATGATCCCGCCTACAGCAGATCTGGCTGATCGGACGGCTTCCGGCCCATGGTGAACCCGAAGCGTTCCGCTGCCTTGCCGGTAGCGATCCGCCCTTGCGGGGTACGCTGCACGAACCCTTCCTGGATCAGGAACGGTTCATAGACCTCTTCGAGGGTACCCACCTCTTCACCCAGTGCGATTGCCAGGTTCTTGATGCCCACCGGGCCGCCATCGAACTTGTGCAACAGCGCCTCGAGGTAGCGGTTGTCCATGTCGTCGAGACCGTCGTGATCGATCTCGAGCATCTCCAACGCGGCGATCGCCGTGTCGGCGTTGATTTCGTTATTTGCCTTGATTTGGGCATAGTCCCGAACCCAGCGCAACAGGTTGTTGGCGATTCGCGGGGTGCCACGGCAGCGGCGGGCAATTTCGAAGGCGGCATCGAGCTCGATCGGAATATTGAGAATTCCGGCCGAACGCTCGACGATCACCTGTAGTACCTCGGCCGGATAATAATCGAGTCGGACTTTCATGCCGAAGCGCGAGCGCAGCGGCGACGAGATCATACCCTCGCGCGTTGTCGCACCGATCAAAGTAAACGGCTTGATATCGAGACGAATGGAACGTGAGCCGGCACCCTGATCAAGCACGATGTCGATATAGAAATCCTCCATGGCGCTGTACATGTATTCTTCTATATTTGTCGACAGCCGATGGATCTCGTCGATAAACAGGACATCGCCTTCTTCCAGGCTCATCAGCAGGCCGGCCAGGTCCCCGGGCTTCTCGATCACCGGGCCGCTAGAGGTCTTCATCTCGGTGCCGCGCGCGTTGGCAATGATGTGCGCCATAGTCGTCTTGCCGAGCCCCGGCGGCCCAGCCAGCAGGACGTGCCCCAGAGCATCACCGCGTTCGCGGGCAGCCTGAACGAAGATCTGCAACTTTGCCTTCTGCGGCTCCTGGCCGGGGAACTCGTCAAACGAACGCGGCCGCAACCCGGTGTCGAGCTGCTCCTCGCGCCGGTTCAATGTCGATGTGATGAATTGTTCTTCCATGCAATGGGGCTGCGGCTACTTGTTCAGTCTTACGAGCGCGGCGCGAATGAGATTGTCGGCGGTCTGCTCGCCGTCCGACAGATTCGCCGACACGGCACCTACAGCAGTGCGCGAGGCATCGGCTTTGAATCCGAGCTTTATCAGCCCGTTGATGGCGTCCTCGGTAGCCTGCAGCACTTTACCGTTGCTGCGATCGGCGCGACCGCCAGCGGCAATCTCGGGTGCGACTTCGCCGATTTTGTCCTTGAGCTCCACGACCAGGCGCTCGGCCGTGCGCTTACCGACGCCGTTGATACGAATCAACGCTTTGACATCCCCCTGGACGATTGCTTCGCAGAGCACGGGAGCCGGCAGGGCACTCAGCATATTCAAGCCAATCTTCGGACCAATACCGCTGACCGAGGATATCAGCATCACGAAGAGCGCGCGCTCGACTTCCGATGCAAAACCGTAGAGCTGCATGGCATCGTCACGGATATGCATGTACGTACGCAACACCGTGGTGTCACCCTCGCGCGGCAGGCGATCGTATGTGCTCATCGGGATGAAAACTTCGAATCCGATACCCTG
>DPYP01000540.1:0-5727 GCA_003545375.1 Lentisphaeria bacterium
TAGATGAATACCAAGGTCGTTTTACGAGTTGTGTCGGCAATACTGATGATTGTCGGCATTGCGATGCTGACATCTGTACCGGTTTCGTGGCTGATGGGGGATGAGAGCCATGTCACCACCGGCCTCTTGTGGTCTTCGCTGATCACGATCGTCGCCGGCGGCCTGGGCTCACTGGTGCACCGCGGTAAAGAAACCGTGCGTATCCGCGAAGGATTCGGGATTGTGACGTTCAGCTGGCTGGCAGCGGCAATCTTCGGCGCCATCCCGTTTTACTGGGTCGCTGATCTGTCGGTCGTCGACGCAGTCTTCGAAACCATGTCCGGCTTTACCACGACCGGGGCGACGATTCTCAACGATATCGAAGCCCAGCCCAAGGGGCTGCTGTACTGGCGCAGTCTTACCCAATGGCTCGGCGGCATGGGAATCGTCGTGCTGTCACTGGCCGTCCTGCCGATTCTCGGTATCGGCGGCATGCAGCTTTACCGGGCAGAAGCACCAGGTCCCACTGCCGATCAATTGACCCCGAGAATCGCGACCGCCGCGAAGATGATGTGGGGCGTTTACGTGCTGCTTTCCCTAATAGAGACCGTACTGCTCATGTTCGGCGGCATGACGCTGTTTGATGCATGGTGTCATACCTGCGGCACCATGTCGACCGGTGGATTCTCGACCCAACAGGGAAGCATCAAAGCCTTCGACAGCGCCTATATCGACGTCGTCATTACCCTGTTCATGTTCCTCGCCGGCAGCAATTTCGTCTTGCATCTGCGATGTCTGCGAGGCCAGCCGGCGACATACTTGAAGAACGAGGAATTTCGATTCTATGCCGGACTCTGTCTGTTCGCTATCGTAACGATGGCAAGCATCCAGTTTTTCCGTGGATGGCAAGATCAGAACCTGGCACAGATTGTTCGGCAAAGCAGTTTCACTGTCGTTTCGATTCTCACGACCACCGGCTTCTGCACCGAGGACTACAATCTGTGGCCCAGTTATGCGCGCATGGTCCTGCTTTGCCTCATGTTCATCGGCGCCTGCGGCGGTTCCACGGGCGGCGGCATGAAAGTGTCGCGATTGATGATATTGATCAAGTTCGCGCAAGCTCAAATCTACAGGTGCTTTTACCCCCACGCCGTAACCAACGTGCGGTTGGACGATCACCGTGTATCCGATGACATCATCACCCGCATACTGGGATTCTTCTTCATCTACCTGATCCTGTTTGTCGCCGTCTGCCTGCTGATCTGCCTGATCGAACCCGGACTCGCAACGATGGCGGCAGCGGGTGAGATCGAAGGTGCCGCCGAGACCGCAATCACTGCATCGATTGCTACGCTCTCAAACATAGGCCCTGGGCTCTCGGGTATCGGGCCGACCGAGACTTATGCCTGGATGGCACCGCAAACGAAGCTCCTGCTTATTTTCAGCATGCTGACCGGCCGCCTCGAAGTGTATACAGTGATCGTCCTGCTGCTTCCAAATTTCTGGAAACGATGACTCCGCCGGCCTCTTACGAGGCCGTTCTGCAGGCAGCCAGGCACGTCCCCAACGCCTTCGTGGCGCCTACCTCAATGTTCATGCCCATGATTGTGCACCGGCGTGTGGTCGTGATACACGCCTTCATTGTGCATGCGCTGGTGCATCCGGTTGTACGCGGATTCCAGCGTCAACTGCATTTTGCGGAATCGATCGGCGTCCGGGCGCGCGGCGATCGTATCGATGTACGCCATGGCACCTTCGATCTGGCGCAACATCTCGACCGCGTCTTCCTGACGATACACCGTTTTGTCGCCGCATAACAACTGCACGGCACTGGTGTGCGCCGCGATATCGTCATTGAGCTCGACCGAGATTCTACCGCGCACGCGGACCGCGACCCAGGACGAATCACTGACCGAGATTTCCGTCGTGCCGCTCGCCGCCATGGCCTTGTCGAAACGCTCCTCGGATACCGTGCGGCCACCGACGACAACCTCTACGGCATCGATCGGCACCTGTACGGACTCGACGCGCCACTCGACCGTCAGGGTGCCACCGGTCTCCGACAACTTGATCCTGCCGCCCGGGGCGGTTCCATCGACGTGCATTTCCACCAGCGGACCGACGGTAACAAAGGTGTTGCCGGCTTTCGTAGCCGCCATCCAGTTCTCATAGGTCAGCTCGAGATCGCCCAGCTGCGTGTACGTCCGCAACCCGCCGAGCTGCGAGGCTGCGGACATCTTGTCTGAACCGCCGGTAAGCGGCAGGTGATACCCCATGTTCTGGAAACGGTACCAGTCGGCAACCGCGGTCGGGCCCAGCTGCGCGTCCCGCCGGTTGAATGACATGAACTCGATGGCATGCACCAGGTCAAGAACCACATCGGCAACGCGCTCACATTGCGGGTTCGGTGCGTGCGGCATGACGACCAGACCGTTCTGATCAATACAGCGCTGTGCCCAGTCCGCCATCGTCACTTCCTGAAAATCGCCGAGGGCGGACTCCGACAAACCGCCTGAACACAGTGGATGAATCATCTCGCCGCTGTAACCAAGCAACGAGATGTGTCCGAGTACCTGCATGCGGTTCTCGGTGCCGACGCGCGCCAGGAATTCACCGTCGTTGCCGGCGAGCGTGTTCGAGTGTGTCGTACGGCCATCGAAGTCACTGACGTTGGTGAACAGTTCACCCCACTGGCTGGCCAGCAGATTGACGACATTGACGTCTTCCGCCTCGCCTTCCAGTACCGCTGTCGATGGCGTCAGAAAATGAACGTGTGTGTCCGCCGTCACCCAGCCGCGGCCTCGCCAGTCAAGTACCCGATCGAGTTCGAACGTCACTTCATCGGTGTCCGCTCCGACATCGAACGACTCACGGATCGGGGTCACTTCGTAGCCCCGGCTGATCTCGATGTACACAATGCCCAGCGGCAGGTCGACAATACATTCGCCGCGGATATACGCGTACTGATTCATGCCATTGACGAACTCGCCGTAGTTATCTTCGAACCAGGTGCGGTTGACCTTGCGATGGTAGCCTTTCGGCGGCAGATATTCGCCGGCTGCACCGTGGAAATGGATCCGCACGCCGACAGGTGTCCGGCTCGCTTTATCGACCACCTTCACTTTCACGGGCCGATGCGCCGGCAGAATTTCGGTGACGCCGCCGGACATTTCGCTCAGATCGTATACAGCCGAGCCAACGTGCAGTTTGGCGGCGGGATGTGCCGAATACTCGACGACCAGCTTGTCCTCAGCCAGCGCCGGCTGCAGATCAACGACATCGAGATTCCAGCAGCTGTGATCGTAGGTCGTCTGTCGCCGCGCCGAAATCACCCAGCCGAGGTCGATGTTGATTTCATCGATCTCGCCGATCGCATTGAAATCAACGCCGTCCGGCAGCGTCAGCAGCAATTTTCGGCGCGGCTGGAAGCGCAGCGGATGATCGGTCAGCTCTGTAGTTGTCAGCCCGTAGATAACCGAGCGCTCGGTCTGGGGTTCAAGGCGCAGGGCCTGCAGCTCACGGTCAGGGTGCGGATTCGGCAGCGCGTAGAGCCAGAGGTTCTCCGGGAGGTTCCGGTCCCGGCTGCTGCGACTGCGCGTCTCGCCACTACCGTACGTGAAGGGAGGAACACGTTCGAGCGCGACATCCTCATAATTGGCGCGAACAACCCTTTCGTCATCGGTCGGGACACCGGCAAAGGAGCTGGCACCCCAAAAATGACGCCCCTGCTGGATGGCAAAGCGCCGCTCGATCGGTGCGGTCGCAGTCGTACCATCGGTATACTCAAGGACGTAGTCCGAGACACGACCGCCCGATATGTTGCCATCGGCAATTTCGTCTCCCAGTCCTTCGACAACGACTGACGGAACATTCTCGACAGCATGTGCGAAAACCAGGTAGGTCGCCCGCCGGCCGTCGAGCTCGACAGTAACGGAGTCTCTGTGTAGAAGGACAACATTGTTGCCGGCCTCTGGTCCGAGATCAAACGGAATACCGCGAAACTGCGTTTCGCCAAAACTCTCGGCGGCTGGTTTCGGCGTCGCCAATTCAGCGGGCAGCTCACCGCGATTGACATTGCAAACGGGCCCCAGGGGAACGGGCGTGAAATGGGCAGATGGCGGAATATTCATGATCAGGTCTCCGGAATGTGTTCCTTTTTCGACTGTTTGCGCCGATCGTACGCTTACCTGTTGATCTCGTCCCAAGTGGCGCGCAACCACTTGGCGGCAGCGACGGAGTTTTCAAAGATTGAGTACCCGGCACCGGCGCCATAGTCGACGGCAGGGATGAACTCCGTGGAAATCTGCCCGAGCTTGCTGTCGGGGTGGGTGGCATGATGCTTCATCAGGTGGCGCAGAACTTCTTTC
The DNA here is from genome assembly GCA_003545375.1 of Lentisphaeria bacterium. Lineage (GTDB taxonomy): Bacteria > Verrucomicrobiota > Lentisphaeria > JABSQK01 > CAJWLW01 > CAJWLW01. The sequence goes on from DPYP01000540.1 coordinate 4,347, forward strand.
CAGGGCTCGAGATTACTCTCGTCCCAATCACTGTGCCATTCGCCTTCCTGCGGCCGGATAAAGGGATACTGGATGCCGCGGCCAAAGGAGCCGTCTTCGTGCCTGGCCCAGACGTTGACCGGATTGTTCGGCGCCGCAGCTCGGGCATGGGTGTGCCAGACGAAACCGCGCTCGATCCATTCGTCACTGACGTTGCCGGGCGTGAACGGATCGAGAATCAGTGCGCCCGACTCGACGTCGCCGCGGATGTCGAGCACTTCCTGTTCCTTGGGATTGTCCATTTTGAAGACGACATGCGAGTGATCGAGGGTCATGCGGAAGGGCACGCCGCGGGCTTCGACGAGATCGGCAACCTTGCTGACCTGTCGGAAATCCTCCGACCACATGTTGACATGAATCTCGAAGGTCGACTTGCAGCCGCACGCCTCGCCCCACTCGTAGGCGCGCATGTAGATCTCGGCAACTTCTTCGTTGGTGATCAGGTGACCGTCGTCGTGGTACATGCTGATCTGCGTATTGTGTACAATGCTGCCGAGGCGGGCACCGAGCTCGAGATTCGTCTTGAGCATGTCCTCGTCACGCCCGAGCGTGTAGTACCAGCCGCCGGCGCGTATCGGCAGCCCGTATTCCTCACTGCAACGGATGTACTCGGCTTCCTGATCGGCCGGCGGTGTCTTGTCGAAGTAATCGTAGACCCCGGATTCCTTGACCATGCGGAACTTGGTGTCGAGGTCGAGGGGTTCGTCGGCGTCGGTGTGGATGACGCCGCTCTCCGTGATACCGAATAACAGGTTTGCCATGGTGCTTTTCCTTTATTGGAAGGTTGCAAGTTTCAAGTGGGTCAGTATACGCTGCAACGTATGCTTTGTTACTCCAGCACCCCGAACCTCATTTCACTTTCACGGGTTTCCCGGTGCGGACGCTTTCGTAGATGGCACAGATGAGCTTGACGCTGCGGATGCCTTCCTGGCCGTCGCAGGTCAGCCGATCCTTCTTGCCTTTCAGCACATCGACGAGTTCCTGGAACTGGCGACGATGCCCGTCGGAAGAAATAGCAAGCGGATCGGCAGCACCGCCGGTTGTGCCGGTCTTGACTGAAAATTTCTCCAGCGTCCGTACATCGCTTGCCAGCGGTTTCGCGAAACCCCAGAAATCGAGATCGTCTTCAGAGCACGACATGGTACCACCGGTACCGCTGATCTGAATCGCCTTCGCAAAGCCGGGATACACCTCGGTCGATGCCTCGATCACCCCGATCGCGCCGCTCTTGAATCTCAGCGTCGCAACGAGGTTGGTCTCGACCTCGATCCGCTTGCGGCCAGGCCGAGTGGCGTAGGCGAACACCTCGCGCACATCCCCCATCAGGTGAATCAGCATGTCG
>DPYP01000330.1:0-848 GCA_003545375.1 Lentisphaeria bacterium
CCGCTATCGCCAGTCGCGCCGAGAAGAAGCTGAAAGCTATCGAGCAATCGATGACCGGCGTTGAGTTGTACCGGGCGCGCGGCAACTGGTTCGAGAACCGCCGGGTCGCTACCGGGGGTGAGCCGAGCCCGGCTTTCAATCGCCGCGTCAACACGCTGATCGACAAACTCAAGAATAACCCAGACCGGCAAGCCGCGCGTGATGAAATCCTGGCTATCGGTAAGGCGGCGACGCCGGCGATGCTGAAGCGTATGAAAGACCCGGACTTCACTGTCCGCTGGGAAATGGTGAACATCCAGGGCTACATGCGCGATGAAGCGGCGGTCGAGTCAGTCGTCGAGCGCGTCGTGAACGATGGGGACTCACACGTACGCTGGCGCGCCATGTGGGCGCTGAATCAGTATCCGGACACGACCAGGGCAAAGGAGTTGGTGCTCGAATTGAGCAAGTCGACCGACGAAGCGCAGCGCTGGAATGCGTTCGTCGGGATGTCGATGCTTCATATGCCTGAATGTCTGCCGGCGATACACAAGGGGCTGAAGGATGCCGATTCGTGGCGGCGCTGGGAGGCAGTCAACGCGCTGGCGCGAGTGAATGACGAAAGTTCGGCGGCAGGTCTGCGAGGCGTGCTGGCTTCCTCCGAAAAGCGGCACCGGCGCGAAGCCATCAATTCACTTGGAATGATTCCCGGCGATGAAGCGTACAACGTGCTCGCGGGCGCCGTGGACGACCAGGACCCGGGTGTGCGTTTTCGAGTTTGCATGGCGCTCGGCAAGCGTGGTGATCGGCGGGCCCTCAAGGTGCTGACCGAACGCCGGGCGGTCGAACAGGACAAGCAGGTGCTCGAG
>DPYP01000330.1:1248-6077 GCA_003545375.1 Lentisphaeria bacterium
CAGACCGGCGTGATCTTTACCCTACAGCGAGTACTTTCCTATCATGAAAATAACCGATATCAGGCCAACTTGTGTTGCCATATTTCGCGACGACGGAGCGATTGCCCGCAACTGGGTGTTCGTTGAAATCGATACGGATGCCGGCATCACCGGTATTGGTGAAGCCACTACCGAATACCACGAGCAGGCGGTGATTGCGCAGATCGAGAGCGAGATCAAGCCGCGGCTGCTCGGCATGGACCCGACCGATATCGAGCGCATCTGGCAGTCGGGCTTTCGCGATTTTTGGTGGCGTCGCGGTGTCGTGCACACCAGCGCCATGAGCGGCATCGACCAGGCGCTGTGGGATATTGCCGGCAAGGCTGCGGGTTTGCCCGTTTTTAAAATGCTGGGTGGCAAGGTGCGTGAGAAGGTGCGCTGCTATGTGCGCAGTGGTCCGGAGTTCTGCGGTCTGACACTCGAAGAAAAGGCGGCGACATCTCTGGAAATGGGGTTCGATGCATTCAAGCACGGCGTCGGTGTCTTCGTTGAGCCCATGGATTACGCGAAACAGATCGACGTTGCGGTTGCGGACTTTCGTTTGTTGCGAGAGGCTTTGGGGCCCGAGGCAGGGCTGATGATCGATTGTCACGGCCTGTTCGACCCGCAATCCGGCCATCGCCTGGTCGAAGCTTTGGAGCCGCTCGACATGATGTTCGTCGAGGAGGTGCTGCCGATGGAGACGATCGAACCGACGCTGCGGCTGAAACGGGATTTCCCAGGCGTAAGAATCGCGCTCGGCGAACGGCAGATGACGCGTTGGGATTTCCGGCCGTGGTTTGAGCAGCAGGCCATCGACGTCTGCCAGGCGGATATCAGCCACGCCGGGGGTATCAGCGAAATGATGCGGATTGCGAGCTTCGCAGAAATCTACGGCATCGAGGTGGCGCCCCACAATCCGTATGGCCCTGTGGCGCTTGCCGCTGCCGCGCATGCGTCCGCGGCGATGCCGAATTTTCTGATCCTCGAGCACTGCCGGCTGCTGCCCTGGTTCGACAAGATTCAGTCGCTGGCGGTGCCGTTCGTCGACGGTCATATCGATGTTCTCGAGCTCGAGAAACGCCCGGGGCTCGGTGTTGAGCTGGATATGGAGGTGGTCCGCGACCATGCCCGTCACGTGGCGCTGGGCGGCAAAGGGCGTATGCCAAAGGTCGATGGATCCACACCGTTATATTGACACGCCCTCTGCTCCGTACCTGTCTGGAATCACTGAGCCAAGAACCAGCCCTATAGTTCTCGATTACCGGCAGGAATGCGCCCTGCCACATATTCTGGACGTCGAGGACAGCTATGATTTCGACATAGAACTGAATAGGTGAGGGGAGTATGAGCAAGCTCAAAGACAAAGTCGCCATTGTCACGGGCGGCGCCTCGGGAATCGGTGAAGCGATTGTGCGTGAGTTCGGTGTCGAGGGTGCGCAGGTCATCTCGGCCGACGTGACGGACGTGGACGGTCAGCAAATCGTCGACGAGGTTTGTGCTGCCGGCGGCGATGCCGTATTCACGCACACCGACGTGTCGCAGGTGCGCGATATCCAGGCGCTGATCGCTGATACATTGGAGCGCTTCGGACGCCTGGACGTTTTCGTCGCGAACGCCGGGATTCAGATTGAAAAGACTTTGACCGAAACGACCGAGGATGAATTTGATCGCCTGATGAGCGTTAATCAGCGCGGCGCTTTCTTTTGCTGTAAACACGCCGTCGAGGCGATGCTCGAAAATGGCGCGGCCGGCGGCAGCATCGTCGTAATGGGCTCAGCATTGAGCCACGTCGCCGAGCCGGAACTGGCCGCCTATTGTACCGCCAAGGGGGGCCTGCATATGCTGGTCAAAAGCATTGCCTGCGACTACGGTGACAAGAATATTCGGGCGAACTGCATTTGCCCGGGCTACATCAACACGCCGTTGTGCGACGCCTACTTCGAGACCCAGCCGGATCCCGCTGCCGCACGCCAGGAAGCCGGTGCGATGCACTGCCTCAATCGGATGGGGACGACCTCTGAGGTTGCGAAGTGCGCCGTATTCCTTGCCGGCGACGATTCGTCCTTTGTCACGGGTTCGTCACTGGTGGTCGACGGCGGTTTGATCGCGAAAGTGTGACGGTTGTCAAGCTGATGCGCTATTTGATGACGAGTACCCCGGCATGGTATGCGTGGAAACCACCAACGCCCGCGAAGACGCAGTAACCTTCCCTCCCGGTAGCGAACACGTCCTGGCAACGGAGATCGAAGCGGAGAGCCGGCTTGTTCAGGAATAAGTCGACAATTGAACGAGGATTAACTGAGCGATTCCATGGCGGATAATGAGGCAGACGATACAGGCGACGTTGATTGGGAGTCGATGGCCGAGAGCGATTTGCTGGAACGTGTCGGCGACAGCCTGGCATTGCTGCAGGCGATCGTTGCGGACCGGGGGCTGTTGCTGCAGATGCCCCATGATATTCGGATCCAGTTGTTGACCGCAGCCGGACGAGCGTCGAAGCCGGAAATAGACGAACTCCGCGTATTCTGGAAGGCAAATCGGCGCGAAAAAAGACGGCAACGCAAGATCGTCGAGGACGAGGACGAAGAATTGCTGGCCGCTACCGGCATTCGGAAACAGCGATTGGAATTGGTCTACCCAACACCGCTGCCGGGGGATGGCACCAACGCGTTGCCCGCTGCTGTCGAGACGGTAGCACCAACTGAATTGCAGGAGTCGAGGATCTGCTACGTTTGTAAGGTGCGCTACACGCAGGTGCATTTCTTTTATGACCGGCTGTGTCTCGACTGTGCTGAGTTGAACTGGCGCAAGCGTCATCAGACGGCAGATCTCCAGGGGCGCGTTGCGATTATTACCGGGGCTCGCGTCAAGATCGGGTATCAGGCTGCGATCATGTTGCTACGGGCTGGCGCCCAGGTAATCGCGCTTACCCGGTTCCCTCGTGATGCAGTGGCGCGCTACGCCAACGAACCGGATTTTGCGAGCTGGTCTGAGCGGCTGCAGATCTACGGGCTCGACCTGGCGCACACGCCGAGCGTCGAGACCTTCGCGGAGCACGTCAATGCCACGTATGACCGACTCGATTTTATCTTGAACAACGCTTGCCAGACGGTCAGGCGTCCGGCTGATTTTTACGCGCATCTCAAAGCCGCCGAGACCAACTCGCTGGACGAGTTGCCGGCGCCAGTGCGCGCGGTCGTCGGTAACTTCGAGATGCTGCGCGAGCAATGCCGTACATCGGAGCTCGATGCCGGCGCCGAGTTGGCCGATTACGGAAGTTTCGCGACGATCTCAGTGAAGGGCCCGTCTGATGCTGAACTGCAGCCCAGCAATCAATTGTTTCCGGCCGGCCAGCTAGACGCTGATTTGCAGCAGATTGATTTGCGCGCGAAAAACAGTTGGCGATTGAAGCTCGACGAAGTCTCAGCTGTCGAGCTGCTTCAGGTGCACCTCGTCAACGCGGTCGCGCCGTTCATTCTCAATGCCAGGTTGAAGCCGCTGATGCTGCGCCAGCCGTCACGCGACAAACACATCGTCAACGTGTCGGCGATGGAAGGGCAATTCTATCGCGCGCTGAAGACCGACAAGCATCCGCACACCAACATGGCGAAAGCGGCGTTGAATATGATGACCCGGACGTCGGCGTCGGATTACTTCAAGGACGGTATCCACATGAACAGCGTCGATACCGGCTGGATCACCGATGAGGATCCGGTGGAGATCGCGGAGCGCAAGATCGCGGAGCACCGGTTTCATCCCCCGCTCGATCGCGTCGACGCAGCGGCCCGGATCTGCGATCCAATCTTCTCGGGCTTCCTCACCGGGGAACATATATGGGGTCAGTTCCTGAAGGATTATGCGCCGACGCATTGGTAGGGTTGCCGATCTAGTCGAGACGGCCGATCGGCCGTCGCAGGTTCTCCCCCGTAGCGCTGTCCTTCCAGGCGGCGATGTAAATTGATACCGCTGACGACGCCGAGGCCGATGGTCGAGCGTTCGGGACAATCGGCGCGCCGGCCCCGGACAATGGCGAGGCGGTTTATGTGCATACGCTCAACGCAGATTCCGAAGGCGCAGCAAGCGTTGCCATTGTCAACGACAAACTGCGTGACGGGCTCGGTGTCTACTGGAAGTACAACAGCATCGAGCTGCCTGTACTTAGCCAGTGGACTCATTTCGTGAGTGGTTCGTATGTGGTCGGCATCGAGCCGGGCAACTGCTCGGTGATGGGGCGCCAGGCCAATCGCGACGCCGGCACCCTCGAACACATTGCACCCGGAGAGGTTCGCGAGTTTAGCATGGAGATTGGCGTGCTCGACGGTGCTGAAGAGATTGCCGCCTTCGAGGATTCGTTGCCGTAAATTGGCTACACGTCACCCCAGGCCTGGTCCAATTTTGCCAGACCGTCTTGGATCAGCTCTTCGACGTTGCTGCCGGCGACAGGGCGGGTCTCGATAGCCATGGTGCCGCGCTGGTCCCGATCGAGATAGCCGATGTTCAGCAGTGCCCGCAACGCCACCGTCAGTTGCGGTACGTCGATTTCGCCGCCGGGATAGCCGATTGGCGGGTGCTTGTCGCCATAGAACGGATCTGCCGGATCGCTGATGTAACAGTTGCCGAGATGTACGTGTCCGATGTGTTCGGCGGCTGTGGTGATGGCGTGTTCAAATGTTTCGCCGGACAGAAGGATGTGTGCGATATCGAGCTGCAGTCGCAAGTTGTCGATTTCCGGCTGCAGGGATTCGACGAATTCGACGCACTCGGTTGTGGGCCCCATCAGGAAGCGGCGGTGCGTGTCGCGGTCGAAC
>DPYP01000544.1:0-224 GCA_003545375.1 Lentisphaeria bacterium
CTGCGGCAACGCCTCGAGCTGCGAGCAAATCATCACGGTAGTCGACGACCAGGCTCCGGATGTCACCTGCCCGGATGACGTCACGATCGAATTGAACACGTCGTCGAATCCTGGCGACACTGGTTTCGCGTCCGTCTCGGACAATTGCGACAACTATCCAACGATGACCTGGCACGATACTAATGACCCGTACGAGATGGACGAATACGCCACCATCTTCCGCA
>DPYP01000544.1:550-1244 GCA_003545375.1 Lentisphaeria bacterium
TTGGACAGGTACTGATGAATGCGGCAACTCCACCGTTTGCGACCAGGAGATCACTTGGAACGATGATCCGCATCTTTCGTATTGGTCGCCTGCCAACGGCGCTACCGAAGTTCACCCCGAAACGCGGCTCGAATTTGTGGTCGAACCGGTGCCTACGGCAATGCAGATTGTTCCGGGCTACGAGGACGAGGGTCGAGAAGGACCTGACGAGGAGCAGGTGACATACGATCTGTTCGTGGGGCAGGGCACCGTCACGATCGAGGAGTTCCTGGATGGGTTAAACAATTTGCACGCCGTCCATCCTGACGAAATCCAGTTCCGGGCCAATGGCAACGTGGTATTTCAAGACGGCGGGCCAGCCATCCTGCTGTTTGACATGGATCAGAACAACAACGTCACGGTGACCGGGATTGAGGAGGAGCTCTTCGACAACGGCATTACCTACAATCCCACCGGCGAACCGGTCTACGATGCCGACCAAGCTCGCAAAAACTTTCCGATCCTCGGCGTCACGTGGTACGGCACGGTCTATTACTGCAACTGGTTGACCATGCGGAAAGAGGACGAAGAGGAGAGGGCTTACGCTACTGGACCGGATCCGGCGGATTGGCGCCCTGCCAGTTTGAGTCCGGCGGACTGGCAGGACGGCTTCAATGACAGTGAGCGTGAGGCCTGGATCCAACAGTATCCGGAC
>DPYP01000544.1:1541-3021 GCA_003545375.1 Lentisphaeria bacterium
GCCTGGATCCAACAGTATCCGGACTCATACCGGTTGCCGATGGATGATTACGCTGAGACAGCTTCGCGGTACAACGAGTTTTTCCGCTTTACCAGCCTTATTCCCTCGTTTTTAACCGACGAGGGAAGCCATAGCTTCAACTACTGGAACAGCGGCGACTTCTTCGACAACGGGCCGGTGCCACCCGATTATTATGATTTCCTCGCCCAGTTACTGCGCGCGGCTGGAGGCGACAGCAGTCCCCTGGCCCTCCAGAACGTGCTGGGCAACGTCTGGGAATGGCAGACCGATACCTTCGACCCGCAGGATCTGAGTGCCCGATCGATCCGCGGTGCTTCATGGTACAGCAATCAGGAACTGATCGATCCGGCGAAGCGTTTTGCCGCTGATCCGGGAAGCGGTTTTGCCGACGTCGGGTTCCGTGTAGTCAGCTCCAGAGGCGCGGCATTCGAGGTCGAGATTGCCGAGAACGCCGAGTTCACCGACAGCACCGTGCTGACGATGCCGCCAGAGTTTCCCGATTTGAACGGGTATTATTCGAATCGCACCCGGGAACTGAGCCTGGCCCCGTCGACTGACTATTTCTGGCGCGTGCGCGGTTTCTATTCCGGTGACAGTGAGTCGGAGGTCCCTATTGACCTGCCGTTTGGCGCTCCTTGGGATTCGCCGATGCCGTACGCGACCTTCCGGACTTCCCATCAGGTTCAAGAGCCCACGCTGCAGCTCAACCTGGCAGGTGAGTGGAACCTGGTATCGGTCAACGTCGAACCCGATATCGCCCATCCGAAGCACTTGTTCGGGGCGGACTCAACTGCCTGGGGTTGGGACAGCGAGCAACAGATCTATTTCCGGTTGTACGAGATCAAACCGTTCGAGGGCTTCTGGATCCATGTGCCGGAGCCGGGAATCCTGGACGTCGCCGGTTTCACGCCTGAGCCAGAGATCGAGATCCGTGACGGCTGGAATCTGCTGGGACCACTGAATGACGGCGCGCCGATCCCATCCACCAGCAAGCTGCGTGGCGAAGTCCTGCAATACCTGAACGGCGGCTACGAATCCGCCGATGTCCTTGACACCGGTATCGGTTACTGGATGTTTTTTGTCTCGAACTTTGTCCACGACTTCAGCGGCGACGGCGAGGACGACTATGACACGGTCGGCTTCACGGTCACCGAATCAGCCGGCTCGACAGTCGTGGCGGAAAGTGGCGGGACCGACACGTTCGACGTGGTGCTCAATGCCCAGCCGGGGTCGGACGTGATCCTCACTGTGACCAGCAATTCCACCGCCGATGCGACGGTGAACCTAGCGTCGCTTGTTTTTACCCCCGCGGGCTGGGACGTGGCCCAGACGGTGACGGTGACTGGTGTCGACGACTACGAGGAGGGTGAGGATGTGACGACGGTGACGCTCGCTGTCGCTGCTGGCAGCTCCGAGGCATGGGCGGATCAGGACGTTGTGGTCACCTGCACGGACGACG
>DPYP01000544.1:3389-9018 GCA_003545375.1 Lentisphaeria bacterium
GCCCCCTCTACTTTCGCCAGAGCCGCGGCGATATCCTGTATATAATCGTCGTCGAAGCCTTCGTGGAAATACAGGGTCATGTAGTCGGCATAGGCGCGTTCGGCCTCGGGACATGAGCCCTCGTAGGTAATTCTGCGTTTGCCTGCACCGTTCCACGGATACTGCGACTTGCCATAGCTGGCACGCTGGCGCAGCCAGGTGTCCCTGTACAAGGGGGGGACGTAATGTGCGGCGATCCGTATACCTTCTGCGCCGATCGCAGCGGCGCATTTCGCCTTGGACACGGTCATTCTGGATCTGTCGTAATGTAACGGGATGAACCAGGGGTTGGTTTCCGTGTCGTCGATGATCGTCCACGGCCGATGCGCCTGAAGCGTTGACAGTGCCTTCTGAAGTTTCTTCAGCAGGGTGCGGCGTTTGCGGATGCGGCCAGGCAGTTTTTTGAGTTGTGGCCGCCCCATCGCTGCCTCGAGCTCGGACATGCGATAGTTGAGCCCGAGCATGACGTTCGACTTGCTCCGGCTGTTGAACGGCTTGCCGCGGTCGGCGAAGCGCTTGGCGTTCCAGAACAGCGCCTCGTTATTCGTGGTGACCATGCCGCCCTGGCCGCCACTGGTCATGTGTTTGCCGCCCATCAGGCTGAATGTCCCAAGGTCACCGATTGTCCCGACACATTTGCCGTGATACGTCGAACCGTGGGCCTGGGCGCAATCTTCGATGACGGCTATCTTGTGCTTCCTCGCCAGCTTCATGATCGGCGCCATGTCGCAGGGCTGGCCGGCCAGGTGCACGGGGATGATCGCTTTGGTGTATTTCGTGATCTTTTCGGCAATCGTGTCGGCGGTGACGTTCAGTGTGGCATAATCGACATCGGCAAAGATCGGAATGCAGTTCATCATCACGATCGGTGTGACCGTGCCGGGGTCGGTGATCGGGCTGGTTATCACCTCCGCACCGGGCTCGAGCCGCAGCGCCGCGAGAGCGGTGTGAACTGCCGCCGTCCCCGAACTGACGGCGGCGGCGAACCTGGTGCCGATCCGTTTTGCGAACTCCGCACGATATGCCTCCACCTCCGGGCCCTGCCCGTACATGTCGATTGCCTCCGGGCCGGTCATCGATTTTTCGATAACCCGGAGCGCGGCCGCTTTCTCACGCTCGTCCAGCATGATTCTTGGGGGGAAGGGCTTCTTCCGCACCGGCTTGCCGCCATCAATCGCTAATTTGCCCGACATTGAGATTCTCCTGTATCACTATGTTAACCGCAGCTGTGCGGGTTCATTGGGTTTCACGGTGCCCGGATCGCTTGGTTGTCAGAGGTCGCGATTGCTCCTGTCGGAGAAAATTAGCCAGACGCTGCGGCCAATGCAAGACGATACGCAGGCCGTTGCAGGATTGACTGGTCTGCGTTGATTTGCGAAATCTACAGATCAATTTTCGATTGTTCCATCTGTTGGCGATGGCCGCAAACAGACACTATATTCACCGGTTTGGCGTTTCATTTCACCCGATACCGTGCATCTCCAGTACACGGCATACGAAACCAGGGAGAAACCAGTCATGGCAAAATCATATACGGTTGCAATCGTCGGTGCCACGGGTGCCGTTGGGATCGAGATGATCGAAACGCTCGAGCGGCGTAACTTTGCGACAGGTTCATTGAAACTGCTGGCTTCCAGCAGGTCGGTCGGCAAGAAGTTGCCATACCGCGGCGAGGAGATCGAGGTCGAAGAGTTGACCCATGACTGTTTCGATGGGGTTGACATCGCCCTGTTCAGTGCCGGCGGCGACCGCTCGAAGGAGTTCGCACCGTCGGCAGTCAAGGCCGGCGCTGTGGTTGTCGACAACTCCAGTGCTTTTCGCATGGACCCCGATGTGCCGCTCGTTGTACCGGAAGTGAATCCCGAAGACATTGCTGCGCACAAGGGGATCATCGCGAACCCGAATTGCACGACGATTATCATGGTAGTAGCGCTCAAGCCGTTGTACGATATCTCCCCGATCCGCCGCATTATCGTCAGCACGTACCAGAGCGCCAGTGGCGCCGGTGCCAAGGCTATGGAGGAGTTGCGGGTACAGTCGGGGCAGGTACTGGCAGGCGAGTCCGTGACGCCGGAGATGTTTCCGTATCAGATCGCCTTCAACCTCTTCAGTCACAACAGTGCCATGGGCGAAAACGGTTATTGCGAAGAGGAGATGAAGATGGTCGACGAGACTCGCAAGATCATGCACGACGACGCTATCCGGGTATGCCCGACGACGGTACGTGTGCCGGTCTTTCGGGCCCACAGCGAAGCGATCTCGATCGAGCAGGATCGCAAGGTCAGTGTCGAGGAGGCCCGCGAAGCACTCTCGAAGGCGCCGGGTATCGCTATTGTCGATGATTGCGAAAAGAACTACTTCCCGATGCCGCTGGAGTGGACCGGGAAGTACGACATCGCCGTTGGCCGCATTCGGGACGACATCAGTTGCGACAACGGCCTGGCGCTGTTTGTTTGTGGCGATCAGTTGCTGAAAGGCGCTGCTTTGAATGCCGTGCAGATCGCGGAACTCCTTTAACCACCCACAACCCGCACAGAGGTCGAACGTGCCCAAGTCCTACAACATTGCCGTCATCCCTGGCGATGGTACCGGTCCGGAAGTCGTCTGCGAAGGCAAGAAAGTCCTGGATGCTGCAGCCCAGGAGTTCGGCTTCAAACTCGCTTACGAGTCCTTCAAATTCGGCGGCGACCATTTCCTCGCCACCGGCGAGATCCTGCCGGACACGGCCTCCGAGGAGCTTGCCAAGTTCGATGCGATCTATCTGGGCGCCATCGGGCATCCCGATGTAGCGCCCGGTATTCTGGAGAAGGGCATCCTGCTGCGCCTTCGTTTCGAGCTTGATCAGTACATTAATTTGCGGCCGGTGAAATTGTTTCCGGGTGTTGAGTGCCCGCTCAAGGACAAGGGCCCGGAACACATCGACTACGTTGTTGTGCGAGAGAACAGCGGCGGTTTGTACACCGGCACCGGCGGTGTTTCGATGCGCAACACAGAGCAGGAAATTGCCATTCAGAGCATGGTCTACTCCCGCTTCCAGGTCGAGCGCTGCCTGCGCTACGCTTTTGAGTATACACGCCGCCGGAACAAAAAGAATACCCTGGCTCTGTGCGGCAAGACCAACGTGCTGACCTACGTCTATGACCTTTGGGAACGCGCCTTCAACGAAATCGGAGCCGCCGATTTCGACGGGATCACGCGGGAATACTATCACGTCGATGCGACCTGCATGTGGATGGTGAAGAACCCTGAGTGGTTCGATGTCATCGTCACAGGGAACATGTTCGGCGATATCATCACGGATCTGGGCGCCATCACGCAGGGCGGTATGGGCATTGCCGCCGGCGCCAACATCAATCCCGAGGGCGTCAGCATGTTCGAGCCGATCGGTGGTTCGGCGCCGAAGTACACGGGCCAGAACATCATCAACCCGCTGGCGGCTGTCTGCGCCGGCGGCATGATGCTCGACACCCTGGGCGAATTCGATGCCGCTGCCGCGGTCGAGAATTCGGTCATGGACGTTACGGTGAACAAGCTGAAGCATATGGGGGCCGGGCAGATGGGGTACTCCACGGCGGAGGTCGGTGATCTCGTTGCGGCCGGCATTTAATACAACTTGCCGGACAGCGGCGCTTGTGGATCATTCAGCACTTAGCCGACCGGGTACGACCGTGCCACCGAATGTTCTGACTATTCGGGTGGTGCTGGAACGGGTTGTCCCAACAACGAATCAAGTTCGTTAAGCTCAGGCGTCGGAGGTACACCCATGTTACTCAAGGACCGCGTTGCGATTGTCACTGGCGGGTCGTCGGGAATTGGCCGCGGCATCGCCCTCGAGCTCGCCCGTGAAGGCGCCCGGGTCATTGTTGCCGACATTCGGGAGGACCCGCGTCGCGGCATCTACCACGAGACCGATGTATCGACCACGACCCTCGAAGAGATCGAAAAGCTGGGCACAGCAGGGCTTTTCATCCACACCGACGTGACCGATGTCGATCACCTCCAGCGCCTGATCGACGAGACTATCCAGTGGCAGGGGCGGCTCGACATCCTGGTCAACAACGCCGGCAGCAATTACCCCGGTGACAGCCAATCGATCTCCATAGACGAGTGGGATCAGGTGATCGGCCTCAATCTGCGATCCGTTTTCGTCGCCACGAAGCTGGCCGTGCCGCACCTGAAAAAATCAGCCTGTGGCAGGATCATCCAGATCTCCTCGGTGAACGCGTTCGGCGGCGGCGGCGGCCCGGCGTATGCGTCGGCGAAGGCCGCCGTGGTGAACATGGTGCGGGACCTGGCCATTGAGCTCGGCCCGGACAATATCACCGTCAATGCCATTTGTCCGGGGTACATCGAAACGGCGTTGCAGGACTACGCCACGCCGGAGCTCATTGAGCAATGCCGCGATGCCACACCACTGCCACGGCTTGGCACGCCGAAAGACATCGGCCGTCTGGCCGTGTTTCTGGCCTCCGACAACGCCTCGTGGTTGACCGGCGATGCCGTTGTGCTCGATGGCGGCATGACTTGTCGCGTATGTGCCTGAGGCTGGGATGGAGAGTGGGTGTCGATTGGTGGCGGCGACGGTGATTGGCTTTACTGAGCGGAACGACAAACTACACAGGAACAGGAGATCAACCGACATGCAATACATTCATACCCCCGAAGACCTGGAGCCGTTTGCGGGTTTTCTGCACCGGCCGGAAAAGGAAGGGTTGACTGTTATCATTGCCGGTCCCGAAGCGATCTACGGGCCTGATCGGATTGCCAAGCCGCTCAACCAGTTTGCCTCGGACCGGATACAGCTGTCGGTACACACGTGGCCGCCCGGCAAGGCCCACGGCAGCCATCACCACAAGAACTGGGAGCAGTGCTACTACATTTTCGCCGGCCAGGCCCGAATCACCGTGGGAGACGAAACCAGCACGGTCGGGCCCGGAAGCTCGGCATTCATGCCGCCGAACGTCGAGCACGACATCGAGGCGGTCGGCGATGAACCCCTGGTGGCCGCGGTCGTGACCTGCCACCTGGACGATGCAAAAATCAACGAACCGAATTGAAAATGTTCGACGCAGTCATTGAATTTCGGCGGCGGTTACAGGCAGGTGAGGTCCTGCTCGGGTCTGGCATTTACATGACCGACCCGCAGGCGAGTGCGGCGCTGGCTGACTCGACGGACTTTTTTTGGTTCGACCTCGAGCACCAGGCGATGAGTATCGACACGCTTCGCACCCATCTGCTGACCGTCCGGCACAACAAGACGCCGGCCATCGTGCGCGTTCCCCCTTCCGAGGCGCCATTGGTGCAGAACGTGCTCGACGCCGGCGCCCACGGTATCGTGGCAGCGCAGGTGCGCACCGTTGCCGAGGTGGAGAGCATCGTCGCCGAATGCCGCTATCCACCAGTCGGCCGGCGCGGCTTCTGGCCGATGATTCCAACCAACTACTGCCGTGACGATATGAGCCAGTACATCAAGCAGGCGGATGCCGGCCTGTTCGTAGCGGTGATGATCGAAACCGCCGAAGCCGTCGAGGCCATTGACGAGATCGTCGCCGTCGACGGGTTGGATGGTGTGGTGCTCGGCCTGATGGAT
>DPYP01000544.1:9393-28929 GCA_003545375.1 Lentisphaeria bacterium
GCGGCGATGGATAAGGTCATTGCCAGTGCCCGGGCAGCAGGCCTGCCCGTGGGCTGCGGGCAGGGCACCGACGTGGAGCGGATCTGCAGCCTGGCGCGACGCGGCATTCAATGGTTTCAGGCCGGGGCCGATTGCCTCTATCTCGTCACGTTCATGGAGCAATTGAGTGCTGCGGTGCGGGACGAGCTTGAAGGGAATTCCTGAACGTTTCGCTTGATGCCACCTAAAAGGTCGTTCGCAATCCTTCATCACGCCCATCATTCCATAACGATATGATTACCAAATCCCCAGAGATGCTGCGAACCCTTGGCAGCAGCATTATGCAGGCTGCCGGTGCCACACAACCGGTGGCTGAGTGTGTCACGGACCACCTCGTCAGCGCCAACCTCGTCGGCATCGATTCGCACGGGTTCATGCGGCTGCCCGACTACGCCGGTTGGTTGGTGGACGGCAAGGCTGCTGCCGACGATCGCATGGAGATGGTGAACGACGGTGGCGCGACCTGCCTGATCGACGCGAACTACACCTACGGTGCGGTGGCCGCGACGAAAGCGTGCGCCATGGCGATCGAAAAGTCGCGCGAGCTCGGTGCCGGTCTCATTTCGGTCCGCAACGCAACGCACATCGGCCGGCTCGGTCACTACGCGGAAGATCTGGCGGATGCCGGTCACATCGGTTTCATCTGCTGCCACGCCCGGGGCGCCGGCCAGTTCGTGGCGCCGTGGGGCGGCCGCGAGCCACGGCTCACGACAAATCCGCTGGCCTGGGGCTTCCCCAGTGGGCGGGACGCGGGTGCGCTGGTCATGGACATGTCGACGAGCGCCGCACCAGAGGGCAAGATCCGCCTGGCGCAGCGGCGGGGCGAGGCCATTCCCCCGGGCATTGTCATCGATGCCGACGGCCAGACTACCACCGACCCGGCGGCGCTGCACGGGTCGCCGCCGGGAGCGATCCTGCCGTTCGGCGAACACAAGGGGTATGTGCTTGCCCTAGCCGTTGAAGCGTTGGCAGGTGCCTTGTCCGGTGGGGGCGTAAGCCGGCCGGTCGACGAGGTCTATACGCACGGCTGCAACTTCTTCCTGATGGCGGCTCGCGTCGATGCCTTTCTGCCCCGGGCGCAGTTCGAGCAGGAGCTGGATGCGATGCTGGACTACGTGAAGACTTCAGCCCCGATCAACCCTGATGAACCGGTGCGCGTTCCCTACGAGCTGGAATCGCGCCTGCGCTGTCGCCGCTCGTCAGACGGTATCACCATCGACGATGCCTCCTGGCAGCGCGTCGTCGACCTGGCCGGGGATTTGGACTTGGAGATCGAATGAGGCTATGACTTATCCATGGCTACAGTGAGCGGCGAGCGGGAAGCATACAGCGGGCATGAGGGGGCGATACCGTTGCGGCGCTGTGGGAAAACCCATATACGTCGTTCCGCAGCCCTTTAGATGGATCTCAACGCTCCCGTCGCCGACTTGCCGCGAGGGCGAGATCTTCCAGCACCGGTACCGTTTGTTTCCACGAAAGGCAGGCGTCGGTGATGCTCTGGCCGTAGACCAGTTTCGACGGATCGTTGAGTGACTGGCTGCCGCCGAGCAGGTTGCTTTCGAGCATGACCCCGATGATGTCCCGGGAGCCGCCGGCTACCTGCGCGGCAATGTCCTGCGCGATTGCCGGCTGACGCTCGGGGTCCTTGGCGCTGTTGCCGTGGCTGCAGTCGATCATCAGTCTGGGATTCACCCCGGCTTGCGTGAGCAGTGCGGCAGTCTGTCGAACACTCTCCTCGTCGTAGTTCGGCCCCTGGGTACTGCCACGCAGAATGGCGTGGCAAGAATCGTTGCCGGAGGTCGCGACGATCGCCGAAATCCCCTGCTTTGTTACGGACAGAAAATGATGCCTGTGCTTGGCGGCGCCGATGGCATCGGCGACGACCTGGACATTACCGTTTGTGGCGTTTTTGAAGCCGACCGGCATCGACAAGCCGGAAGCGAGCTCGCGATGAACTTGGCTTTCCGTTGTACGGGCGCCGATTGCCCCCCACGAAATCAGGTCGGCAATGAACTGCGGCATGATCGTATCGAGGAATTCGGAGCCTACCGGCAGGCCGATTTCGCCGATATCCAGTAACAGCTTGCGCGCCTGGTGCAGACCGCTGTTGATATTGAAACTGCCATCGAGATCGGGGTCGTTTATGAGCCCCTTCCAACCCACTGTGGTCCTCGGTTTCTCGAAGTATACGCGCATGACGATGCAGAGTTCACCCCCGAGTTTTGCATGGTAAGGCTGCAGCAGGCCGGCATACTCGAGCGCGGCCCTGGGGTTGTGAATCGAACAGGGGCCGACGACCACGATCAGGCGGTCGTCGTCGCCGCGTATCACCGCACTGGTTGCCTCGCGAGTGTTGACCACGACGTTGCTGAGGTCGTCAGTGATCGGGAATTCTTCCATCAGAATCGCCGGCGAAAGCAACGGCCGCAGAGCCGCAATTCTCAGATCGTCAGTTGTCTGATGCATGGTTAATCCCTCGCGCGTGGAGTGCCAATCGGCTACGACGAGCCCTTGTGGCGGACGGAGAAAGTAGCAAGAGAGGGGATGAAATCAAGCATTTCGCTCCCGGGCGTCTTGCGGAATACCCGCGCATCTGATACAATGCACTTTGCCGAACAACCCAACTCCATACATATAACCTATGCTCACTTACTACGGTTACGCCAAATGCGGCACGTGCCGCAAAGCGCAGAAGGCACTGGCGTCGGCGGGTATTGCCAGCGAGGATCATGACATCACGATCGATCCCCCATCGCGCCGGTTGCTCGAGAGGGCCTTGGCCAGCGGCTACACGATCAGTGACCTTTTCAATAAATCGGGCGTGCAGTATCGCGAACTGAAGATGAAAGACAAGGTCAAGTCTCTGCCCGAGTCCGAGCTGCTCGATCTGCTCGCCGGCAACGGGCGCCTGATCAAACGCCCCATCGTCACCGACGGTGAGCGTGTCACGATCGGCTACAAGGAAGAAATCTTCGACGAGACCTGGTGCTGAACAACTACGGAGCGCGGGCGTCCTGCCCGTTGCTGATTGGCAGCCGTCTGTCCCGGACCGTCTTCGAACTGCGGATCCGCAGATGCTTCGCAGTTCGCTTCAACAGCGGCTGTCAGTGCTTCGTGCCGGTCGGGTTCCCAGGCTCACCTCAGGAACTCGGTCGTGAATGCTTCGGAGACCGGCTTGCCGCTGTCTTTGATCGCGCCGCAGGCGATCAGCTGTGATTGCAGTTTGGCCCAGCGCGTTTCGGTCATCGTGCCGAACGCCGCCAACTCGGCATCGCCGGTCAGCATCAGTGGCCCGAGCTGCTTGGCACCCTCCTCGAGAACGTACGTTTCAATCTCGCTGTTCTGTCGTTGGATCTCGGAGTTGGCGGGAGCGGGAAACAACAGGTACGAGAGCCAACCGGTCTGCGAGGCACGCACCATGCCTTGCACCAGTTCGGGATTTTCCGCGATCATTTTTTCGCTGGTCACCAGGACACTGGTATATGGATTGAAGCCTGCCGTGGCCAGCGACAGCGTCCGCACGCGCTCGCCCCTTTCAGCCAGGATCAGTGGTTCACTGTTGATGTATCCCTGCACCGCCGCGTTGTCAGTGTTCAGAAACGTCGCAAGCCCGCCCCTGTACGGGATGATCGTGACCCCTTCGAGCCCATACTTGTGCTGCAGGAACTTGACGAACGGCTTCGCGGGGTTGGCAATCAACGTCATGTTCTTCAGATCGTCGAACGTTTTTACCGGCGACGATTCACGTACGATGATGCAGCGCGGGCTGACTTGGAACGGCGCCAACAGCCCAACGACCGGCACGCCTTCGGCGCGGGTGCTGAGGATCTTGTCGGCATTGACGATGCCGAAATCCTTGCGTCCGGTACCCACCTCGATTTCGACCGGGGTGCCAGGCCCGCCCTTGATGATCGCCAGATCGATGCCATGCTTGGCGTAGAGTCCTTTGATTTTCGCATGGTAGTAACCACCGTGCTCCGCCTCCGGAAACCAGTTGAGCGCCAGGGTCATTTTCGTCAACTCCCGTCGCGGCAGATTCGGCGACGCTGGACTCTGCGTTGCCGGGTCGGCTTTCTGCTCCGGCTTGCCGCAGCTGGCCAGCAGCACAGCAGCAATCATCAACCCGAATCGCTGCAGTCCGACCTGCCACCTGCCACCTGCCATCCGTCGTTGACCCTGGGCCTGTCGACGGGCCACTGTCCACTTGCCACTTGCCACTTGCTTGCTCATCTCATTCTCCCTGTTGATAATGCCCCCGCCGCAGGATCAGGTTGCCCGCCAGACTCACACCGGCGAAGATCACCAGTCCGAGCAGAGCCGACATCAGTGTGGTCGCGAAGAGATACGCGGTACGTGCGTTCTCGGCATTCATGATGACGAGATAGGCGATACCGTAGTCGAGATTCATCATGCTGGTGAAATACTCGCCGACGATCGCACCGACAACCGACAATCCTGCTGAAATCCTGGCGCCCGTAATAATATATGGAACTGCCGCCGGAATGCGAACCTTGACCAGCGTCTTCCACCAGCTCGCATCATAGACGCGCAGCAGTTCGAGATATTCCCGCGGCGGATTCGCCAGGCCGGCGGTCGCATTGGTGATCACGGGGAACAGACTGATGATGAACGACACGCAGATGATTGACGGCACGCCGGGGCCGAGCCAGATGATGATGATCGGCGCAATGGCGATGATCGGTACGGTCTGCAGGAAAATGGCATAGGGGTAAAAACACCGCTCGAGCATGCGCGTCTGCGCCATGACAAACGCCGAGAGACAGCCGACGACCAGGCTCAACCCGAAGCCGGCAAGTGCCACTATGCCGGTGCTGAGCGTTGCTTTCAGCAGTGCCTGCCGGTGCTCGATCATCTTCTCGAACACCCGATCCGGTCCCGGCAGCACGAACTCCGCGATGTCCGCAATTTTCACGAACAACGCCCACGCCGCGATGAAGACGACGAACACCAGCAGTGGCGGCAGAATGTTACGTACGACTGTTTTCATTGCTTTGACCAGCAAGCGTGGGGGGTGGGTTCCAGTACGGCGACCCTGAAACTTCCGGTTCAGATTCTCTGGATCGTTTCTCCGCGGCCGCGATCTCGCCTCCCACATTAACTGGCATCGGTCAGCCTCTCCATGACACGCCCGACTACAGCAGCGAATTCCGGCTGCGCCCGCAACTGCGCTTCACGCGGATAGTCGAATGGCACCTCGATATCGGCGACGATCTTGCCCGGCTTGGCGCTCATGATCAGAATACGCTGGCTGAGGTAGACGGCTTCGAAGACATTGTGGGTCACGAACACTGCCGTCCAGTTGCGCTCCAGCCACAGCCGCATGAGCTCGTCGTTGAGATCCTGCCGGGTCATTTCGTCGAGGGCACCGAACGGTTCGTCGAGCAACAGCAGGCGCGGTGATGTGACCAGTGCACGGGCGACCGACACACGCATGCGCATGCCGCCGGAAAGCTCGGCGGGGAAACTTTTCGCAAAGGCCTCGAGACGGACCAGCTTCAGCGCATCATTGACCAGTTGCGTGTGGTTTTCACCGGCGACACCTTCGATCTCCAGAGGCAACGCGATATTTGCTGCCGCGGTGCGCCACGGCAGCAGCCGGGGTTCCTGAAAGACGTAGCCAAGACTCTCGCGCGAGGCCAGATCCCGGTCGTCGAATCGGAGGCTGCCGGTGTCTGGTGATTCGAGTCCCGCCAGCAACCGCAGGAACGTCGACTTGCCGCACCCCGACGGCCCGAGCAAGGTGATGAACTGGCCGCCCGGTACATCGACGTCAATGTCAGACAACACGTCACCCGTCGAGGCGAAGCGTTTGTTGACGGCGCTGATTGAAAGATGCACGGCAAAATTCGTTTGACGGGACACTAAAACGACCGGCAGATCACACCACCGTCGACGACCAGGACGGCACCGGTTATGTAGCTGCCGGCATCGCTGGAAAGCAGCAGCGCCGGGCCGACCATCTCGGTGGTTTCGCCCAGGCGCTTGAGCGAAGCGCGATCGCAAAACCCCGCCCGCTGCTCCGGGCTCAGCATGGTCATCAGCATATCTGTCGCGATAGGTCCCGGCGCCAGGCAATTCACCGTCACCCCATGCGGTCCCAGCTCGATGGCGTGTGCCCGTGTTGTCCCAACGAGTGCTGCCTTGGTGCCCGAGTAAATGCCACGTCCCGCGGCACTGGTCAGCGCCATGATCGACGAGATGTGCAGGATGCGGCCCCATTTCTGTTCGATCATCGCCGGCGCGAAACCGCGCGCCAACCGCATGCAGCTCGTGAAGTTCAACTCCAGCACACGGTCCCAATCCGCATCGTTGATATCGACCAGCGGTTGCGGGGCGTTGCTGCCGGCGTTGTTGCACAGGATATCGACAGTCGGGAATTCGTCCTGCACCGAGCGTATCATGTCGTCGCACTGTGCCCGGTCGGTCATTTCGCAGAGGCGATAGGCCACTTGCACATCGAGGCCGTCGCCGATCTCGGCGCACGCTGCCTGCAGCTCATCTTCATGACGCGCCGTGATCACGACGTTCGCCCCGGCTTCGGCATAGCCGCGCGCAATGCTCTTGCCGATCCCCTTACTCCCGCCCGTCACCAGCGCCGTTCGCCCCGTCAGGTCAAACAACTGGTTCAACATGTGTCGCTCCCATTTGTATTCGTTTTTTCATCTCACTCGCAATCCCGCATTTCATGGCACCTCTTGACCGATTCTCCGACGTCGCCAGATTCGATCAAGCGGAGCGATGAAGTGCGGGACTGAACGCTGAAACCCGCTTTTAGATGCTCAACACTCGATCGCGCGCCGTCACCTGCCAGGTACCGACGACCTTGCCGCCGTCCACCACGTACACCTCGCGATGCAGCGCCACACTCGGGCAGATGTGACCGGGAATCACCAACATCTCGTCACCAGGTGTGAAGCGTTGGGCATCTTTCGTTTGCAGCAGCAGATGCTCTTCGTTATGGTACTTCGGCACCGCTTCGGGCAGGTCCGGGAGAAACGCCCGGATCTCAATGGCCGGGTCAGCGGCGATCGCTTTGTTGCCGACGTCGAAGGTTACCAGATCCGAGCCGGGCCGGCTGACGCAGCGCGTCAGGATGAGTGCCGCCGGTGTGAAGTTCAGGTCCAGGAAATTGCGCCCGTAATACGAGTCATGCAGCACGACCGTGCCCGGACTGCACTCGATACCCGGTTCCGGCTTTGCGGCGTACACCGGAAAGGTCGGGGTGCCGCCGCACACCAGTCGCGGCACCGGCCAGCCTTCAGCCAGCAACCGTTCGCGGAATGCCATCGCCGGCCCCCACGTCGCATCGACCGCTGCCTGGCGTTCATCGACATCGACCTGCTGATTATGGCCGTCGTACAGGTGCAGCCCCCCGGGCGTGACGCCGTCTCTTTCAACGATATCGCGGTACAAATTGAACGCATCGTCGTTCACGTCCAGCCCGGTGCGGTTCATGCCGAGATTGATGTCGACAAGTACATCGACGCACTGTCCAACGGTGGCCATTGCCTGCGCCAGCTCCGCCAGAGCCGCCGGGTGGTCGGTCGTCACCGAGAACAGCATGTCGGGATACTTCTCGCGCACCGCTATCGTGCGCCCGATATTCGGCCCGACCGGGTTGTAGGCGAGCAGGATGTCGGTCGCGCCGGCATCTGCCAGCATCTCGACCTCGGCGAACGTTGCCGCTTTGTGCCTGGTAATGCCGCGGGCGATCTCGAGCTTGGCGATCTCCGCCATCTTGTGTGTCTTGCAGTGGGGCCGCAACCGCTCCGGGGCACCGGCGATCCGCAGCATCTCTTCGATGTTTGCGATTACCAGTTCGCGATAAATGATCATGCTCGGGCTGAGCAGATTGGCGGTGTCGTCGATCTTGTATTTCGGGTCCATAAGCTTCGGTGGATTCGGGGATTGGTTGATCGGAATCGGCATGGCACCGTGCCGGCGGCCGATGTATAGTCGGACACGTTCACCGTACCGTACAAATCCAATCAGGCAAATGGCCGATGGAAAGCTTTTCCGATACCGAATCAGCTCGCATGCCGTTGCCTGCCGCCGGTGCGCCAGTCTACCTCGACTACAATGCGACGACCCCCGTCGATCCCGCTGTCGCCGCTGCGATGCAGCCGTACATCGACACCAACTTCGGCAACCC
The DNA here is from genome assembly GCA_003545375.1 of Lentisphaeria bacterium. Taxonomy (GTDB): domain Bacteria; phylum Verrucomicrobiota; class Lentisphaeria; order JABSQK01; family CAJWLW01; genus CAJWLW01. The sequence goes on from DPYP01000544.1 coordinate 17,606, forward strand.
GTCCAGCGGCCATGTCTACGGCAGGACGACACACGATGCCGTCGACATCGCCCGGGGGCAGATAGCCGGGTTGCTCGGGTGCGCGCCGGCCGAGATCGTGTTCACCGGCGGCGGATCAGAGGCGAACAACCATGCCATCAAGGGCGTTGCGGACGCACTGCGTGACCGGGGTAACCACATCATAACCTCGGCGATCGAGCATCCTGCTGTCACGGAAGTGTGTGCGTACCTGGCGGCACGTGGCTTTGATATCACTTGTATACCGGTGGATAACGACGGATTGGTAGATTCCCGGGACGTGGCCGCAGCGATCACCGAGCGTACGATCCTGGTGACTGTCATGCACGCCAACAACGAGGTCGGCACGATCCAGCCTGTTGCTGAGATCGGCGCCATCACGCGGCAGCGGCAGGTGCTGTTCCATACCGACGCGGCCCAGTCGATCGGCAAGGTGCCGGTCGACGTCGAGGCGTTGAACGTCGATCTGTTGTCGGTTGCCGGTCACAAGTTGTATGCGCCCAAGGGCGTCGGGGCATTGTACGTTCGCGACGGTGTATCCTTGACCAATTTGATCCACGGTGCGGCGCATGAATCAGGGCGGCGTGCCGGCACCGAGAACGTCATTCATATCGTCGGCCTTGGGAAAGCATGCGAATTGATCCAGGACAATCCTGGAGAGCACAGTCATCGCATGTTTGAATTGCGGGAGCACCTGCAATCAGCGTTGTTGGCTGCCGTGCCGGACAGTCGTGTCAACGGCCACTGTGACCGGCGCCTGCCCAACACGCTGAGCATCGGGTTCAAAGGCCGGCACGCGAACGAGCTGTTGGATGCGCTCCCCGGCATCGCGGCGTCCGCCGGCGCCGCATGCCACAGCGGCGAGGTCAGTATCTCACCGGTGCTTACCGCGATGCAGGTACCTGCGGAGTTTGCAGCCGGCACCTTGCGACTGTCCGTCGGACGCTTTACAACGGAAGCCGAGGTTGATCAGGCAATCGAACAGATCGTGGCGGTGCTTGGTGGGAAATAGCCACGAAAGAAATCCATGAGGACCCCAATGCGAATTGCCGTAGGCAGCATTGAACACGAGAGCAGCAGCTTCTCACCCATTGAAACATCGCTCGAGGTCTTCGAGTTGGAAGGCAGATACTTCGAAGGTGAAACACTGGCGGCGCTGTCCGGCGAGGCGAACACGGTCGTCGACGGATTCATTAAGGGGGTCCGACTGCACGGCGCTGAGCTGGTGCCGTTGATCTCGACATACCCGCACAGCAGCCGGCAGCCGACGCTCGACCTCCATGAGATGCTGAAGAACCGGCTGCTCGATCGACTGCGTGAGGCCTTGCCGGTCGACGGTGTCCTGCTGGGTCTGCACGGCGGCTATTCGGTCCAGGGCCTCGACGACGGTGATGGCGATATCCTGCAGGCGGTGCGTGCACTGGTTGGCCCTGACTGCCTGATCATGGCCGTGCACGACCCGCACTGTAACATCGGCCCGCTGATGGTCGAAAACGCCGACGCCCTGATCATCGAAGACACCTACCCGCACGTCGATATGGCCGAACGCGCCCTCGAAGCCACCGACATGATGGTCCGCACCATCCGCGGCGAGATCCGCCCGACCATGGCGTACCGGCCGATTCCGATGTTCTGGGCTGCGGCCAAAATGATATCCGCGGAAGAACCGATCAAGTCTGCCTACCAGTACTGTTTCGATATCGAGATGCGTCCCGGTGTGTTGACCGCCAGCATCGGGCTGGGATACCAGTGGGCCGACATCCCGATAGTTGGTGCCTCGACCATTGTCGTGACCGACAACGACCCGGCGCTGGCGCAGCAGACTGCCGATGAGTTGGCACAATGGCTTTGGGACCGCCGAGACGACTGGCAGCGGGCGCTGATGAAGCCGGCGGACGCACTCGCCGAAGGCGATAGCATTGGCAAATACCCGATTATCCTTGCCGACCAGGCGGACAACCCCGGCGGCGGCTCGCCCAGTGACGGCACCGAGATTCTCAATCTGTTCATCGACCGTGGATTGCAGGACGCGGCGATCCTGTACATCGTCGATCCCGAGGTTGTGCAGCAGGCGATGGCTGCCGGTGTGGGCGCGACTATCGATGTGCAGATGGGCGGCAAGTCATGTGAGATCTGCGCACCGCCCGTGCCGATGACCGTAGAAGTGCTCGCCGTGAGCGATGGCCGCTCGATTTATGACGGGCCGATGTGGGAAGGAGTGAAGGCGTTCTGCGGCGACTCTGTCATGGTTCGGGAGGACGGCATTTCTGTCGTTGTGATCTCGGAATACTGTCAGCCGATCGATCTGGCATTCTCACGCAGCCTCGGACTCGACTGCCGTGAATTGAAGTATATCTGCGTCAAATCGACCGGGCACTTCCGGAGCGGTTTCGGGCCGATCGCCGGCAGTATCTTCAACGTCGACACCGCCAGCGTCACGAGCCAGGACTTCGCCAGCCTGCCCTTCACCCGTCTCGGGCGGAAGATTTACCCGATTGATACGGACGCTGCTTTGGAGCTGCCGTAGGAACCGCCCCGCATGAGTATGCCTGCTGATTGACCGCCGCCAGTGCGACATTCGGGGTCGCGGAAACAGGCAATCGTTTCACCATTCGGGCACGTAGGTGGCAAACAATCTCTCGCGGCATTTGGAAAACGCCATGTCACGGCCATGTTTATCGCCGCAATTCCCGATCTCGCGCAGGGGGGACATTCAGTCATCCCCTCCGCCGACTTCAGACAACCTGAAACCCGACACCTGACAGTAGCTGCATTATGGGATTTGATTCCGGATCATTCGCATTCTCCGTCTGCCACATGCCCGCCAAAATGCCCGATGACGCGCTTGAGCGCTTTGCCGATCGCAAGGCGCCGCCGCTGCAGTACGTCAAGGACAAGGAAGAACTCGGCTGGGTGACCGGCCGCCACCTGCTCGACACCCGCATCGACGATGAGACCGCCTACATGGGCGGCTATCTCCACCTCGTACTGCGCAGTGCGCAGCGTAAGATCCCGCCGTCACTGCTCAAGGCGGAATGCAAAATGGCCGAGTTTGCCATGATGGAGGGGAACAACGGCGCCTTCCTCACGCGCAAGGAGCGCAAGAAGATCAAGGAGGAAGTGCAGGACCGGCTGCTGGAGGGAATGCCACCGAGCCTTGCCGGCACACCGTTTGTCTACGACCCGAATAACGACCTGCTGTATGTCGGTGCCTTTTCACGGGCGAAGATCGACGCGTTCATCTTTTTTTTTTACGACACCGTAGGGATCGAACCTGTGCTGCTCTCGCCGGAGCTGATCGCGGAGAATTTCCTCGACTACAGCATCGACTCGGTCGCGCCGCTCAGTTTCTCGCCGCACCGTGCCGAAGGTGACGAAGAGGGCGGGCTCGGCCGTGACTTCGCCACCTGGATCTGGTACTTCCAGGATGTGGAGGGCGGAACCTTCGACGTGCCGCACCTCGGTGAGTTCGGGGTCATGGTCGACGGCCCGATGTGCTTTGCTGCCGAAGGGCCGGGGGCGCTCGAAACCGTGATCCGCAAGGGCATGCCGACCAACAGTGCGGAAGCGAAGGCCTCGCTCATGGTCGGGAAGAAGATCATGAAGGCCAAGTACATCATGACCAAAGAGAAGCAAACCTGGGTTTTCAATCTCGATGCCGCGACGTTCAATTTTCAGGCGGTCACATTGCCGGCCGGCGAAGATCTCGACGCCGGCGGTCATTTCCAGGAACGCATGTACTTCATCGATACCATGCGTCGCGCGTTCCTGCACCTCTTCGACGTCTTTCTGCAACGCGTCAATGACCCGGGCGAGGCTGATGTGCTCGCTGCGAAAATCCATGCCTGGGTCGACAACCTGAAAAGTCTCTAACCCTGTGCTCCCAGGGTCAGTCCTCAAGATCCTGATAGGATTCGTCAGGGGCGGCCGGGTGAATGTCGGATACTTTGCCGTAAATCCTGCGGCGCGGCAGGGGACCGAAAAAGCGGCTGTCCCGCGCATGCTCGACGTTATCTCCGAGCAGGACGTAGTAGTTGCGGCGCAGCTGGAACTCCGATTTCGGCGTCGGCTGCCCCACTGCTTCCGACGAGTATTGGATGCCCGGCGGCGGTTCCAGGTATTCGCCGTCGATATAGACGCCGTCCGGCGTGAGCTTGACATGCTCACCCGGCAGCCCGACAACGCGGAAGACGTAGATACGTTCTTCCGCCGGCGAACCAACCACGACTACATCGAAGCGCTCCGGCAGGTTGCGTCCGTACTGCTCGGTCTCGACGTAGCTGCCGAACGAAATCAACGGAGCCATCGCCCGCGATGGCACTTTCAGCTGCAACGGGTGTGCCATGCACCCGGCCAGCGCCATGGCTGCAAGCAGGAAAAGGATGTGGCAGGTTCTCACGATTTGCCCAGTTCCTCGATGAGGATATCCCGTGCCGATTGCGGGTTGGCGTTGCCCCGGCTCGCTTTCATGACCTGGCCGACCAGGAAGTTCATCGACTTCTCGTTGCCTTCCTTGAACTCGGTGACCGGCTTGGGGTTTGCAGCGATTGCTTCGCGGGCCCAGTTGCGGATTTCGCTGTCGTCCGTCTTGACGATATTGAGGGCGGTCTTGACGGTCTCAAGGTCGTTGCCGGTCTTGAACATGTCCACGAAAACGTCCTTTGCCTGGCGCCCCGTGATATCGGCGCTCTCGATCGCAGTGACAAGTTGGGCCAGCGCCGTTGCGGTGATCGGGGATTCAGTGATCGGCACGTTCGCCTGTGAGAGCTCGCGCATGAGCTCGACCATGATCCAGTTCGACGCTTTTTTCGCCGGCGCCCCGGCACCGACCGTTTCTTCGTAATAATCAGCAACCGGCCGATCGGCGGTAAGCACGCCGGCGTCGTATTCGGGAATGCCGTATTGGGCCACGAAGCGGTCGCGGCGTTTCTCGGGCGTCTCCGGAACCTCCGCCCGAATTTCCTCGAGCCACGCGTTGTCGATGGCCATCGGCATGAGGTCGGGTTCCGGGAAATAGCGATAATCTTCATCGCCCTCTTTCCGGCGCAGGAAATAAGTGTCGCCAAGGTCGTCATCCCAGCCGCGGGTTTCCTGAAACAGTTCGCCGCCACCGTCGAGGATGGCTGCCTGACGCTCGATATCGGATTCCAGGGCGCGGTGTATGGACTTGAAGCTGTTGAGGTTCTTGAGTTCGATTTTGGCGCCGAGCTCGGTGCGGCCAGCGGGTTTGAGCGAGACGTTGACGTCGCAGCGCAATTGGCCCTTCTCCATGTCGCAATCGCTGATGCCGCCGTACTGCATGGCCTGCTTCAAGACAGTGAGATAGGCGTACGCCTGGTCCGGGCTGGTCATGTCCGGCTCGCTGACAATCTCCATCAGCGGGACGCCGGCGCGGTTGTAGTCGATACCGCTGTACTCGCCGAAGTGCGTTGATTTACCGACATCCTCTTCCAGATGGATGCGGGTGATGCCGATCTCTGCTGCGGGCAGTTCCTCACCCGAAAAACCGCTGCCGGCGATCTGGACGTAGCCGCGTCCGCACAGCGGCAGGTCGTACTGCGAGGTCTGGAAATTCTTCGGCATGTCCGGATAGAAATAACTCTTGCGATCGAACTTGCTGTATTCAGCGATCTGGCAGTTGCACATCAAACCGGCAAGGATGGTCTTGCGCACCGCTTCTCGATTCGGCACCGGCAAAACGCCGGGGTACCCCATGCACACAGGGCAGATCAGGGTGTTGGGTGCGGCCCCCGAGCGGTTCGGGCAGCGACAGAAAATCTTCGTCGCGGTCTGCACCTGCACGTGTACTTCCAATCCGATGACAACGTCGTACTTCATGATTTCCCCGACTCCATCAGCCAGTGGCCGGCGCGCAGAATGTTTTTCTCGCACAGCGAGTCGCCCATCAGTTGCACGCCGATCGGCAGGCCGCCGCTGTCGGTGCCGTACGGTACGGAGATGCCGCAATTACCGGCGAGATTGGCCGGCACCGTGTAGATGTCGGTCAGGTACATCTGCAGTGGATCGCTGATTTCGCCGTGACGGAAGGCGGTCGTCGGGCTGGTCGGGCCGATGATTACATCGCAGCCCTTGAACGCTTCGGCGAAATCACGGCGCACCAGCGTTCGTATTTTCTGTGCGCGCAGGTAGTAGGCGTCGTAGTAGCCGCTGCTCAGCACGTATGTGCCGAGGATGATCCGGCGCTTGACCTCTTTGCCGAAACCTTTCTCCCTGGTCACGAAGTAGGTGCTCATCAGGTCGGTGTCCGGGTAGCGTGCGCCGTAGCGGATGCCGTCGTAACGGGCCAGGTTGGAGCTTGCTTCGGCGGTGGCGATGACGTAGTACACAGCCACACCGTAACGCAGGGAAGGCAACGACACATCGACAACTTCACAACCTGCATCAGAGAATGCACGGATCGCGGCTTCGCTGGCCTGCCGCACTTCCGGATGCAGCCCGTCGACGTCGAAATACTCCTTTGGCACGCCGATACGCAGGCCCTCGACACCCTCGTCCAAGGCGTCGACAAACCCAGTCATTGTGTCCGGGATCGAGGTCGAGTCCATCGGGTCGTAGCCGCCGATAATGTCGAGCACCAGTGCGGCGTCGCGCACGTCGCTGGTCAACGGCCCGATCTGGTCGAGTGACGAAGCGTAGGCGACCAGGCCGTAGCGTGGCACCAGGCCATACGTCGGCTTGAGTCCGACGATGCCGCAGAAACTGGCCGGCTGCCGGATCGATCCGCCAGTATCCGAACCGAGCGCCGCGAAGGCCTGGCCGGAGGCAACGGCAACCGCCGAGCCGCCGCTGGAACCGCCGGGTACACACTCGGTATTCCACGGATTGCAGCTGTGTCCGTAGGCGCTGTTTTCGGTGGACGAGCCCATGGCAAACTCGTCCATGTTCGTACGTCCGGCGCAGATCATACCCGCCGCCTTCAGTCGTGCCACCACGGTGGCGTCGTACGGTGCTGTATAGCCTTCGAGAATTTGACTGGCGCAGCCGCACGACTGGCCGTTGACGGCGATGTTGTCCTTGATGGCGATCGGCAGGCCGTCATACGGGCCGATCGGCTTGCCGTCCGACCGGCGGGCATCCGCCGCCGCCGCCTGTTCCAGGATCGCGTCGCTGTCGAACTGGCGGTAGCCGTTCAGGACATTGTCGGTTGCCTCATGTCGCGCCAGCAGCTGGCGACACAGGCTGGTCGACGTTGCATCGCCGGCGGCTACTGCGGCAGCGGCATCGAAGAGCGTCGCGGGCGACAGTTGATAGACGTACTGCTCCGCCACTAATGCGTCCCTCCGTCGCCGTCCTCGATCACTTTCGGAACGCGAATCAGCTCGTTGTCGAGTGTTTCCGGCGCATTCCCTAAAACGGCTTCGCGGTCAAGCTGAGGACCTGGCACGTCATCACCGAACACATTGGTGATTGCCGTGGCGTGCGCCATCGGCTCGATGCCTTCGACATCGACAGCGGAAAGCTCTTCGATGTAACCGAGAATCGACTCGATTTCCTTCTGAAACTCGGCCGCCTCCTCAACGGTCAGTTCGATCCGCGCGAGTTTGGCGATGTCCTCGACGTTTATCTGCTTGTCGGATGCCATATGTCGCTCGACAGTTAACAGTTGCAGTGGCAAAGCGTATTCAACTATTCTACTGTATCGCTCATTGATTTCAAAGCAGCGGAGCGGTGAACAATCCGTGTTTGCAGACGTCTGATTCATTGGTGACCCACTCGTAACCTCACTCATAATCTCACCGGAACCCGATCATGAGAAAGCTTTTCATTCCGGCGGCATCAGCAAGACTCATCGCCGTATCACTGTTTACTGCAGGCACAATCCTGGCACTCGACCGCGAGCCGCCGCAGGCAGTGCCGCGGGTGGTTGCCGATCGCCCGCCACTGGCCGCCGGGGAACAGCAGACAATCAAGCTGTTCGAGGCAGCTTCGCCGTCGGTCGTCTATATCACTACCGTGCGGGTCGGCCGCGACCGGTTCAGCCGGAATCTCTTTGAGATCCCGCAGGGCACAGGCTCCGGTTTCGTTTGGGATGACCAGGGGCATGTCGTGACGAACTTCCACGTCCTGCGCGGCGCCCAGATTGCCCGGGTAATGCTGGATGACCAGAGTGTCTGGGAGGCGAAACTGGTCGGAGTCTCACCCGACAAGGATCTGGCTGTTCTGCAGATCGCGGCGCCGACGGAGACGCTGCGCGCCATCCCGATCGGCACATCGAATGATCTGAAAGTCGGCCAGAAGGTGCTGGCGATCGGTAATCCGTTCGGTTTCGATCATACGCTCACGACCGGTATCATCAGCGGCCTCGGCCGTGAAATCCAGTCGGTGGCGGGCCGGCCGATCCAGGATGTCATCCAGACCGATGCCGCCATCAACCCCGGCAATTCCGGCGGTCCGCTGCTGGACAGTGGGGGGCGTTTGATCGGTGTGAATACCATGATCTACAGCCCGTCCGGCGTCTATGCCGGGGTCGGGTTTGCCGTCCCTGTGGATACCATCAACCGTATCGTGCCGGAATTGATCCTGCATGGCAAGGTCGTTCGCCCGGGTCTCGGCGTGGAGATCGATGATTACCTGAATCAGCGGCTTGGCCTCGAGGGCGTGATCGTCCGTGATGTGCTTCGTCGCAGCGCTGCCGAGCGTGCCGGCATCAAGGGAATCCGTTGGGGCCACTTCGGGCGCTACCGGCTCGGGGACGTGATTGTGGCGATCGACGACGAGAAGGTCAGTGACAGCGATGACCTGTTCAAAATCCTCGACAAGCGAAAAGTCGGTGAGACGGTCAAGGTCTCGCTTGAGAACGACGGTAGGCAGCGGGAAGTCTCGCTGAAGCTTCAAGCCATCGAATAGCTCCCTGTACAGTTCGAGAGCGTCGATAAGTTGGTGCCGTGATTTGAGTCGAACGGGTCCAATGGATTAAGGCCTGGGAGGAGAAAGGCTTTGCGATCTCCGGCCTACATCTTCCCCTTCAACTTCAGGAGAAACTCCTGCGGCATGAGGTAGCCCAGTGTGTGATAGCGCCGCACACAAGCGAGGCTGAGCTGGTAGTCGCCGTTATCGAAATAGGCGCGCGCCAGATTCTGCCAGGCATCGGCCAGGTTGGGGTCGAGTGCCGCCGCCTTCTTGTAATGCCCGATGCGCTCTTCGACGTTATCGGTGACGGTGCCCAGGTTGTTCCATACAGCTGCGAACTCGGGATTGATTGCCAGCGCCTTGTTGTATGACACCCTGGCCAATTCCCCGCTGTCGCTCAGCCGGTAGGCCATGCCGAGATTGTTCCACGCCTCGGCATCGTGGACATTGATTGAAATGGCGAGCTGGCAGGCGGTGATTGCTTCGTCGTAGCGCTCCTTTTCGCGCAGTGCACTGCCCAGCGGGCTCAGCAAGATGGCGAGAGTCTGGCGCTTGCTCTGCGGCTGCAGGTAAAACTTCTTCTCTTTTTCGCTGAACTCGCCGCCGCAGCGCGCGGCGTAAACGTTGTCCGTCAGGATCACACCGTCCTGCGTCGTCTCGATGTTCAGCGCTTCGCCGTTTGCCGAAGCCGGCCAGTGAATGTAGATGTGCTCGGGAATGCAGACGCTCTGAAAGGGCAGGTCGAGGCGTTCCGCCAGGGCCATGTACAATGCCACCAGCGCACTGCAACGCCCGTGCTTCGTTTCCAGCAGGACGTGGAGCAGGAAGTCTTCGTCGTATGGATCGACATCTGCCACGAAACCTTTTTCGTTGAAGAGATAGTCTGCCATTGTAGCTGCCACGTGGGCGCGGTCGGTCGGGTCCTGGATGCGCTCACGCAGCTCGTACGCCATGGCGTCGAGCTGCCCGTCAAAATGCGGCAGGTCCATTTCGGGATCATACAGCTTGCCGATCAACAGGTTGCCATAGCCGATGTCTACATCCTGCTCGTCGAGCGCCAGCATCGCTTCGATTGTCGTCACCTGCAGGCCCTGGCGCCCGTAATTCGCCAACGGCCATGGTGCTTCCGGGGCGCGTTCGGCCAGCAGCCATGACTGCGGATTCGCGATCGACAGAGTCGGCGTCTTTGATGTACGCCGGGTATACTGCCTCATCCGTTCCTGCTCGGATCGCATCAACTCGGCGAGGGCATTGGCTGCCAGGCTGACGTCGGTCTGCTGCCGCATCTGCAGCATGGCGTGCACGCAGATGTAGCCCATGATGCTGAACAGCGTCTCGTGCATCTCGAGGTCTTCGCTCACGACCCGCTGCGTGGCTTCGAAAAATCGCCTGGTCTTGCGATGCTTGCCATCCAGATTGAGGTCGGTTGCTGCTTGTCGGCGACTCGCGCCATGCACACGCATGACGTTGTCGGGAAAATCGACGTTGTCCTCCAGGCGCGTTGCAAAGCAGACATCCGCCAGCAGCAGCGTCCGTTGCGGGATCCGCTGCAGCCATTCACCGAGCTGCTGATCGGCAATTTTCGTGCGGGCGCCCAGCAGGATGCCGCCTTTCTTCCGGTGATGTGCGCCGAGGTAGAACACGACAATGTCGTTGGCCTGCAAAGTCGGCGGCAGCGTTTCCGTGAGAAACGTCTCGAGTTCGTCGGCGCTTGGATTGATCAGGTGATGTTGCCGTTCGGCGCCGACGCCGAACCATTTGGTCAATGCCGCACCGATCAGCTTGCGTGAGTGCCGCCACGCCTCGAGATCGCCGCGCCACGGCGTGTCGTGTACCGTGCAACCGACGTACACGATGTTTGGCGCTGCGAACTCCGCAGCCGTTGTCGGAGAGACCGTGGCGGTCATCAACAACAGACAGATGTATCTGAGCATTCTCATTCTTGCGGTGTGTCGCTGACGGCAGGTCGAGATAACACCCACGCCCGGTGCCAGCCGACGATGGCAGCGAACGCTACGGCGCATAGATAGAAGCCATAGTGGTCGTGGATGACCGGCAGCAGCGCTTCGAGCAGCAGGTCGAGGATCACCATGCCATGCGCCAGTCGGTCCATGCCGTTCGCGAAGTAGTGCGGTACCAGCAGCATGTAGAGCACCAACGCGGCACACACGAATACGCCGATGACGACTATAGCCGTACGCGAGGGCGCGTACATCCAGGCGTGGAAGACGCCGAGATGCGCGGCCAGCATCACGAGGCTGTAGTGCCAGCGTGCTGTGAATGTCGCGAACCGGTTGTTGCGTTGCCTCGCGGCACCGGGAGTATCACTCGAATAATTCATTGCCGTGCCGGGTTGTCGTGAACTTTCATGTGATAAGGTACTGTTCCCTGATCTTCGATTCCAAACCGGGACACGATGGTGTCGGCTTCAGTCA
>DPYP01000554.1:0-3716 GCA_003545375.1 Lentisphaeria bacterium
GGCGAAGGCCGTTGCCAGGTTCGGCAGGGCCCGCGGCTGCACCCCACAGACCAGCCCAAAGAAACTGTAGAGTATACGGACAACAGCACGCCGCCATGCCCGTGACAGTGGGCCCCGGCCTGACACATCGAAGTCGTGAAACAACCAAGCCCCGTTGGGCGCCAGGCAACTGTCAAGCCGATCCATCACCGGCGCCAGCTCGGAAGGCGCGAAGCAATCCAGAAAACACTGGGTGCAAACGAGATCAAAGACCTCGTCCCCTGCTATTTGGTCCCAGGAACCGTGACGAAATGTCACACGTTCAGCCTCGTCCGCGCTGAGCCGGGCGGCGGCGCGGCTCAGCATGGCTTCAGATGATTCAACGTAAATTACTGATGAAAAGCTATTTACAGCCAGAAATTCACTGAGAAAACGCCCTGTCCCGCCGCCGATCATCAGAACCCGTCCGCGGGCTGGCAGAGCATCGAGCAGGGTGCATTGTGAGGCATGCAAAGCCCCGCCGAAAGCCATTGTTCCAAGACCATCGTAGACTGATGCCAGGCGGTCGAAGTTGTTCATGCAAACGAGGCGAAGGTTTGATGTTTCGTCTTTTCAAATTATGATAATACATGTCTTCGTATGCACAAGGCACGATAACGGACTAATGTCATCTTTCCGGAACACATCATATGCAAGATACACCCCGATCAGGCTTCGACGTCGACGATATCGAGACCAGGGAATGGCTCGAGTCACTGGAGTGGGTCCTCGAGAATGAAGGACCCGAAAGGGCTGCTCATCTGATCACGCGCCTCGAATCGCTGATGGCGCGGCGCGGCGCCCCGATGCCCGCCGGCTCACGTACGCCCTATGTCAATTCCATCCCGGTCGACCAGGAACCACAGCATCCCGGCAACCGCGACATCGAGCGGCGCATCAAGAGCATCATACGCTGGAACGCCATGGCTATGGTCGTACGGGCCAATCGCCACAACACCGACGTCGGCGGGCATATCTCGACATACGCGTCGGCTGCAACGCTGTACGAGGTCGGGTTTAACCACTTTTTCCAGGGGCCTTCCGAGGACCACGCCGGGGATCAGGTGTATTTCCAGGGGCACGCCTCGCCGGGCATGTACGCCCGGGCCTTCGTGGAAGGCCGCTTGAGCCAGCAGCAGCTTGAAAATTTTCGGAGAGAATTACAGCCGGAAGGTGGGCTCTCGTCGTACCCGCATCCCTGGCTGATGCCGGATTTCTGGGAGTTCCCGACCGTCTCCATGGGGCTGGGGCCGATCATGGCGATTTATCAGGCCCGTTTCAACCGCTATCTTGAGGACCGTGGACTCAAGCCTGAGAACGGCGGCAAAGTCTGGGCTTTCCTGGGTGACGGAGAAACGGACGAGCCCGAGTCCCTGGGCGCCATCTCTCTGCCGGTGCGTGAGCAGCTCGACAACCTGATCTTCGTCATCAACTGCAACCTCCAGCGGCTCGACGGTCCGGTGCGCGGCAATTCCAAAGTGATCCAGGAACTCGAAGCAGCATTCCGCGGCGCCGGCTGGAACGTCATCAAAGTGATCTGGGGTTCGGACTGGGATCCCTTGCTGGCAGCGGACAAAGACGGCGTGTTGATCAAGCGCATGGAAGAAGTCGTCGACGGGCAGTACCAGAAGTACAGCGTTTCCGACGGCGCTTTTATCCGTGAGGATTTCTTCGGCAAATCTCCGCAGCTGCTCAAGCTGGTCGAGCACCTCGGCGACGAAGACCTGCGCAAGATGAATCGAGGCGGCCATGACACACAGAAAGTCTATGCCGCTTACAAGGCCGCCGTCGAACACAAGGGCTCGCCCACTGTTATTCTGGCGAAGACTATCAAGGGGTACGGTCTCGGGGAATCCGGTGAAGGTAAGAACATCACGCACCAGCAGAAAAAGCTCAACGAAGAAGAGTTGAGCCGGTTCCGGACCCGTTTTGGCATCCCGATCAACGACGAGGAAGTGGCGGAAGCCCCATTCTATCGCCCGCCGGACGACAGTCCGGAAATGATTTACCTGCATAAGCGACGGCAGGCGCTCAACGGCTATATGCCGTCACGCCAAGTCCGTTGCGAGCCCCTGATGGCACCGCCCGAGAAATTGTTCTCAAAGTTCTATGAAGGCAGCGGCGACCGAAAGATATCGACCACCCGCTCGTTCATCGATATTCTCGAAAAACTGCTGCGCGACAAGCAGCTCGGTCAATACATCGTGCCTATCGTACCAGACGAGGCACGAACCTTCGGTATGGACAAGCTCTTCCGCCGCGTCGGCATTTATTCGCACGTCGGGCAGCTATACGACCCGGTCGATTCCAAAGAACTGCTGTACTACAAGGAAGCAATCAACGGGCAGATTCTCGAGGAAGGCATCACCGAGGCCGGCGCGATGTCGTCATTCATCGCGGCGGGCACGGCCTACGCAACGCATGGCATCAATACTATCCCGTTTTTTATCTACTACTCGATGTTCGGCATGCAGCGCATCGGCGACCTCATCTGGCTCGCCGGCGACATTCGTGCCCGCGGCTTCATGCTCGGCGGGACAGCGGGACGCACAACGCTCAATGGTGAAGGCCTTCAGCACCAGGACGGCCACTCGATCGTCTTCGCCAGCGCCGTCCCCAACCTGATCACCTACGACGTCACGTACGCCTACGAGCTGGCCGTGATCATCCGCGACGGCATTCGTCGCATGTACCAGGAACAGGAGAATGTCTTCTACTACCTGACCGTGGAAAACGATCCGTATGTCATGCTGCCGAAACCCGACGGCGTCGACGAAGGAATTCTGCGCGGCATCTACAAGCTCAAGCCGGCCGCCGGCAAAAAGGCCAAGCTCAAAGCGCACCTCTTCGGTAGCGGCGCCATCACCAACGAAACGCTGAAAGCCCAGAAGATTCTGGCCGAAAAATACAATATCGCAGCGGACGTCTGGAGCGTCACCAGCTACAACGAACTTCGCCGCAACGCCCTCAACGCCGAACGCTGGAACCTGCTGCATCCCAAAGAAAAACCGCGCGTGCCGTTCATCTCCGAGACCCTCGAGGGTGAGGACGGCGTCTACGTTGCCGCTTCCGATTATATGAAAACTCTGCCGGATGGACTGCGCCAATGGATTCCCGGTGAATTCATTTCTCTCGGGACCGACGGATTCGGCCGCAGTGAGACCCGCGAAGCTCTGCGCGATTTCTTCGAGGTCGATGCCCGTTACATCGCCGTCGCCGCCATAGCCGCCCTAACGCGTGCCGGCAAGTTGCAGCCGGCTGACGTTGCGGGCGCCATCAAGGACCTCGACATCGATCCCGAAAAAGTCAATCCGATGATCTCATAACCCTTTGGAAAACCTCGTGAGCCAAGAAATTAAAGTGCCAAGCGTAGGCGAAGGCATCGAGTCTGTCGACATCGTCGAAGTTCTCGTCGAGCCCGGACAGAAAATCGAGGTCGAAGACCCGTTGATCGAGGTCGAATCAGAGAAGGCCGCCGCCGAAATTCCATCGCCGGCCGCCGGTGTCGTTGACAAAATCCTGGTCCAGGCAGGTGACACCGCTACGGTCGGTCAGGTGTTCATGACGCTGACAGTCGTCAACGGCGAAACCGCAGCAGCCGAGGAGCCGGAAGCCGCAGAAGACGCTTCTGCACCCGAACCCGAGGCGCCGGCACCAGTTGCGGAATCTGCAAAACCGGCAACGCCACCAGCAGCGGC
>DPYP01000554.1:4037-9064 GCA_003545375.1 Lentisphaeria bacterium
CGGCAACGCCACCAGCAGCGGCGAAACCGCCACCAGTCTCCAGGCCCGCCGCACCTCTGCCCTCACAAAGCGATGGGAAGTCGATCCCGGCATCACCAGCGGTCCGACGGTTTGCGAGAGAGATCGGCATCGACGTCTCCCAGGTCCCGAGCAGCGACAGGGCCGGAAGAATCTCGATTGAGGACGTCAAGGCATATTCGCGTTCCGTCAACGCCGGTGGACAAACGGCTCCAGCCGCCGCACCTGCCGCCAGGGCTTTGCCGGATTTTGCGAAGCTCGGCAGCGTGCACAGTGAACAGATGAGCGGCATTCGCAAGGCCACAGCCACGCACATGAGTTATTGCTGGTCGACGATTCCGCATGTCACCCAGTTCGACGAAGCCGACATCACCGAGCTCGAGCCGCAACGCAAACGCTTCGGCAAGTCGGTGGAAGCCGCCGGCGCCAAACTCACGGTCACCGCAATCGCCATCAAGGTGCTGGCCGCGGCGCTCAAGAAGTTCCCGCAGTTCAACGTCAGCGTCGATATGGCGAATCAGTCGATCGTCTACAAGGACTATTTCAACATCGGCGTGGCTGTCGACACGGATCGCGGGCTGCTGGTGCCGGTCATCCGGGATGTCGACGGGAAGAGCATCGTCGACTTGGCGATAGAACTCGGGCAGGTCGCCGAACGCGCCCGCGACCGTAAGCTCGGTGCCGACGACATGCAGGGCGGCTGCATGACCGTGACTAATTTGGGCGGTATCGGCGGCATTGGCTTCACGCCGATTGTCAACTGGCCCGAAGTGGCGATCCTCGGCATCGCCCGCGGCAGTATGCAGCAGGTCTGGCGCAACAACAGCTTTGCGCCGCGCCTTATCCTGCCGCTGTCGTTGTCTTATGACCACCGCGTGATTGACGGTGCTGATGGCGCCCGCTTCCTGCGCTGGATCGCCGAGGCGCTGGAGAATCCGTTTGTCATCTCGCTGGAAGGCTGAAGCTTCAGGCGCCGGCCGTTGTCGGCGCCGCAACAGTTTCCAGCAGCAACCATCAGACCCGAAGGGAGGTAACCGTGGGACGCCCAGTCACCTTGTTCACCGGCCAGTGGGCCGACCTCAGTTTCGAGCATATGTGCGCCAAGGCAAAGAGCTTCGGGTACGACGGTCTGGAGCCGGCGTGCTGGGGTGATCACTTCGAAGTCGACAAGGCGGCGACCGTCAAGTACTGCAAGGAGCGCTGGGAAATCCTGATGGACCACGGGCTCACCGCTTACTCGATTTCGAATCATCTGGTCGGCCAGGCAGTGTGCGACAACATCGACGAACGGCACAAACTGATTCTGTCGCCGGAGATCTGGGGCGACGGCAAGCCCGAGGGCGTGCGCCGGCGTGCCGCCCGCGAGATGATCCGCACCGTCAAAGCATGCCGCCGCTTCCTCAACGCCAAGCCCGGCCGCAAGAAAAGCGACCGGGACGAATTCCCCGGCGTTGTCAACGGCTTCACAGGCAGCAGTATCTGGCACAGCATTTATGCGTTTCCGCCAACCAGTCAGGACTATTGGGACAAGGGGTTCGAGGACTTCGCAAAGCGCTGGACACCGATTCTCGACGCTTGCGAGAAAGTCAACATCAACTTCGCCCTGGAAGTGCACCCGACGGAGATCGCCTTTGACATCGCCTCCGCGGCACGTGCTTTGAAGGCAGTCAAAAATCACAAGCGGTTCGGGTTCAATTACGATCCGAGCCACCTCGGCTATCAAGGCGTCGACTACGTGCGTTTCCTGCGCGACTTTGGCAAGCGCATCTTCCATGTGCACATGAAGGACGCCTGGTGGGGCCACGGCGACGGGACGGTCGGCGTCTTCGGCGGCCACACGGACTTCGGCGACGCCGCCAGAGCCTGGGACTTCCGCTCGGTCGGCCGCGGCGACACCCGGTTCGAGGACATCATGGTGGCACTGAATGACATCGGCTACAAGGGGCCGTTGTCGGTCGAGTGGGAGGACGCCCGCATGGACCGCGAGCACGGTGCCACGGAATCCTGCGCCTACGTTAAAACCCTGGACTTCTCAGCGTCAGCAATCGACTTCGACGCGGCATTCGCCGAATAACTACAGACACTGCGATGCATAAAAACAGCGGAACCGCCATCATCACCGCCACACAGATCGCTGTCGGCTACCGCAACGACAACGCTTCCGAATCTTCGGCACCAAAGGGTCGTTGGAATCGCGCCAGGAAACAGCGGACAAACTGATCGTGCGCCGCGGGGAACATGCCGAAGTTTACTGGACCGGCAACGAGCAGGGCCTCGCGTTTGGTAAGAACGTCCTCGAGAACGGTACGACTGACAGTGATTTCCCCGATACTCTCGCGTTTTTCGTCGCGCGTCTTGACATAGGAAATCTGCATGTCCTCGAGGTGCTGCCCAGTCATCACGAAGGCCCGGTCGGCTTGGGGAAAGACGGTGAACAGGCACTCGATGACTTCATGCAGCAGTTCTTTGTCCTCGGCGGCAGAAGTCAGCGCCTGGGCTACCTGGTAGAAGATATCAAGGCGCTTCTGCAGTTCGATCTCCGAGCTGGCCAGCCGATCCAGTGTGATTGGATCGAAGTCGCCGTTTTCGTTCTGTCCGGAAAGCGCCGAGTAGTAGGAGGCGTCCATGGAAATGGACGTGCCGAGGCTGCGATTATCGTCGAGGATGAAGCTGCTGGCGTAGGTCGTCTCTTCCGTGGTCGATTCGTGTTCGATAAAGCGCAGCATGTAATGGCTGACATTGACGATGTCATCGGTGGCGAGCCGGCGCGCGTGCCCCTGACTTGCTCGCCGTTGACGAAGGTGCCGTTGCGGCTCTTCATGTCCTCGACAACGTAGCAGCCGCCGTCCTCGAACAGGCGGCATTGCCTGCGAGACATGCCGGCGGCAGATAGGACGATGTCACAGGACGAATGGCGGCCGATCACAGCCTCGCCGTGGATCTCAAACTGCTGGCCCTGATTCGAGCCACTCTCAACTATGAGGTAAGCCATAGATGGTGCGATTTTTCGTGCCCGCACTGTGGACGTTGAAACTTTCGTGGCGTCTGCAACTTGCTCTCCCAGGAATTGCGCCAGGCCTTAGGCCCAAGCACGACACAGCATCAAATCGTTCGGGCCTTTGTGGGGCCCGACCACCCCACCCGCTACCGATAAACTACCGACAGCTCAAGCTTCTCCAACAGCATCGCCTCTCCTCGTTCGGGTCGCCCGCTTACTCGAACACCTACGAGGGCCTCACCGACCCCCAACGACTCCGGTGCCACGTCGAACAGCAGCCAGCCCTGCTCTTCGCGCGCAGCTTCAAGAGGAATGTTGTTGATCCGGACCTCCACGTCCCGCTCGATACCCTTCTGCGGCGGCTCTGTCCAGTGGTGCATCGGACCGGGACCACCCACCCGTGGCGGCACCACGAACTCCCGCACCAGGATCGGCTCCAGTCGGTCGTCGTCCGGCAGCGCGGCCGCGCCCGGATCGTTCAGCAGCAGGCGCAAGGTGATCCGGTCCAACCGATCGATCTCCGCGTTGACATCGTCACCGACATAGAGAATCAGCAGCGTGTCTGCTTTGCCGTCGTTGGCCAGCGCCGCCGGTAGCTGGGCGAGCATATTTGAGTTGTGGTAGCCGCGCCTGGGCGTCGTCCACTCTTCCGGATTGGGAATCACGCTTGGCCCGTGCCCGCCGCCGCGGCGATTGAGGACGAAGACTTTGTCCTCGTGCCGGATCTTCGCCGGGTCTCCCAATTCCCTGTACGCCTGGAGGTGCAGCGGCCAGTGCAGCTCGCCCGGATCGGGGCCAAACTTCCAGTTGAAAGTCTGGATGCCGTCCACACCCTGGTGGTACCAGTTAGCGAACACCCCTCGCAGGACCTCAATCGGCGGGGCGCAGTAACCGTCGGACGAGTGGTGGTCGTCCAGGGCACAGTAGAGCTTGATCGGCGTGCCTTGAACCGTGCGGCGGAAGGCGGCGACGTCCACCTCAAAGTTGCGACAGCCCAGCACGAGCAGGTCGACCATCTGTTCGGCAGCCCACTGTTCCACGTGGAGACCATCGAAGTGGCAGCCCACCAGCGTTTCCGGTACCCGCGCCGCCAGCAGGAACGGCCGGCCCCGGTTCGCCTCGACCTCCAGCATCATGGACCGTACCGATTGCACGAACGCGGTCATGCAATCCCGCAGCCGCCACGCTTTACCCGGCGGCAGGAACGGCGCGTTACGGGCGAAGTCGAGTTCGATGCCGTCGAAGTCGAACTCCTCCGCTACCTCCCGCAGATTGTCCAGTGCCCACTCTCGGACTTCGGCGAACTCGAAGTTGAGCGCCGGGCTCTTGGTGTAGGGGCGGGTGATCATCCACTGTGGGTTGTTCTCTTTGAACGGGATCAGGTAGCGGTTCTCGTCATCGTCGATGTAGGCCCCCTGGTCTTCTTTATATTGGGGGTCGTTGTCCGAGCCGTTCATCCGGTGGGAGTAGAACACTTCCAGGCTGCGCTTGCGGGTCTCCGCCAGCACGACGCTGACGATGTCGATGCCTTCCTCGATCAGCCGCAGATAGCCAGGCACGTTGTAGCGCTGCAGACGCTTGCTCGCCCAGGGCACGGCATTGCCCTCCGACCAGTTCCACCAGACGCTGTCGGTGCAGGTCTCCGTGTCATCGATGAAATTGAACCGGCTCTCGATGATGGCTTCGACGCTGTCGAACTGGTCCGGATCGATCAGCAGAATGTCAAAGTTCTGCACTACCTGGCGCCGCCGCTCGATCGCCTCAACGTGCGCGGCGGTAAGCTCGAACCGATCTTCTGACATGTTCAATCTCCCAACGAAGAAGGGCGGCCCCCTGAAGCCGCGTCATCCTCAGACAATCGCCAATGTGAATCGGCAGCCGGCGATCACGCCGCCACGTCGTCCTTCGACCATGTCCCGTTGATCAGACGCCACAGGTCTCCGGACGGATTCTTATCCCGCAGCTCCGGCGGCAACCGGTGTTCGCGGACGCTATCATAACACTGCAGCAT
>DPYP01000466.1:0-3417 GCA_003545375.1 Lentisphaeria bacterium
CAGATAGACGACACCGAAACCACCTTGACCGATGCATTCCCTGATCGCATAGCGTTCGGCGACAGCTGTCGGCAGCGGCAGGTGCTCCTCCGATGACTCGTCGTCGCCTAAGTCATTTATGTATCGTGCATTATCCGTCATTCAGTCCCCTTTCATTCTTGTGCGCCATCACAGTATCGCTTGTCTTCACTGCATGCATATTTGCATTGTACGGTTCAGTGGCTGATCAAGATCAGCGCTGAAAAGTGATCCGGCGTGATTCGATTATACGCCACCGGTTCCCCCTCCCAAAAGCTGCAGCCGTGGTCATCCTTGACGGTCTACCCAACGGTACAGGTACCAACCGATTTTCCTCCGCCACGCGCCGTCAAGTAAATACATCAAGAAGAATTGATACCGCGCCGTCTACTGTACGGTTTGCGGCAACGGCCGCGACCGTTCCACCGCAATACGAATTCGCCTCAGATCGCAGCGCGATATAGATCTTCGAAATCGGGTGCCGCAATCGCCACCGGATTGAAGGCGGCGGTCCACTGCTCGGCGGCATTGACTGCAAGCGTCGGGATGGCGTCGGCATCGATACCGGCAGCAGCGAGGCTTGACGGAAAAGGCGCCACTTCGACGAAGCCCGCAAGCAGGTCGATCAAAGCATCGACCGACGCTAACCCGGCAACTGTCGCCAGTTCCAGATAAATCGTTGCCGTCTGAGCATCGACGCAGTTGTAGCCGACGACATGCGGCAACATCGTGCCAACCGCCTGGCCATGCACGATACCGAACTGCGCTGTCAATGGGTTGGCCATCGCGTGAGCAGCGCCGAGCATGCTGTTCTCGATGGCGATGCCGGCATAGGCCGCACCGAGCAACATCGCTTCGCGCGCGGCCAGATCGTCGGGGGCTTCGAGAACGCGAGTGAAGCTGGCGCTGGTCAATCGGAAGGCTTCCATGGCATAGAGGCTGGAGATTGGAGTATGCTTGGTCGTCACCGCGGCCTCGACCGCATGGCTGACCGCATCGATACCGGCGCAGGCGGAGACCATGGCCGGTTGCGTCACCGTCAGGACCGGATCGAGCAGCGCGATCACCGCTGTGGCTTTGCGGTCGCCACAGGCCATCTTGCGGTGGGTGTCCGACTCTGCGATAAGCGCAAACGACTGGCATTCCGATCCAGTACCCGCTGTCGTTGGCACGGCGATCAGGGGCAGCATCGGTTTCGTCGCCTTGCCGAAACCCCAGTAGTCGTGCATGTCACCACCGTTGGTCAACAGAAAGTTGCAGCCCTTGGCAGTATCGATGGCACTGCCGCCGCCGATGCCGACAAACAGATCGATATCCGCCGGCCGCGCCACAGCCAGGCAGGATGCAACGTCATCGGTCGTCGGGTTCTGGTGCACGTCAACAAACGAGGTGACAGACAACCCGGCCGCCTCGAGGCTGTCGACCGCATGCTGCGTATGCCCGGCCTCGGCCACGCCGTAGTCGCTGACAACCAGCACTCGGCTGCCGTATTCGCGTGCCAGCTCACCGAGCCGCTCGATGGCTCCGCACCCATAAACCAGGCGGTTGCGCGCCGGTGAATCAAATATCTCAATCGCCATGAATCGCCTCGATCAACTGTGCGGCATCCGTGAAATCCGGTACGATCCAGTCGGCACCGGCGCGGATGAGACGCCGCCGTTTGTCGTTACAAAGTTTGCCGGGAATGTCCTCGTCGTTCGCTATCCCTACGGTCACCGCGCCGGCATGACGCCCTTCGGCAATTTCGACCGAACCATCCCCGAAGACAACAATGCCGGCCAATGTCTGGCGGCCGGCAAGCAATCGCTGCATGACCAGACGTTTGGCATCGCCAATTTCATCGCCCTGCGAACCGCGGATACTGCTGAAACAGCCACCGTAACCGAGCAGCGCCGCTTCTTTCTCGACATCGTCCTGGTCGGTGCCGCTGGCCAGAATCAATTCGATACCGGCAGCATGGAATTGTTCAAGCAACGCCACGGCACCGGGTACAGTAAACGCCGTAACCGGCTGGCTGCCATCACGGACACTGGCCATCCGGGCATTCACCGTCGTCATCAGCTGCTCGAGATACTGGCGTTTGTATTCGGATGCCGTACGGACAGCCGATGCCTCGACCAGTCCTTCGCTGCTGACTATATCCGCCAGAAACATCATCTGCCGGATCGTCTGGATGCCGGTGGTTTCATCGACCATCTTGTGGATTTTCTCTGTAAGCCTGGCCAGCTGGTCGGCTGGCAATTCCGCCAACCTGCCACCGCTGGTGACGTTGAGCCCCATGTCGTACATCACTTCATTCCAGCCTCGGCGCAGTGTGGAGATCGTGCCATCGTGGTCGAAGACCGCGTGCGTGATCGCGCCACTGGTACGCCCGGTAATGCGTTCGATAGCAGTGTCGGCGAGCAGGTCCGGCGAACGCAGCCCGGAAGCGATTTCCGGAGCATGGATGTAGCGGGCATCGACGACCTGTGCCGCCAGCTCATCGGCATTTGCCGTGCCGGTCTGATTCAGTTTAGTCACCGTAATCGACGCTGCCAAATTTGCGAACTCCGCAGATGCCGCGGCACCGGCACCGGCTGCTGTCGCCAAAGCGTAGGCCGCAAGGCAGGTGTCACCGGCACCGACAGTGTCCGTTTCGCCCACGACTGTAACGGCCGGTACGTTGATCAGATGGTCGTCGCCGACAACAATCAGGCCGTTCTCGCCGCGCGTCATCATGACGGGACCGCCCAGTCGTTCCGAAGCTTCACCGCAGGCTGTGATACACTGCTCCGTATCACGCTCATCGACGGGATGGCCCAGCAGGCCCGCCACTTCTGTGGTGTTGACTTTCGCCATGACGCCCGGACGCAGCAGTGACACATCGCGGCAGTCGGCAATGATCAGCAGCGCCGGATTCCTCACCGCCAACGATGCCAGTTGTTCCGTAAAGTCGACGGTCATCAGTGGCGCCAGCATCTGCTGATTGATGATCAGCACATCGAGCGACGCGACAGCCGCCTCGAGGCGATTGACGAGCGCTTCAATACTGTCCGACGTCGGCCGATTGCGGGCGCCGAAGTCAAGGCGGTTCTGTTCGATCCGGTCCAGCAGCGGTTTGACGTATGTCGATGTATGCCAGTCGAGGTACTGCACGAGCATAGCGCTGGTATCGACACCCAGTTGATCGAGGCAACGGACGAGTTCTCGCCCATAGATATCGTCGCCGACAAGGCCAAAGGCGTGGATCGCTGCAGGCTCGAGCGCCGCGAGGTTCTTTGCGACGTTGCCGGCACCACCAGGCGCGCAGCGGATATCCTGGCCGTGGTGAATCGGTTTGCCGGTCTCAACAGAATGTTCGTCGGTATCGTCACTGTAGTCGACGTACACGTCCAGCGCGAAATCGCCGACAACACCACA
>DPYP01000233.1:0-12275 GCA_003545375.1 Lentisphaeria bacterium
AGGGTCTCGGCGATGCCGGTTCCCAGTGCTCCCGAGGCGCCCGTAATGACAGCGCTCTTGCCCTCGACGGAGAATCGATCGAGGGGGTGCGATGCCGGATTATCCGTTTCATTCGTGTTCACAGCGCTTTATCCTGTAGGCTTGATAGGGTCCTTCGGTGAGATTAGCTCGCCAGAAATAAGTAGCTTTATTCGCCAAAACACCAGACTCTGGGAAGTAATTAAGTGGATGCAGCAGGCCGGAACGCGAAGTCGCGTTCCGGNNGTTTGGAATCGCATACCCGATGATATCTGGGATCAGTTGATCACGTTGGCACTGGACAGATCGGAGCTGAGCCCCCGCGAACTGGCCGTTCTGCCCGGGGAGCGATTCACCGTCATCTCCGGGTCTGAACTGCGAGGCTTCACCAAACACCACAAGCTGACCGTCGCCGAACCGGGCGGCGGCACCGGAGCGCCCATTTCCCCCGCTTCGGTTCCCACGATCGACCCAGGCGCCGCCAGCCATACGCCGTTGAAATTGGGAGGTGCCCCCACCTCAGTCTGAGCGTGAGCTCTTGTGCAAACAATTGCACAGGCGAAAAACGCAACTCCTGCTTTCATGCCTTTCCCAGCTTTCAAGCTCAGGCCCGACGGCTTCGATGTCCGTTAAGTGGATGCAAGAGACCGGAACGCGAAGTCGCGTTCCGGTCTGCTGCATCTCGTAACCGACGAGGCGCTACTAGAATCGCAGCCCCAGCGATATACCGAATTCGCGCGGGCGGCCGACGACGCCCTGATCGACACCGCCAAGCGTCGCGGAGAATCCGCCCAGTCTGTACCACGAATCGGTGAGATTGGTGCCGAAGAGGGCGACATCCCAGTTACCGTCCGGAGACACATAAGTGATCCGGGCACTGAGGAGCCCGTAGGCATCATTGGCGCCCACCGATTTTTGGAATCGTGGATCGCGATGCGTCTGGAAATCATCGATCCAGCCGTAGTCGAGCCGGGTCGTGACTGAGCCACCACTGCTCAGGTCATTATCGTACTGCAGCCCGATGCTGTACGAGTGCTCGGGTGCAAACGGAAAAGGCGAATCCAGAACTATGTTCTGGGACGCGCCGAGTTCCGTGTACGCGGTATCGAGCCAGCCGACGGTGAAGTTCACGGAGAATTCATCGGTCGCTCTCCACATACCCTCGATCTCAAGTCCCTCGATTTCCGCTTCGCCCCCATTGGTAACAGTCGTCTGTCCAGGCGTCAAGGCTTCGCTGATCTGGATATCCTCCCAGACGCCCGTGAAGTAGGTGGCATTCAGGCGCAAGCGGTTATCCAGTAGGTCCGAACGCAATCCGAGCTCGATATTTTTTAATAGCTCAGAGTCATACGCAATGATGCCGTTGTTCGGCAACGTGGGGTCGAATCGGGAGTTCACACCGCCGCCATTGAAGCCTTCAGCGTAGCTGATATAGGCCATCACGGTATCGGAGTACTGATACTGCAGCGCCACACGCGGCGTGAAAGCATTGAAGTCTTCATCAAATACGAGTGGTGCCCCGTCGACGACCAGAATCGTACCGTCGAGGCTATAGGAAGGCTGTGTTGGTGATCCGAGAGCGTCGGCCGGATCATACGTCTCGGAATGAAACTCCTCGTCCGAATAGCGGCCTCCCACAGTGAGAATGAGCTGCTCGGTCAAGTCGTAGGTGATCTCGCCGTAGATGGCAGTGTCCTTGGTCTGAACTCGATCCAGCGCATTTCGCGGCCGCGGGCCCCGCGGACCCCTACCGGTCAACTCCCAGCGCTGCCAGCCATTAAACTTTTCGAAGACGTCTCTGTCGTAGTAGTACGCCCCCACGACCCAGGATAAGCGGTCGCCGGAACCGAGGAGCTGGAACTCCTGAGTCGTCTCTTCGACCTCTTGGTAGTACCAGGTATTTTGCATGACGAGCTGAGTAGCGTCGAGGTCTCTATAGGTAGCGTAGTCGAACTTGCGGGACGCGGTGATGGATCTGAGGGTAACCGAATCGTTAATGTCCCACGCCAATTTCATCGAGAAGGAATCCGAGTCGAAAAGGACTCCGGGCCCGGTAAAGTCGACTGCGTTCTTGTATTCCTCTTTCTTCCCATAGGCGTAGAGCTCATCGGTAAACGGAATACCGGCTTCGTTGTACCGTTCCGGCGTCCGGGGACCAAAGCCGATGCCTTCGATCACGTCAAACAACACGTTGGCCTGCACGTTCCCCTTCACGCGGTTGTACTCTGCTGTGAAGAGCGCCTCGAAAGAATCGGTCGGTTGCCACAGCAGCACGCCCCTGAGGATCGTGTTTTCCAGCTCGCCGTAGGATTCGTCGATCGTCACACTGTCGACATGGCCATCCCGACTGAGGCTCGCCGCCGTAACCTTCGTCAACACGGTATCGCTCAACGGAATGTCCACATTGGCCACGATATCCTGGCGATTGTAATCGCCGCCCGTGACTTTGACTCTTGCCCCGAATTCTTCCTGGGGTGCCTGGGTCACGTATTGAATCGCACCGCCGATCGCATTCTTGCCGAAATAGGTTCCCTGGGGACCCCGCAAGACCTCGATGCGCTCGAGTTCGACCACGTTCTCCAGGCTCCCCTGGCCACCGCTGAGGTGCACGCCGTCGATGTATCGGGCGACGCCCGGAATGCCGCGTATGGCCATACTCCCTGAGTTACCGCCGCTGGTTCCGCCACCGCGGATATCCACGTTCGGCAACAGGACTTGCAGATCCTCCACGTTCTCAATGCTGCGCAGCTCGAGGTCTGCGGCCGAGATCGCAGTGATGGCGATCGGCACTTCCTGCAGGTTCTCCTCACGCCTTCGCGCGGTGACGACGACCTCCTCGAGCAACTGTGCGCCGGCCTCCTGTGCGGAAACTCCAGTTGGCGTTCCAACAGTTAATAAAGCCGCAATAATGGCTCCAAAGATATTTTGATGTTTATTCATGCTTTTTTAACTCCCCCATATCCTGCCTAGTAAGATACTATGTACCGCATAGTGGGAAAATCCTATCCCCGTACCGAACGTTTGTCAACAGCTTGCCCGGAGAAATCCGCGTCACTCTTTACATCCACTTAACATCGCACTATTGGCTGAGTGAACGGTTGTCAACCGCGTGCCCCGTATTATGCATCTCGTTTGACAACGCGCTTGGCGAATCATCATACTATCCCAGAATGTGGGCCTATTTGTCCCACATCGCAGGGGACGTAGAGACAGGCCCACCGCGGCATCGACGGCTGATACCCATTCAAATAAAGGTGAAGATATGAAAAACGCGGTTACCCTCTTTTTGCTGTCAGGAGTCACGATGTTGTCGCTGGCCTGCGCCCAGGTGTCCCCCACGTTAAGCGACAACGGAAGTATTGAGCCGACAAAACAGCCCGATGACACGAAACTGGTGTTTTCGAGCCTGGAACTCGATCAGACGAATCGTGGCAGCATCAACATCAACGGCTATGACCGACATTTTTCCGTTACGTTTCCCACCTCGTATGACAACAGCGTCGCGTATCCAGTTGTTCTGTTTTTTCATGGTTGTATGTGTCGTCCCAGTTTCACCGAACAATCCATATTGAAGTATTTGGATTGGCAACCAAGATTGGATTCGTATAAAGACGATTTCATCACCATTAAAATGTCTGCATTCTCCGAGAAGAAACCGGAGGTTCCCCAAGATGTTAATGAGGGTGGAGCACGCGGTATGTGGTTCTGGCATGAAGGTTTGGAGTCAGAGCGTGACGATTACGCATTCGTTGATACCTTGCTGACAGAGTTACTGTCGTCGTCTGATATCAACATCGATCCGGAAAAAATCTTTGGAGTCGGTCATTCATCCGGGGCAATCTTCTTGCTCTCGTACGTACTCGGAGGCCCGGTCGATCTAACCGATGTCAGCATAAATGACACCTATACCTTCAAGGCCATTTCCGTGACGGGAGGTTCAACGCTACGAAAAGGGATCGTCGATTTCAAAGAAAATACGCCTGCCACATTGCCATCTGTGTTACACATCCAGGGCGAGCAGGATGCGGGGCTGTGGTTTAACGGTCAGGAAAAGGGTAAGCGTGGTATCAGCTTCCTGGAATTCGCCTCGATCGAAAACGGGTCAACAATTATTAACGGATTACGAGACACAATTCACGGGCTGACGTACTCAGCGTGGGACGAAAATACCTCCTCAAATCCAAGTACCCTGGAAAGATGGGCTGCGCATCTCGATCTCGAGTATTCAGGATACGAGGAATATTCCCAATATTTCATCTATAACTTCGCCCCGCTGACGACTTCAGAGAACGTGCTCGTCGGCGTGAGGATCAAAGATTGCGGGCACAGCCTTACCGCGGATCAATATCAGTCTGATTTCTTCCAAATATTCTCACAGCAAAATGGCGCATTGTCGGCGTACGACAGCGCGATATCTCGAGACACGGCAATGAAGCTATGTTGATATCAGCGATTATCTGCGCGTCCAATTACACAGCTCGCACTCCGGTAGATCCAGAACACGCCTACTCGCTGCTCCTTAGCAGTAGAATCTCCGCCTTCAAAGCTTCGTAGGCAGTTCGCTGCTCAGTGGACAGCTCTTTGCGCAGAAGATCATCGTGCTCGTAGGGGTCGGCGTGCAGATCGTAGAATTCTTCCCGGCCCTCAAATCGCAGAAGTTTATAGCGCGCTCCTCGCATAGCGTAGTCTGCCGTCTCGACACCGTCGAAACCACCGAAGAATTCGTCCGCGTATAGCCAGTCACGGCGTGACGGTGCATCAGGATTCGACAGCGCCGCGAAAAAACTAACCGAGTCGTGCCTGACCTCGTCCGGCACTGCCTCGTCAGGATCGACCCCAGCCATCTCCATGATCGTCGCGAATAAATCCGTCGAATTCACGAGCGCCTCCGAAACACCGCCGCGCTCAATGCCCGGACCCGTAATGATCAGTGGCACATTGACGCCGCCCTCGTATATGGTCCCCTTCGCGAAACCGTGCCGGAACGGTGCGCTGACGACCGGATCATAGGTACCGTTATCGCTCATGAATATCACGTAGGTATTTTCGCGAACCTCCGGGTCGAGTGTCGCCAACAGGCGGTCTATCTCCGTATCCATAGCTTCCATCATCGCGGCAAACGATGCCTGCCAGTTTTCTTGAGGCATTTCGCTGGGATCAATATCCGAGTAATCGGATTGCCGGTGTTCCTCTGGCGGTAAATGCAGCGGCGTGTGCCCCAGATTGAAGGCAAACAAAAGAAACCAGGGGTTCTCACCCTGCTCGTCCAACCAGGCGATAGCGTCATCGACCTTATCGGTGGGCGTGTACCCGACCTTGCCGATCACCTCACCATTGACGACTTTGTTCCAGGCGAAATAGGATTCCGGGCCACCGTCCATCAGCCCGGCGAAATGATCGAAGCCCGCCAGATTCGGATGATCTGCCCAACCGTTACCGGCGCCCGCCAGATGCCATTTACCAATGGCCGCTGTCGAATATCCGAGATCAGGGTTGGTTTTCAAGGCCATGGGCAAAGTAAATTCATCCGGCAACAGAAAGGGTCGTGGCAGCGCTCGGTCCGTGGCCGAGGCAGCATTTGGCGCGCCTCTCGACTCGGCAGGTGCCCAAGCTGGTATTTCGGGTGGAGCCGGCATCTCGGCATTCCCAACGGGGCGACCGATACCGGTCCTAAAGCCATAACGGCCGGTCATGAGTGTCGCGCGGGTGGGCGAACAAACCGGTTGCGCCCAGAAATTATTAAACCGGACGCCTTCCCGGGCCAGTTCGTCGAGTGCGGACGTCTTCGGCGGGTTCTGTCCCAGGCCGTAGGAAGCCAACGTCTCTACGCCCATGTCATCGCCGATAATCAGTAGGATATTCGGGACGGGGTTGGCAACGCCTGGCCCGCTAACAGTTTGACGTTGGCCGGACTCGGCGGCGACCGCCTCGACCTCGCGCCAGACCCGCAGCAGATTGCCGCCCCACAGTTTCTCGATGTCGTCCTGGCTATAGCCCCTCTTCAGGAGCTCTTGTGTAACGTTGATAGTTTCGCTGGCGTCGAACCAGTCGATAATGCCGCCGCCACCACCGAAGTCCGAGCTCAGCCCCACGTGATCGATGCCGATCAGGTCGACCGCATGGTCCACATGATCGATGAAATCACCGACATCGGCGTAACCGATCTCACGAAGGCGCGCCATGATCTTGCCGCGATCATCGGCGGAGAGCGACATTGCATGACCAAGTCGCTCCAGCCCGAAATCCGCCAGTATCTCAGCGGCCGCTTCCTGTTGCGCAGGCGTTAACAATTTGACGAATTCAGCGAGGGCCACGGTTTGCATGACCCCGCCGCTATCCTTGAGCGCGAGGAGTGTCTCGTCGTCCATATTGCGGAAATGGTCCCTGATTGCGGTTGTGTTGGAGTGGGATGCAATAACAGGTGCGCGGGAGAGTCGTATCGCGTCGAGCGCCGCAGCCTTTGAGATGTGGGAGACATCAACCATGATACCGAGCCGATTCATTTCGGCAATGACTCGTTCTCCGAACGCGCTGATCCCATCATGCTCCGATTCTTCATCCCCGAACTCGGAACGCGGCCGAGAGGAATCGGAGATGTCGTTATGGCCACCGTGCGACAACGTGATGTAGCGGGCGCCAAGTTCGTGGTAACGCTCGAGGAGCGAGAGATCAGTACCAATGACGTACCCGTTTTCAATGCCGATGGCAGCGACGAGCTTGCCGGAAGCGCGGATGCGTTCGACGTCGTCAGCGGAGTAGGCCAACTCGATGAGATCCGGGTACATATCATCCGTCATGCGGTGGATTGCATCGAACTTCGTCATTGCATCGGTTTTCGCTTGCGCGTAGTTCTCCGGCGTCCGTTCGTTCTGACCCACAAAAACAATAAAAAACGCGGCGTCGAGGCCACCCGTACGCATATTTTCGAGATTGACCTGGCTAACACTGTTCAGCGGGTCGACCGACTCGGTCGCGAAGTCGAGTGGGATATCGACGTGAGTGTCGATGGTGATCACCGAGTCGTGAATAGCCTCGGCGGTGGCGCGGAGATCG
This sequence comes from Lentisphaeria bacterium, assembly GCA_003545375.1. Classification (GTDB taxonomy): domain Bacteria; phylum Verrucomicrobiota; class Lentisphaeria; order JABSQK01; family CAJWLW01; genus CAJWLW01. The sequence goes on from DPYP01000233.1 coordinate 7,072, forward strand.
GCCTCAGACATCCGAGTGGGATCTGTGTTGTCGCACCCAATCATCCCCAGTACGAGGATTACGCACAATGGTGTTAATAGTAGTTTCATTATTGATTGTTTCCTTATTCGCACTGTCATCCTACGATTCCTCCAACCTGTCCTCGCGCTATAGAGATGCACAATAGTTGCTGGTATCAGCAAAGCTTCATCGCCGTGTCTCGGGATATCGCGCTGTCGTACTCCGACTATGTGCCATTTTGCTGTGAGAATATTCGGAAGAAATCAGATTGATATTGACCCGCCCTAAGACCATGCCCGCAATCTTTGATCCTCATGCCGACAAGCACCTTCTCTGAAGTCGTTAGCGGCGCGAAGTTATAGATGTAATATTGGGAATATTCCTCGTATCCTGTGTATTCGAGATTGAGATGCTCAGCCCATTTTTGCAGGGAACTTGGATTTGAGGGGGTATTTTCGTCCCACGCAGAATACGTACGCCCGTGAATTGTGTCTCGTAATCCGTTAATAATTGTTGACCCCTTAGTCATGCCATGAAATCGCATTACAGTTGTGATTCCACCCAGTCGCCTATCTTGTCCTCAAGCATCGATAACGGCATCGGGCCATCCATCAGCACCTGGGTGTGGAATGCTTTGACGTCAAATTGGTCTCCCAAACGCGCCTCCGCGTCATCGCGCAGTTCACGGATCTTGAGCTGACCAATCTTGTATGCCAGGACCTGACCCGGTACGGCTATAATCCGGTCGACTTCAGAAACCGCACGCGCTTCTGATACCGCCGAATTCGCGTACATGAAGTCGAGCACATCCTGTCGCGTCCACTTTTTTGCGTGCAGGCCAGTATCAACAACCAGGCGAATAGCGCGCCAGAGCTCGCCGTTCAAGGCACCAAAATATTGATACGGCTCGGTATAGACGCCAATTTCCTTGCCCAGAGTCTCGGCATAGAGACCCCAGCCTTCGGTGAATACCACAGAGCCGCCGTAGCGGCGGAAGCTTGGCAGGGCCGCATTTTCTACCTGGAGGGAGCGCTGGAAATGGTGGCCGGGAATCGCCTCGTGCAGGAATAACGACTCCATGACCCAGATTGGACGCGACTTGATTCTATAAGCGTTGGCGTAAAAAACGCCGGCCCGGCTGCCGTCCGGCGTGCCGGTACGATATGAGGCACCACCCGCTGACGCTTCGCGAAACGGCTCGACTCGACGCACTTCGAGGCGGCCCTTCGGGAAAACGTCGAACAGGTCAGTCGACAAGGCCGAAATCCGTTCGAACATGTCGCGATAGCCCTGAATCAGTTCTTCGGCTTCATCGAAATAGAATTGCTCGTTACTGCTCATGTAGTCGAAGAAATCCTCGAGGTCACCCTCGAAACCGACTTCGGTCATAACACCGCGAATTTCGTTGTGAATGCGTGCAACTTCGTCCAGACCAATTTGGTGGATCTCGTCCGGCGCAAGGTCGGTGGTGGTTACACGCTTAACGTTGTAGGCGTACCATTTTTGTCCGTCAGGCAATGCATACTGCCCAACCGTATCCCGGGCCGCTGCCAGGTACTCGTCGACGACAAAATTGGCAACCCGTTGATAACTTGGAATAACCTTGTTCTCGATAGCATCTTTGAATGCCACCGTAAGTCGTTCCCGTTCCTCCTTACTAAATTCGTTGGGCATATTTTCGATCGGCGCCCAGAAACCACTGTCTTGTGCCGAGTCGACAATCTGCGACTCGATCTGCGGCAGGGACTTGGTCATCAGGATGCGCGGTTGCACCACGCCCTGTCGCACACCCTCCCGCATATTTGCGATCGCCTGGTCAACGTAGACGACGAATCCATCGATTCGTGACAACCAGTCATCGTAGTCTTTAATCGTCTTGAACGGGTGAACGCTGGTGCCGCTACCGAGTTGCACAAATGAATTCAAGGCCGGTAAACGCTGGTTGATCGGTTGCAGGTAGCCGGGAAATTGTTGGCCCTCAAGCGACTGTTCACGGTTGTACCGGAACAGGTCGTAGCTCAATCTGTCCTGGTGCACGAGTTGCTCGCGATTGATATTCAGCAGGCGCGCGAGGAATTTCTCATCGAGCTGCCGGTTTGCTTCACGATATTCCGGACCGATCGAATTGGCGTACTGATCGTTGAAGCGATAATCGCCAATTCTGGACGCCGACATCGGGTTGAGTTCAAGGCCGCGTTCGAAAAACTCGTCGAATAGCGCGTGCAGAGACTCGGTCGGGTCAGCCGCGTCTGCCGGCGACTCGGCTTGTTCGCTGCCGCATGCTACGACAAGCAAGGCTACTGCCAGCATGGCAGCCGGTAATATTTTCATTGTAGTTCTCCCCTGGTTCTGAATCGCGCGGGCCTTCGCTACCAGCCGACGCTTACTGCGCATTGCGCAACTCGTCCAGCATGATATCAATGCCGGCGTTCATGTACGACCGAGGTATCGTGAGGGACGGCATCAAGCGAAGGACATTGCCGTATCGCCCGCACGGCACCATGATCACCCCCCGCTGCAGCATCGCAATCACGATGGCTCCGGTCTTATCAGCGCTGAGCGGTTCACGGGTCTCCCGGTTCGCCACGAGTTCCACACCGATCATCAGACCACGACCACGAACATCGCCGATGATCTCCAGCTCTTTGGCTGCGGCTTTCAACCGCTGCATGGCCTCATCACCGACCTCAGCTGCTCGCTGAACAAGACCGTCACGCTCGATGATCTCGAGATTGGTCATGCACACCTCGGCCGAAAGAGCGTTGGCCGCGAAAGTCTGCGGCTGTGAATGGTCGTCGAGCTGCACAGCCAGATCCCGGCGCATCATGAGGCCGGCCATGGGCAGGTCTCCTCCAATCCCTTTGCCGAAGGTCATCATGTCCGGCTCCACTCCGGCGTGCTCGATCGACCACATCTTCCCGGTGCGACCGGCACCAGCCTGCACCTCGTCGGCTATAAACAATGCGCCGTGCTTGTCGCAGGCGGCCCTGACCGCCTGGACGAATTCCGGATCCGGAGGCAAGTAGCCCCCCTCCCCCTGGAGCGGCTCGATGATCACCGCTGCCACGTCGTCGGCCGCGGTGTACGGTGTGTTCAGCACATGTTCCGCATAGCCTGCGCAGGCCATGCCGCAACTGCTGCGTTCCAAACCGAAGGGGCAGCGATAGCAGTACTGATACGGCAAGTGGATCACGCCAGCCATGAAGGGCCCATATCCGCTCCGGTACTGATCGCCAGTCGTGAGCGAGTTCGCGGCATGCCACGTCCCGTGATACGCCCCATGAAATGCAACGATCTGATGCTTTCCCGTGATCCTTTTCGCGAACTTGACCGCACTCTCCACTGCGCCACTGCCGCTCTGTGTAAAGTAGGTGATGCAATTGTCACGCAGGCCGGGAGGTGCCACCGACGCAATTTTCTTTGCGAGCTCCCCCCGTTTGGTGTTGCTGATATCGGATCCGTGCATAAGCACTTTGGACTGGCGTTCGATCGCAGCGATGACTTCAGGATGGACTCGTCCGACGCTGTTGACCGCGACCCCTGCCGACATATCGATGTAAAGGTTACCGTCCGGATCGCGTACCGTCACACCCTTGCCATGGTCGAAGACCAGCGGGAACCGCCCGCCTCCGCGGGTCATGGACTCGTAGTCCGGCGCCTCCTCGAGCAAGCTTGCACTCTTCGGCCCTGGAAGAGCAGCCGAGACGATTTTCGGCGCGCCGGGAAATGACAGTGCTTCGAGTTCCTGTTCTGAAATCATATTTTTTCCTTTTGGTGTGTCGTTTTCCACACTGTGTTCTTAAGTTGCATGGGGCCGTCTCTCAGGACTACTACTCCATTGAAATCTCGTTTTGCCGCCTGCGTTCAGACCTTGGGCAGCACCAGCAGACTGGCTCGCTCGCTCACGCGGGATCCGACATCGGCACGTTCGCCGAAGCGGCCCGATCGATGATGCCCCACAGTCGCTCGACGGCCTCGGCGGTCGTCGACGTCGAGCCGATCGACAACCGGATGAAGTGTTTCGAGTCAAGGCTCGAACCCGTCAGAAAGATGTTGGGCACCCGATTGATCGTATTCAGCAACGCGTCGGTGGCCTCGTTCCCGGAACGATGATGGAAGCACACCAAACCGAAGTGGACCAGAGCGGTCAGAGCGAGGTGATCGTGCTGTTCGATCTTCGCAGCAACCACCTCTGTGAGACGGATGTATTCCCGGAGGTGGTGTCGAATCCCCTCAGCGCCATAGCTGCGCAGCACCCACCACAGCTTGAGCGCCCTGAACCGCCGGCCCAGGGGCACCTGCCAATCCCGGTAGTCAATCACCTTACCGGACTCCGAAGCTGCATTTTTCAAATAGGGAGGCGTAATGGACATGGCGTCAATCAGCGAAGTGCGATCGGCAACGTAGAGAACGTTACAGTCGAAGTTCGTGAACATCCACTTGTGGGGATTGAACGTGAAGCTGTCTGCCGTCGCGGCGCCCTCCTGGAGGTGCCGTTGTTCCGGACAGATCATGGCAGATCCGCCATATGCCGCATCGACGTGGTGCCATAGGCCCTCGTCGCTGGTGATCTTCGCTATCGCGGCGATGGGATCGATCGCCGCAGTCCCGGTGGTACCGAGGCAGCTCGTGACGATGAGTGGCGTCAACCCCGCTTCTCGATCGGCGGTGATCGCCGCTTGCAGCGCCACCGGATCGAGACTCAAGTTCTTATCCACATCGATCGCCCGGAAATGTTCGATGCAGGCAACGCGGGCCCCCTTCTCGACGGAGGAATGTGCCTGGGCCGAGGTATAGGCGACGAACGCCGGCCGCTGGCTCTGCCCAGCCATCGCTCGTTCGCGGGCGACCACATGGATCAGGTGAGTTGAGTCCGAAGCACTCGACTGGAGGACCCCACCGCCCGGGCCGGTCCGGTTTCGCCATGTTGCGGGGAGGCCGAGGAGATCCACCAGCCAGTCCGTGACTCGATTCTCGATCTCGGTCGCCGCCGGGCTCGTCGACCAGAGCATCCCCTGCACCCCGAGGCCCGCGCTGACGAGCTCGCCCAGGATGGAGGGTCCTGACGTAGTTGCGGGGTAGTACGCGAACCACCCCGGAGACTGCCAGTGGGTGATACCCGGCATCACGACCTTGTCGAGATCACCAATCAGGTCCTCGAACCGCTCCGGCTTTTCCGGGGCCGTCGCTGGAATGCTCGCGGC
>DPYP01000374.1:0-3343 GCA_003545375.1 Lentisphaeria bacterium
CTGCCGATCAGTGTCGATGGCAGCAAAACAACCGCACAACTGAAGAATGGTGTCCTGACCGTGACCATCAGTCCGGTCGAGGCAGATCAACCCAAAGAGATCAAGGTGACCGCGTAAGCGCGCCTCGAGCCAACACAACGAAGGAGACAAAACCATGAGCACCACAGCACTTCAACCCAAGAAGGATGCGCAGATTGAACAGCAGGCCAGCGAGCACTGCTACACCCCGCGCGTCGACATCCGCGAAACCACGGAAGCCATTCACGTTCAAGCCGAAATGCCGGGCGTCGACAACAAGCACGTCGACGTGCGGCTCGAGGAAGGCACCCTGACCATCCTCGGCCGCGTCACCGGTGATGATAACGGCAAGCCGGTCTACAGCGAATACCGGACCGGCAACTTCGAGCGGGCTTTTCGGATCTCCGAAGCGATCAATGCCAAGGGGATTCAGGCAACCATGGCCAATGGCATCCTGAGCCTGACGCTGCCCAAGTCCGAGTCGGCCAAGCCCAGGCAGATCAAAGTCAACGCGGCATAACAATAACGAGCAACAACCAAACGGGGGCGCCACTGAAAAGCGGCGCCCCCTTTTTGCAGCGAATAATACGGTATGTCGTCATTCACGCACTCAAGCCATAGCGTGTCCCCGGAATCGAACCTGAGCATGTCGTAGCGCCCGTCCGTCGTTTGTGTATTTATCAGCGTTCCAAAGTGCGCCGACAATACGCCATGCTTTGTCGCAAACGCCCCGCCAGGGCAATAGTCAAATCCGCCAATCGATTCGTGAACCTGTGTCGCGCTGCCGATGACAACGAAGCTGGTAGATATCGCTACTGCCGGGGCAGGGCGTCATTTTCAGCGACGGCATCGAAGCGGATTACTTCGAGTTCAACTCCGGCACGGAAACAAAAATCACGGTCGCCGACAAACAGGGCCGTCTCGTGGTGTGAGGGTCAGAACTCCGGGCCCCAAAGATCAAAAGATCCACGCGTGTTGTGTTGGAGCAGACGCCGACTCGCGAGTCGCTGTCCTCGGCCGGGTTCAAACGACTGAACGGCGAGATGAAGCAGCTGGTGAACGCGGTGAAGATCAGCGCCTACATGATCGAGGCGGGTTCTTCGTTTGGTGGGTCGTCATCCTGTGCCGGCCTGTCCGTCACCGCGCGGCCGGCGCGGTAACGCCAGATACACCATTCCAGCCCGAACGCCGCAGCGACAAAATAGACCAGACAGAATGCCTGCGTCTCGATGCCGGCGGCTGTCGTAATCAGGACCGGTACGCCTATGGTGCCGATCGCGATGCACCCGACAATGCAGCTTTGGGGAAACAGCGCCGCCTCTGCGTCGACGGCGGCGCGCCGCTGCCGGATCCCGGCAACAAGCAAAGCAATCGTAGCAAGAATAAAGGGCAGCAGCGACAGCTCAATACGTCGACCGCCGATCTCGAACACATCGCCGTGCGCCGTCAATCGGTAGTACGAATCGATCGCCCCGCCGTCGTCTTTGGCAACCAGCATCGCCCGGCCGCCGATCATCGTGTGCGGCAGCGTCTTCGTCTGGAAAACGGTTGCCGCGACACGCTTCAGGAGAATCTCCGCGAACCAGGCAGGGCGATCTGTGATCTTGTCGAGAAACATTTTTCGGATGAACACCTCGTACTCCTTGCTCGCGGATGTCCGGATGATACTTCGCAGATCCGGTCCGCCCGCTTCAACCACCGCGGTTGCCGCGTTGAGATCGTCCCAGACATGGACACCGGTATCGTCGAAATCGCCGAGACCACACCAGACGTTGTGCCAAACCGGATGCCCCGTCGTCGGGCCGGTCGGCAGATCGAATTGGGCCGCGGCACTGTGCATAACGCTCTTCATGTAACCGCGAAACAGAATCGTCGGAAACGCAAACAGCAGCAGGGTCAGGAGCAAGAGACCATAGCGATTGCATTGTCGAAACCAGCGTGTTGATCGCACCGAGGCGAGGAGTTGTTCGTCGGCCGTCGCCCACCAGAAAGCGAGAACGAAGCCGGGCATCAGGGCCAGCGTACCGTTCCGACACATCATGCATAGGGCAAAGAAGCCGCCGGCGGCGATCACCCGGAGCGCCCAGGAATTGATTGTCAGCCTGCGACGCAGAACGCAGAACACCGCCACGGTAATGAGCAGCAGAATTCCGATCAGGTAAAAGCCCGTCGCGGAATAGGATGTTGACAGCGTCGTGGTGACGTACGAGGACAGCGCCAGCAGGGGCAGCAGAACTGCGGCGGCAACCGCGTGTCCCGCTGTATACAGCTCCCAGTTCAGCCACCCCAGCAGCGGCACCGCAACGAGCAGAGCGATCCAGAACAGGAGATACGGCATCGGACCGCCGCGAACCTGAAACAACCGCCCCAGCAGCCACGCCCGGCCGGCATCATTGGTGCCGCCCTTCAGACGCACTTGACTTTCCGGGTGTTCCTCGTAATGCACTGTGCGCCAGAAGGCACGGTGCAAGCCGAGCTGCTCGGCTTCATCGCGCGGCAGATAGATATTCCAGCCCGCATGCAGCGGGAATTCATCGTAGTGCAGGTAACCCAGCGCCGATCGTATATCGCGCGAATATCGGCTGTGCTCCTCCGGGATTTCGGCGCCGATAGCCAGGGCCGCGAGGATGACCGCGACAACAGCCGGCACGAAGCTCAGATAGCGCGGCGTGGGGCTCATCTCGTTGACATCTGCGACGACGCGGGGTTGGAGGGTGGACTCGAGCCGAACTTAGCCTGGATTATTCACACGTTTCCAGCAAGGCAGATTCCGGCGTCGCAGCAGTACAGGCGTTCCAACCGTATTCTAACGCGGCGAAGCGCGGATTATAGTATGATAGGGTATTGATTCTCGCCCCAACTCGAAGGCGAAAATCCAAGAAAATAAACCCGTGAATCAACGTGAATTCAGGGGACAATTCCCCAATTGCACTATTGACAAGTTGCCGGTCGGATCACATAATTCAAGGTGAAGTTCCTCGCCGGTTTTCCCGGTGATTCGGCATCTCAGATGCTACTAAGAAGGCGATAGGCGGACAATCGGTCCGCCTCAAGAAACAACAATCGCCACACATACACCGGAGGCGCAAAATGAACCGCACCCTCAACCACCCATGGAACGAATTCGATCGAGTCTGGAACATGGTCGATCAGCTCTTCCGCAATCCCGTCGGTACCGGCTCGTCCAGCCGTGGCAAGTTCCCGAAAGTACAGGCCTGGAACCGGGACGGTCACTACGTCGTCACCGCCGAGCTGCCCGGCGTCGAGCTCGCTGCCGTCAATGTCTCGGCACAGGACAGCCCCCTGACAATCAGCGGCGAATTGA
>DPYP01000374.1:3667-3788 GCA_003545375.1 Lentisphaeria bacterium
CCTGACAATCAGCGGCGAATTGACCCAGCCGCCGGCAACTGACGGGGTGTACCATCGCAACGAGCGGGCATACGGCAAGTTCCATCGGGAACTGCGTCTGCCGATCAGTGTCGATGGCAGC
>DPYP01000142.1:0-5322 GCA_003545375.1 Lentisphaeria bacterium
GGCGTACTTGCCGACGAAGACAATTTCGTCGCCCGGTAGCGTCGGATCTACGTCACCGACTGCCACGTCGGAGACGCTGTCGATTGCAAAAAGGCCGACGGTGCCAAACGCACCCAGCACAATGATCCGGCCGTCCGAGGTGCCCAACACGACCTCGTCGCCCGGGCTGGTTGGATCGACGTCACCCGATGCCAGCGTCGTGGCCAGCGGATACTGCCGGCTCAGATTGGGGGCGACCGAGCCCGGTGAATCGAGATTGAACAGTTCAGTCCACGGCGTTGCGTTGGTCGGTGAGCGCGGTGGGGCAACGTAGAAGTAATGCAGCGAATCCTGCCCGGCGTACTTGCCGATATACAAGAATTCATCGACACCGTCGTTATTGACGTCGCCGGCCGTGACATCCTTGACGGTATCGATTGCAAAGATCCCGACCACGCCATCGACCCGAATGATACCGTTGTCGTAGCCGGCCAGAATGTTGGATGCTGTCGTCGTGTGGATGCAGGCAATGCTCAGGGCCAGTGCCGTCACTAACATTCCCAGATTTCGTACGTTTCGGTTTTTCATATTTTTCCCTCTTTAGATTGGTATAGATATGAAAGGGGTCTTGTTTACCAGGCGTAGTACGCTGTTTTTGGGCCAAAGTCATACTTATGATAAGAAAAAGGGAATGAGATTGCAAGTAAAAATAACGGTGATACTGAGGTCTGCTTCAATTGTACAGTGCGTCCCGGTTGCATCAAAAATTGGCATCCCGGTTCTTTTTGTCCAGGCCTGCACCGAGCGCTTTTTTTTGCACTGTTGCACGCACTTGCCGTTGTGCAGCGGGTCCACTCGGCGGGGTATGCAGCGAGCGCTTCTCGATCGGCGGTTCGCACTCCAAGTGCTGCTGTGAGACGGCATCGGCCAAGTGTCCGCCAGTTGCCAGAAAGAGGGAAGGGGAGAGGGGGATTGGATCCATCCTTCCAGCACTCGGTCTATTGCAGCTTCATGATATGTTCTGCCAGTATATCCCGCAGATCGATGAAAAATGCCGGCGTGAGCTTGTCCCTGGCGATGCTGATGGTGAACTTGCTGTTGTCCATGCTCCCATCCGGTTTCCGGGGCCGCACGCTGGTGTCGACTTCATCAAATAACTTCTGCAGCACCGCTTCTGCTTCCGCCGCGAGTTTGTCATCGGTGCCGTTCGCTTCGCGGCGCTCTTTGATCAACTGCTGCAGGGTATAGATGTATTTGAGGTCTTCGATGCCCTCGCGCATCGACTCCCAGCCGGTCGTTGGCAAGGGGCCCGTGCCGGTGGGAAATACCCAGCATGAGAAGTTCGGGCGTACGCTGCCATTATCGACCAGGTCGTTGAAGGGTTGCTCATAATCAAGCGACGGTCGCCAATACGTCCAGTCGAGCACACCCTCGAGTTCGAGTTTGGCGGCCCAGATGCCGCGGTACATCCGGTCACCAATCCCGTTGCGCCCGTAGTCGGATGTGCCGCTGTACATCCAGCAATTCCGCTTGGCATTTTGGGTGTTGACCGTGATCGTCTCATCGGCGTAGCTCGAGAACCCGCGGATATCGGCGAGCGGTTCAAAAACTTCCGAGTTTTCCGGGAATACTACGGTGGTGAAGATTTCGATGTCCGGTACCGCATGGCGAATTTCCTTAAAGGCTTTCATGCATTTTTCCAGGGTCCCATTGGCGTCGGCTTCATCCCCGGCGGATGCGATAAGCTTGGGCCAGCCGCGGGCGCGCCAGTCATCGACGAACGCTTTGACCATGGTGCCGAACGCTTCGTTGTGCGGATTGTACTTGGGAATAAATTCATCGGTCCAGAAGTTCCAGATGACGTGAGTGATGCCGACCTGCTGGCAGAGACTGGCGAATGGTTTGATCGGTGACATGTCGAAATGAATGCCGGTGGCATCCTTGGTCGATGTCAGGGTAGGACCGAAACTGATGAATATCGTGTCCATGCCGTGCACCTTCATGTCGAGGAGTTGCCGGTGCAGCTGATCTTCCGGCAACGCTTTCATGTTCGGCATGTCCCGTTGGAGTATGACCAAGTTGGCATACATCCCCTGACGTACCGGCGGTGTGCGCAAACGAACGGGCACCACTGATAACCGAATCGCCAGCGTCTGTGTGGTGCCGTTTTGCGGCCGAATCGTAATGCTGCCGTTGTAATCGCCTGCGGGCGTTTCGGGTGGCACGTATACGGTGATCCAAAAACGCTGGGTCGTGTCCTTGGCGATGTTGAGTTGGTCGCGCAGTTCCAGCAGCGTTGGCGTGACAATGTATTCATTCTTGGCCCAGATCCGGTTCGGCATGCAGCGTACCGAACGCACCTCGATGTTCTCCGCGTCAATGGCAAGGAATTCGGAGGTGAGGTCGCTGGCGGTTACCTGGACATTCTCAAGATCTCGCAGGGCCCGGACAGACAATGTCGAAATTTCAAATGCGTCCGGTGCCGAGGAAATCTCGAGAATATCCGAAACTTCGACGCGTGTCGGGCAGGTGCTCGGATAGACCATCTCAAGATAGTTCTTGCTGAATGTGACGTAACCCCGCGCCTGTTCCTCGTCGGTGACTTCGGGCATCGTCGTGTTGATCCCTTCCCGTTGCTTCTCGATCCAGCCCTCCGGGATCGGGGTGGATTCTGCATCTTTCGGCACGGTTGTGCCGAGAACCTGAAAGCCGACTGGGCCAACTGCTTCAGACATTAGGACGGATCCAAGTAAAGTGAGAAAAAGTGTCGCCGCGAATCGCATGGTAATATAGGGGGCTGGAGTGTTGAAAACCGCGTAGTAATGAACTGTGGATGTCGGCGTTCACTGCTTCAGATGTATTTTGATTGACGTTGACTGTCCGAAAATGCATTTAATGCTGTGAGTCCCAACTGCGAAACTATTTCATTGATCCCTTATCCCGGTGTGCGAATGTAGTCCTCCGTGTAGCAACTTCCAGAGATATAGGAATGCCAGCGTGGTGTCAGTGTAATTTGCCGGTCCAGGTCGACGATGTCTTCCTGGCGCACGACTTCGGGCTTTACCAAATTGTAAAAGCTGAATATGCTGCCATCAGCGAGTTGCACACTGCCGGGGCCGCCGATATAGCTGGACGGCAGGCAACTGTCGTTGAGAATTTTCTCGTTGTCGATGTCCCAGGTTTCACCTGCATCGTGACTGAGCGTTGCCCGGACACCGCCGGGAAAACGTCGATGGGCGTAGCCGCATATAATGGCACCGCTTTCCAGGGCCAGGGCACTGAGTGGATAGCCCCCGCGAATGCCGGTGTCGCGGGGGACACTCCAGGTTCGACCGCCGTCGTCGGAAAAGCAGCAGCCGGTCTCCTCGGCGCGCAGCAGGCAGATGACGCGACCCGAAGGGTGATAGACCAAACATGATTCATTGTACCCTTGCACGCTGGCAGGCACTTCGATTAATTCAAAACTTTTGCCGCTGTTTTCGGAACGCAACACAAGGATTTGCAGTGGTCCGAGGAGGTCGCCGTCGATTAGCTCGGCGTGTTTGATGCCGCCGTAACACGGCACCAGGATAGTGTCATCGGGCAACACGATCGCGCCGCCGCCAAACATGCAGCCAAAGTGTCCGTAGCCTGTGACATCGACGACTTTGCTGAGGCTCCAGGTTGCGCCGCCGTCGTTCGACACGCGTGAGAATAAGTGGGTCGGATCATGGGTCGCGACGACATCGTCCGGCAGGTATCGTTGATCCGGCGTCGGTCCCACGTGCAGGTCCCAAACGACACGGCCCTCGGCCCGCAGTTGCTCGGTCATCGAAGCTGGCCAGAGGTCCCAGGAGAGCATACAATCGTCGTGCCAGACATGGCCGATGCCGAGTGCCTCGAGCCGCGCCTTTTGCTCGTTTCGTGGTGTCAGTTGCCGGTCGTCGACAATTTCGACAAGCGTGCCGTCCGAGAGTTCGAGAGGGATGTGATAGGCCCACGGTGATTCAATCTCGGTCCAGCTGCGGCCACCGTTGCTGCTTTGCATGGTGACTCGGCGGAAATGATCGAACAGGAAGTCGTCGTTGTAGCCGGAAGCATCTGCGCTTTCAAACTTTACGATGATGTCGCCGTTTGCCTGCAGCCGGATGCCACCTCCGCCCGGGTAGCCGTAAGTATAGGCATTCCAGCCGGGGCGATCATAGATGTCGACGTCCCATTTCATGTGTAATTCACAATCGTCAACCAGGCTCGGTTGGATAGCGCCGGAAATTCTGTTTGGTTGAGGATTCGGTTTGTGAGTTGGGCTTTTACAGTTCCGCTGTTGCGTGCAGCAGGTATTTGCGGGTGAATCGGAACCCTTGACGGGGATAGACCGGGAACTTACTGGGATAACAGCTGAGTTGCACTTGCGCAGCACGGTCGAGTTCGACAATCTGCATCAGTGACCGTGCCATCAACACGCTCGAGAGACCGCGACGGCGCCAGTCCGGGTCGATGAGCACGGGGCCGTACTCCGGCAGTGCGGTTTCGATCGTGCGCGCGAAAAACGTCGAGTATGCGATCACGACGTCGTCCTTCAACGCCAGCATGACGTAGGTTACATCAACCTGCTCAATGACGTCGCGCACCAATTGTGGCCAAGTGCCGACATATGGTGCGCGTTCGTAGAATTCCTCGAGGGCGGCAATATCATCGACGGCGCACGGCCGGACAGTAACACCTTGCCCGGCAAGCGCCTCTTCCCGCTGCGCGATGTTTTCCGGTATTCGGTAGCCCTCCAGGTCAAGACGCATCTCGGCGCCGATTATGATTTCGTTGTAGTAGCCCATTGCGAACAGAAGGTCGATCCAGTCGTCGTCCATCATATCGAAGGCGGAGGAAATGGGTTGCCGCGGTGTGAGTTTCAAGGTAGTGACTCCGCGTTGCACAGCCAGGTCGCGGACGCTGTGAAGCAGTCGTTCGGCGATCTCCACAAAGCGCGGGCCCCGCTTTGCTTCCAGGAGAAACAGCTCGAGTGCGTCTTCGTTGAAAATCGTGCCAGCAACCCCCAGCAACTCATCCCTGTCGATGGCGGCGAAGCAGCACTCCGGGTCCACATTGGTCCAGGGAATCTCGTCGTCACCCAGCTCACAGGCAGGTATGAAGATGCCGCGACAGAAGATGGATCGTGGATTCGAGCGAATCAGTCGAGTTGTCTCCGCGGCTATTCCCGGGTGCAGTGTTGTGATGTCCATGATCTTGATTTGGGTTAGTCACAAAATACACCGTCTGGCGATGTGCGCAAAACGATTGGTGAAACGTGGTGCGTGAGAGGTGATTGATACTGTAAGATAGACGTCACGGCGGCGGGTGACTGTGCCA
>DPYP01000127.1:0-1451 GCA_003545375.1 Lentisphaeria bacterium
CACGGGTGTCGCCGGTTCGTCGCGCGACTGGCGGCGTGGCAGCTTCCGGTACGAAGAATTCTGGTGTTTGCTGTCGTTATCCTGATTGTGCCGTGTGCGGTCGCGACGATAACCGTTCGCCATCGAAATCCGGCCGCGGCGCTGCAGGCCGATCGGGCAACGCTCCTGCGCCAGGTAATCGCAAGGGTTCGAGTGAACGACGAGAGAAAATCAGAGTACACCCGCCCGCTGCATGAGCGCTACGCGGCGGCTGAGTTTCCCCGCCTGCAGCGGCGGCCGGACATTCTGCTGATACAGGTCGAGTCGTTGCGGGCGGATATTTTCGAAACGACGCCACACCCGAAAATAGAGGAGTTCGTCGCGCAGTATCCAGTGCAGGAGTCGGCCTGTCACATGTCGGGGGCCACGGGGACGGATTACGGGACGTTCTCACTGCTTTACGGCCTGTCCGGCATCCACTTCATGGCCTGTTCCGAACACGGACACAGGTCCTGGCCCCTGGAGTTGCTGCGGGCCAACGGCTACGAGGTTCACGGGGTGACGTCTTCAAATCTGCGCAAATGGCAACCCGCGTTTTTTCTCAACGACCAGTTCGATAGCCTGGAAGCGTACACCCATTTGCGGTTCGATCATGCTGACCGTGCGGCCGTCACCTGGTTACGGGAGTTTCACCGGAAACGCCAGAGGGACCGGCCGTTGTTTCAGTTCGTGTTCCTGGCATCGCCCCATTACAATTATTTCTATCCGGAGCAATACGAAGTCGACACACCGGTGTTCGACCCGGAATCGATTCAGACGATCGGCATCACGCGGCTGCGCGGCCAGCGGGAGTTGCTGGTCAATCGCTACCGCAACAGCATCCGGTATGTCGATGCGCTGGTCGGTGAAATCCTCGAGATATACAGGGATGAGTTGGCGCGCGACGAGCTGGTTGTGGTCGTGACCGGTGATCATGGTGAGGAATTCTGGGAGCACGGACTGTTTGGACACATTGCGCCACTCTTTTACAATGAGCGGATGCAGGTGCCGTACATCATGTATCTGCCGGGTGTCGAGCCGAGGACTCTGCCTCTGTCGAGCCACATGGACATCCTGCCGACGATCATTGACTATTGCCGTCCGGAGGAGGCATTCGATTTATCGGCATACGTTAGCGGTCGCTCGCTGCTGCAACCCGCGACAGCCCCAGTTCTGGCGACCGTTACCGCGACGGGCTTCCCACGCGCAGACGGGCGTTTCTGCTTTGTTACAGAGGCGTACAAGCATTGGGTCGAGCTGCAGTTCGACACGATTGTGCCGCAGCGTTCGACGGACCTTCAGGACCGTCCTGTGGACGGTGCGGATGTGGTACGCAGCCTCAACTGGTGCCTCCGCCAGCACGCCGCCGAAGTGGATCGGCTGCACGTGCCGCGGTAGCACACGAAAGCCGGCGGTTGTCTTTGGTCACGCCC
>DPYP01000127.1:1827-6193 GCA_003545375.1 Lentisphaeria bacterium
AGCGCCGTTCCGCATTCGTGTGCACCGGCCAGGTTGGCGTTTTGCTAGTACTGTAGTGCCATCGTTGCGGATGTTTAAGGCCGCCAGTAGCCGCCGGATTCCGCAGTTCTCGATGTTACGGTCTTCGTCTTTCTTCTTCGTCTTTCCCCGCGCAGACGAAGTAGAAAGACGAAGACGAAAGACAAAGTATTGACGCTTCGAAAGTTGGCTCGCCGTTTCGTCTTGATTTCCAATTCCGCTACGCCCGGCGTCTTCACGTTGATTTGCGGGTGATTTAGGCCGCCAGTAGCCGCCAGTGTTCGCAAAATTCAGACGCCGGCGCGTCAACGCGTCGCCATTCCGAGGTACAACAAGTGATTCACCTCTTTTAGTATAGCACACCTTTCATCGATCTCGCAGCACCCGGGGCGAGGCATGCCCCCTGGCGAAGTAGGCGTGTATTCGTCGATTCGTGTATCTAAATAGTGAACATAGCCAGAACCGGCAGCTTGATCAGCGCAAATAAGAATGATATTCTATTATCATATCATTCCGGCTAGTTTGGTGTCCTGCGGGGTGGATGAGTTTCATCACATAAGTCGTCTCGGCGCATGGCATCAGAAGTAGCTGTCGCGCCGCTTTCTGGTCGCCACATCCAGCCATCTCCCGAGTCCCAATGTCTCATATAGAAAAAACGTTCGCTGGTCGCCGTTAATTAAACGAGTTTACGAAGTAGATCCACTGTGCTGTCCGAAATGTGGCGGCACCATGGCCATCGTGTCGTTCATTGAGCAAGAGGACCAGGCCGATGTTATTGAGCGTATTCTCAAGCACTGTCAACTATGGAACGACTACCCGGCGCGAGCTCCACCCAAGGTGGCAGGCAACGGAGAATTTGAACTGGAAGTCGAGTATGTAGACTTTGACGAGTTTCTGATGGGTTTCTAAAAGCGCCCCGCCAGGAAGACGGTATCTCAATGCTTGGTTTGGCCTGTTTTGCGCGAAAAACAGTTGTTTATGCTGAATATCATCAAGAAGGGGGAAGGGAGGGCGGCCGGGCCAGCTGGCCCGGCCGCCCTCCCTTCCGTTTCTCTGCGATTTCTCCTCTGATGCCTGGGATACTGTACCCTGTCAGCATATCTTGGCAGTATCGAGGAAAAGCAATTTCCTATCAGTCAACGCCCAACAACCAACGCCCAAGTTGGGGATTCTTTCCTTGGACGTTGGGCATTGGATGTTGGCTGTTGGGCGTTGATTCAGAAACAAGGTTTCAGGGCCGTTGGGTGCCTGATGGTTCCCGAGGGTAGGAGAACGAGCGATGCACTACAGACTGATTCTGCGCTGGGGGACATGGCTGTGCTATTCCGAGTGGCGACCCGATCAGCCGCACGAGGACTGGTCCGGTTCTCTGTCGGCCCACGGCGGCAATCTCTACAACCCGCGGCAACTGCTCTATCACGGTTGCTGGGGCGCCCAACACCGCGTGGCCGTTGAGCTGCCCGCGCCCGAATGGCGATCCCCGCTCCTGGAGTTTGAACGGCCCGTATACGGGTACAAGGGCCTGGAAGGCCTGCGGATCGACGTGGAAGGCGATGCGGAGACGCGGCTGAGCTTCCGGTCCCGCATGCTGGACGCGGACTTCCGACTCGGCGACATCCCGTCCGGCGACCGGCTGGTCTACGCTGCCGGCCCCAAGTACTCCTGTGCGCAGCTCGTGATCTGCCGCGTGGAGGACGAAGGAATCTACTGGAACGCCGAACGTTTCGCGGCGAGCGGTGCCCGCGACGGCCGGCGCCGGCTCGCACTTGGGCTGCCGGACATGCAGGGCACGTTCCTGCCACGCGAACTGCATCACCGTGAAAGCGCCTGGATCCCACCCGGCGCCGAGGTGTCGATGCCTTTTTTATGGGAGCCGGACAGCGCGGCGGTGGTGACCTGGCGCTTCACCGCGGCGCCCTGGGTTCCGTTGTCCGAGAGCGCCACCGGCGAAAACGTTCGGGCCTGCAACAGCCCGTTCGTCAAGCTGCTCACGGCCCTGGATGGGGAGCCGCTGTCCCATGCCGAGCTTAAGGCCAAGTACATGCGCGGCGCGTTCAGTGCGCTGGAACACGTCGATGAACTGGGACCGGCCGGCCGACCCGGGCCGCGGACCCTCGCGATCCGAAACATGTCCGAGGACGGCGTCTACCTGGTCCTGCACGGGGCGACGATCGAAGCCCCCCCGCCGCACTGGCCGACCACGCGCACGCACCTGCCGTTCAGGGCGGAATGGTTTGACGGCACGCGGCCCGCGCGTGATACGGCCGCTGATGTTCCCAGCGGGGGCAAGGGGCTGATCCTGGGCTTTGACACCAACATGATGGCTGCCGAAAACGGCTGGATCGACGCCGCCGTCCGATACATGGCGGCGACAGCCGCCGGGAACTACGTCCTGTTCCGCACGGAGTCCGACCGGGTATTCCCCTCGGACTGGCGCCGCATGTTCACGGCATGCCGGGAGAACGGCATCTACTTTGCCGTCAACGTGGGCACGACCAGCGCCATACCCGAACCGGGCGGCCCGGCCTTCACGCTTACGGACCTGCTAGCCCTGGCCGCGGAGCTGGGCGGCGACCGCTTCGTGGGGATGAAACACCACGAACTGAGTCTGCCGCTTTATGCCGGAAGGCGTGGTGTGGACTGGCCGGCGTCGCGAACCGTCGCCGAGGCCGAGCAAGCCTACCTGGACGAGGTGCGGGCCGCGTACCGGACGGGCGATGAGTCGGTCCCGCGCCTGCTCGGCGAGGCCATGTTGGCGCACCGCTACGCCTACAAGGCGGGCGTCGATCTCATCCTGTCGGAGACCATGACGGGGAACACGAGCCTGCTGCTGGCCGAGGCACGCGGCGCGGCCCGGGCTTACGCCAGGGACTTCTGGGGTCTGCACATTGCCTGTCACGTCAACACCTCGCCCGAGGACTTCCGCCACGAGCGCATGTACTGGATGAACCTGGCCCTGGGCTATCTTTCCGGGGCCTCGCTGATCGAAGACGAGGAAGGCGGGCTGGCCAAGGTGCACAGTTTCGTGAGCGGACCGAGCGATCCGCTGCCCGCCGAACGGCAGGCGTCCACAGCGCGCTTCTTCCGTTGGGCCGCCGAGCACCCCCGCCCCTCGTTCCCGGAGGTCGATATCGGGTTGTTGTACGGGCGGCACGAGGCCATCACGGGCGGCATGAGCCTGAACCCCCAACGACCGGTCCGGGTCTGGGAAGGGTTCGGGCCGGCAGCACCCGAATGGGAATACGGCCGGCCGGAACGCGGCTGGCTTCTGGCCGACGTGTTCCTGCCCGGCGTGTGGCTGTGTCCGGTGCTCCGGGATGCATCCACGTTACGCCGCTGGTTTGCGGGCACGCCCCATGGCCAGGTTGACGTCGTCCCTATCGAGGCGGATGCCGCATGCCTCGCCGCTTACCGATTCCTGCTCATGCCGGGCTGGCACACCATGCAGGAGGCCGACATGGAAACGCTTGCCGCCTGGGTAAACGAGGGCGGGACGCTGGTCCTGGGCCTGGCCCAGCTCCAGGTCTCCGATGACAGAACCACCGTCATACGCGACGGGGCCGTTAGGTTCCCACCGGCAGCCGCGGTCGAGCGGCTATGCGGTCTGGGCATCGACGGGCTGGAGCCGGCAGAAGCCGGCACAGAAGTGGCATTGAACAGGCGCCGGTTCTGTCTAACCCATGATGAAGACGGCACACCGACGTTGGCGAATGTGACGTTGGGTGCGGCGTCCAAGGCGCTCCTTCATGCCGGGGACCGGCCGCTTCTGGTTGAGCATCGCCTGGGAAAAGGGCGGGTCTATACGTGGGCCACCAGCGACTACTTCGGGCATGGCGGCCTGTTGCCGCTTGTTCGCGCCTGGCTTGACGACATCGCGGGGTCGCTCGACAGCTCGGTACGGCTGACCGGCGGCGGCGGCGAGGTGGCTTACTTTGTCTATCCGGAAGGTGACGGCAAGCGGGTCTACCTGGTGAATACCGACTGGACCGTTGCAGGCAATATCAAGCACTGCACCGTTCACGCCGGCGCAACGTCCGTGGATGTTGACGTGGAAGAAGGGGTTGTGGCAGAAGTGGAGATTCTATAGAAAGAGGTGATTGATGCGTGATCGACGACGTGGTTTTGTACTGGGCCTGTTGCTGCTTACGGTGGCGAGCGGTGCCGTGCCCGCGGCTGGCGAGCGTGCGGCGCCGTGGGCGGACGCACAGAGGTGCGCACGCTCGCCAGCCTGATCCGTCACCTTGATCCACCTCGGAGCGCTATCCTTGCCGGACACAACGGGCGGAACTGCAACAGATTCTCCCATGTCTTGAGCCCTACCTATTCTTCAATTCCTGAGATGTCCAAC